>DAINDC010000397.1:3587-4919 GCA_036732085.1 Fibrobacterota bacterium | reverse complement strand
GCAATCTGTCCGCCCAAGGCCAGTCCCAGCCCCGCCCCGGCCAAGGTTCCCGCCAAACCGCCGCCACCCTGGGAAATCGCTTCGCCCGCCTTGTCGGCCACGTTGAACTTCAGGTACTTGTCCATATCGCCGACCACGCCCATGCCGCTGCGCTTGTCGATGAGCGCTTCCACTTCCGGAGGCAGGGAAATATTCTCGAGGACGAATTGCTTGATCCGCAAACCATAGTAGGAGAATTTTTCGATCAGGGCTGTATCCGTCAGGGCCGCGAGCTCGGAGTATTTCGCGGCCAGATCGAAGGCGGAGATTTGCGCCTCGCCCAAGGTATCGGAAAAGGCGCTGACGATCAAAGCCTTCAACTGGGTCTCCAGATCCTGGGTATGCACCTGGGCCAAGGTCCCGACCGAGGCCTTGAAGAACTTGCCGGCGTCCTCCACGGCATAGGCGAAGGCCCCGAAGGCGCGCAGGCGGACCACGCCCAATTCCTTGTCGCGCAGCATGAGGGGATTGGGCGTCCCCCATTTTCGGTTGGAGACGGTGATGCAATTGATGAAATAGACTTCGGCCTTGAACGGCGAGTTGAAGCCGTACTTCCAGCCGCGCAGGTCCGACAGGACCGGCAGGTTCTGGGTCGAAAGAGTGTAGGTGCCCGGCTTGAAGACATCCGCGAGGCTGCCCTCATTGATGAAGACCGCGGCCTGGCCTTCGCGCACCACGAGCTTGGCGCCCATCTTGATTTCATTGTCGCGGCGATCGAAACGGTGGGCCAGGTTTTCCGGATCCGGGCTCGTCCATTCGATGATGTCAATCAACTGCCCTTTGATGCTGTCGAATATTCCCATGATCGTCTCCTTTTATTCCAACCCAAATATCAAGTTTAAGATCAAGCGTTGATCATGAGCGCCGCCTTCAAAGCGAAGCGCACCTGTTTCTCATCGATCCCATGACGCCGCGCAAAGGAAATTAACAAAGCCTCTTCTTCCGGGGTAATGCGGCCATCGGCGGCGGCGACGAGGACGAAGTTATTCAACCATTTCACGGCCACGGGCGGGTCCAAGGTTTCCGCCAAGGCGGTCGGATTCTCCTTCGCTTTCCGCAAGAGCATGTCCACAAATATCGGTCCCAGTCCGAAATGCCGGGCGAATTCGCGGATGGTGGTTTCCTCCGCTTCGGTGATGTGGCCGTCTTCCAAGGCCGCCACGACGATGGCGGAAAGGATCCGGATCTGCACCGAGATATCCGACCTCGCGGAGCTCTCGCTTGGGGCCGAGCGGGCCATGGATACGGAGCCAGAACGCGCCGTCGGCAGTTGGGAAAGCAAGGCCATGCTCC
>DAINDC010000397.1:0-3577 GCA_036732085.1 Fibrobacterota bacterium | reverse complement strand
CCCATAGTCGCAGAGGACCCAGTTGGCCGCGGGGCTGGAGAGCACATTGTCGCAATAGGCGCATTTCGCCTGATCGGATGTCCCGATGGGGCCGCCGCAATTGGGGCAGGTCATGCAGCTCAGATCGCCCTTGCCATTCCCGGCGTCGATGGCCTTGCAGAAAACCAGGACCCGCTCCTGGAAGCGCCCCTCCCTCCCGGGATTATCCGAAGCGGAAAACTTGACCCGGATCCAGGCTTTCACCAGCCCTTGCGATTCCGCGAAACCCTGGAGATCCACCGCGCCCACCGCCAGGCCATACTGCGGCCGCTCGGCGCCCGCTCCGCCCAAGGTCTTGAGCAATTCCGGCGTCGCGAACATGTTCAAGGCGGAGAGGCGGCCCTGATGCAAGGCGCTTTGATAGCGGATGAAAACCACGGATGCGCGATCCTCCAGCTCCTGCGGCGAGAGCCAGGCCTTGGCGTCGGCGCCGGGTACGGCCGGCAAGGCCGCATAGTAAACCTGCAAGTTACCCCTGTCGCCGATGTTACCCCTGTCGCCGGCGGACCATTCCTCGGCCTGGGTGATCTCCGCGAGGACCCAATCGTAGGCCCCCGAATTCAGGACCGCGCCGCAATGCCCGCAGCGGCTACCGCCGGCATCGGACAGCGGGGCCGCACATTTGGGGCAATTGGCGAGCGTCTGCAAGGCCTCCTGCACGGGCGCATCCGCGAGGCGCGTGAAGGACCAGACCTCCTCGAAGACCGTGGTGCTCCCGCCCGAGACCAAGGACCCATCGCTGATACGGATATCGCTGTCGACCACGCGTCCGCGAATGAGGAAATCAATGGAGAGGTAGCGGCCGAACCTATCTTCGCTGAGGATCCGCGAGTCGAGCAAGGTGGGCATTTCCACCTTGTTGCGGATGCCCTGCAGTCGATTCATCTCCAACTGGATTTGGAAGCGATGATAAACGCCATCGGACAGGATGGCGCGCACCGGATCCATTTTCCCGCCGTCCCAGGCCTTCTGGATGTCGACGAAAGCCTTCGCGAGCTTGCCTTGCAGCGCCAATGCGCCCGGCGAACCTTCCGGCGGCTTCCTTCTCAATCCGGATTGCAGATCGGGATCGATAGTGCCCAGGAAGCGGTTCGATTGTTTCTGGCCGCTGACCTTTTTCCAGAGATAGAACACTACCAGTACGATGAGGATCAGGACGATGAGGTCCGCCAAGGATCCGGATCCGCCGCCCGAGGAATATCCAGTCCCGTAGGAATGGAAACCCATACCGCCGCCGCCGGAGGAATGGGAAGAAGAGCCGCCGCTGGAATGGTAGCTGTGGCCGCCGCCGGCACGGGCCTGCGCGAGAATGCAAGTCGAAACCACGGCCGCCCATGCGGACATGCAGGAACGCATCCGGAAGGACCCCCGTAAAAAGGAACGACGGCTGGGAATCGGAATCGTTCGATTCATTCGGCTCTCCATGGGACTCCGCATTAGACTCCGCCTAGGCGCGAAAGGTGAACGGTATGAGCAGTAATAAGATTAGCAATTCCCGGATTCATCGTCCCGAGAATCGCTTGCGGGTATAAATTGGGTGCCGCCCATGGGATGATTGCAGCCGTTGATTCCGGGATTTCTGCTGGCCGGTTCGCTTACGGCCGCCTTTGCGCAATCGGCTTGGACCTGTCGCTATTCACCACCTACCGCCAATCCGCGGATTCCGCTTTCATCCCGACTCGCAACTCCTTATTTTCATTCTTGTCGCGGGAGGCGGCCATGTGGAAAGCCCTGACCCTTTTCCTGATCGGGTTGAGCGCGGATATTTGCATCGGATCCTCCGGTAGCCCGGATGTTACCATCCATTATAATTTCCTGGGACCGCATGCCCGGCGCAGCGAGATATCCCTTCAGAACAACCGGCTCTTCAAGATCTCGATCGAGGGCGAAGGTCAGGCGCCCGTCTGCCAGTCCCGGGATTTGACCGATGCGGACATCCTCGCCCTGTTGAAAAGGGATGGCCTGTTCAAGATGCGGCCCACGGCGGACGACTCCGATTATGCCTGCGAAGGCAGCCGCACCTTGTCCATGCAGGTGGATTCCCGATCCGTGCGCCTACGCGAGGCCTGCAAGCCGAGAAAGGACCGGGCCGATTCCGCCGTCGACCTCGCGATGGACAGCCTGTCGAATTATCTCTCGGGGTTGGTCGAAAGGGATAATGAAAAATGCCCGGAAGGCGCCTAGCACGGCGTGCGCCTATGCTCGTCCATGGCAGGCCGGCCTACTCAAGGGCGGTTCAGATGGCCTTGTCGCGCTTCAGCAGCCAGGCCAGGACCAGATGCGCGGACAAGACCGCGAATACCAATTGGCCGCTGGTCATCCGGATTAGGAATTCGCGCATATGCAGCAATCCGAAATTCGCGATCAAGCCATAACCCACCGTGGTCAGCAGTACGAAGAGGGCATACCGTACCAACCAATGGAAATGCTGGCTGAGGTTTTTCGCCCCCGCGTTGATATATGGCCCGCCCACGACAAGGATCATGGCCGTGAGGCTGAATGCGATTTGCGAGAGGTGGCCTCGCAACCAGAAGCTGAGGAGGTTTATCCAATGCATCCTGGAATAATAGCAAAGGCGGTAAAGTGGAGCGCCCTGCCGGGGCCAGCCTTCCACATTGCGCCTAAGATCCCTTTTATCTGGGCAACCCTTCGCCCCAGGAAGTCATGGATGTAAAGCCCGGCCGGACCTTCCATCCCTTTTACCGCCATGGTCCCGTTCGACAGGAGCCGAGTTCGTCCCGACGCTTCAGCGACCGGATGGGCTTGTGATTTCCGTACCACTCCCAATTGCGGCGCCCGGGTCCACTCCCAATTGCGGCGCCCGGGTCCACTCCGCCATGATTCGGGAAGGCTTCCCGCCCGCATAGTTGATGGCCCCGCAGGCGAAGAAATCGTCGCCCAGGGCGGCCAGGGAGTTGACCAACGCCGTAGTGCCGACGCTGGTCAGCCCGCTGCCCAGTGGTTCCCAGGCTGTGCCCGTCCAGTGCGCGATCGAGTTCACCGTGGCGCCGGAGGCCGTGGAGGTGAATCGCCCACCCGCGAAGACTTCGTGGGCTGTCAGCGCGAACCCTTGCACGGTCCCGGCGAACCCGTCCGACATGGGTAACCAGGCGCTTCCGTTCCATTGCGCCACGCCGTTCACGGGCTTGTCACCGAGGGTCTTGAAGCTTCCGGCCACCAGGATATCGGCGCCGTGCATGCGGATATCATTTATCATACCGCCCGCAAACCTCTCCGTCAGCGAATCACCCACATTGGACCAGGTCCCGTTCCGCCATCTGGAAATATGGACGATGGATTTGGCGTTGACATCATAGGCGACGGTCCCGACAATCAGGGATGCGCCGTCCCATTCCATGGCCGTGATCCAGTCCGGGGATCCGCCGCTCAACGCGGACCAGGCCATGCCGTTCCAGAGCGCCACGTTATCGACCGGGACATCGCCGATGGAGGTGAAATTCCCGCCGACGAAAAGCCCGGCCGATGTGGATTTGATCGCGACGATATGCCCGCCGTTCGATAGGCCGGTACCCAAGGG
>DAINDC010000396.1:0-4928 GCA_036732085.1 Fibrobacterota bacterium | reverse complement strand
ATCTTAGGGGAGACGGAGAGAATATGAACGGGACGAATACCCGCACCAGGCTTGGCTTCGAGAACGGAGCCTCCCAATCACCGGATCCGGAGGAGATCCTCCCGGTCATCCGCCTCAAGATGATGGCCACCGGGCTGGAGCCCCCCGCCAATGGCCACCTGCCGGACTTCTCCGCGCATACCGCCGATCTCATCCGCAAGATCCAGGAGAAATTCCGGAGTTACCCCCAGCCGCTCTGCCCGCTGGACAGCCGCATCCAGGCCTTCCTGGACGCGAACTTCGGCGAGGTGAGCCTGCCGGGAAAACTGGAGCTCCCTCTCAAGACCCTGCATATGGATTTCCACGGCCTGGCCCGCACCATGTCCCTGCCGGCCCATGGCGACAGCTTCTCGTCGGATTGCGTCAAGTCCTATCGCACCGCCCAAGGCGTGCTGCACAATCCCGCCACCGACCGACGTACCACCAAGGGTACCTTCCATGTGGGGGAGGGCGGCCTGCCCATTCCCGCCGACAAGATTTCCGTGCCCAAGCAGGCCTTCGCACGCCTCATCTGGCATGCCTTCCATCCGCCCGCCAACCTGCTGGAGCTGCCGTTCACGCATGGCTCCAAAAAACCGGCGCGCGTGTTCACCTCCCTTTTCATCCGCCCGCTCGTGAGCCCGGAAGTGCCCGGCGTCCAAGCCTACCGCGACATGGAAATCCGTTTCTTCGCCCCGGCCAGCTTGGTGTCCAACCTGGACTTCGTCGAATCCATCTTCGGCAATGCCGGCGATCCCTACCTGCCCGAGAACGATGCCGGCCTCGATCCCGAGCACTTCTCCGGCGTCACCGGCTGCGTCATCCTGGCGCCGCACCTCAACCGCCTGCGCAAGAAGGATCTGGGCCTGCCCAATGTCTCCGAGGCCACGGCCGCGCACAAGCGCGACGGCATGTGCTGGACCGATCCGGAAGAGCTCTACAACGGCGGCAAGGCCTTCAAGGCCACCTTCCGCACCGCCGACGGCGTGATCCTGACCATCCTCGCCGACAACTACTTCGGCTACTGCAAGAAGGAAGTGAAGACCATGATGGGCTTCGCCTGCAACCTGACCGGCGGCAGCGAAGAGGAGCATGCGGGCGGCGCGCTGATCTTCCCGAGCTATACCTTGGGCGATTTCACCCAGCACAATGCCTCCTATATCCGCCATCGCGGGCATTCCTTCAAGCAGGTCCGGAGCCTTCTGGGCGATGCGATGTCCGCGCATGCGGACGGTTACGGCCGGGACAAGAAATTCCCGCACCTCATCTACCTGCCGGAGGACGCGGAGATATTCCTGCTCGATCAGAAAATCCTCTGGAAGAAGGACGGCAAGCAACGCTCCCTGCGGCTCCTGCCCGGGCACGTCTACGTCTATCCCAGCGGATACAAGGTCCATATGGAGAAGCATCCCGACGCGCCCACCTGGCGGCTCATCGGGACCGTGGCGGAGGGCCTGCTCTGCCATAAGCCCTGCACGGTCTCGGGCGGCGGCAAGAGCGAGATCTCCAAGTCCATCGCGGACTCCATCCTGTATCGCGCCTTCTACATCCAGGACTTCAAGAAGGATTTCGATGCGGCCGAAAAGGCCCTGGACCGGGATTTCTTCGCGCGCTTCCGCATCGCGCCCAAGAGCAAGACCAAGTCCTCCCGCGAAATCCTGAGCCCGACCCGTTCGTTGGGATCGGTCGTCCGTCTCCTGACCCCTTCCGCCGAATATACCGACGAGTACAACCGCTGGCTCAAGAACATGCCCCCGCACGTGCGTTCCCTGATCTTCACCATCAAGCGCTTCTACCGTCCCGAATGGGGCCAGGACATCCGTTCGCACTTCTCCGTGGACGTCGTGGACGGCCGCCCCGGCCATGAGCTGAGCTTCAACCACCGCAAGCTGGTCTCCAGCTACCTCAAGGTGGGCATCGACGAGACCGGGAGCTGGCGCGTGTTCCGCCTGCGCACTGACTTTGTCCCGGCCCACAAGCTCCAGATTGAAGACGACATCACCGTATCCGCCGTGTTACCGGTGCAGGACGGCCTGCCCATCGAGGGCGAAATCGAGGCGCTCAAGGATCCGAAGGACGCCAAAGTCGCGAAGCCGGCCAAGGGCCTGGCAGCCATCCCCTATTCGCGCAAGTTCGTCCAGAACTGCGAGTACCGGCTCTTCCAGCGCCCGGACGACGCGGTCCATCCGGGCCTCGACCGCCAGGCGGAGAAGGATCTCGCGGCCACCAACAATTTCATGTCCAATTACGAGCCGCTTACCACCGGCGATGCGCGCGACCTCCTCGACGACGCCATCATGGTCACGCGATTCACCCCGCCCATGCGCCAGGCGATCGAGAGGGCCGCGTCCATGGATACCGGCTACTTCGTCTGCTCCGCGCGCCCGCGCCTGATCGACGGCAAACCCAGCGCCAACGTGCGCTACCTCCAGAACCGCCCCGACCTCGTGGATCCCTTCGGCGTGCATATCGCCCAGATGGGCATGCGCCTGCGCCGCAAACTGAACGCCGCGGAACCGGTCCTCAGTCCCGTGAACGCCGTGCTCATCGGCCGTCGGAACAATCCCCCGGAGCCGGGCATCCGTCCCCTGGCGGTCTACAATCCCCTGCATTACCAGGAGCTGCCGGAAGCCTTCATGGACTTCATCGCCAGCCCCACCGGCAAATCGCCCTCGACCACGGGCGCCGGATCCGAAGGCGCGCTCACCAAGGGGCCCTTCAACGCCCTTTGGCCCACGGCGGATCTCAACGCCGCGCTCGTCTCCTTCATATTGACCGGGCTCAAGGTCTTCTCGACGCCCGCCGGCCATATCGGCGGCAACTACCGCGTCGATCACGACATGAGCCTGCTCATCCCCGAGGTCTGGTGCCGGATGACTTCGGAGGAGCGCGATGCCGAGAAGCTGATACGCGGCGGTTACCTGTCCCGCGTCGGGGACTTCAACTACAAGGGCAGGATCGTTCCCGCCGGCCGCCTGGGCTTCCGCATCAACACGCGTTTCGTCCACGCCTATCTGGGTCGCATCTTCTCCGATCCGCTCGCCGTCTTCCCCGAGGACATGCTGGAACCGGAGCTGCAGGGGCGGTCGCATTTCGTCGACGGCGTGGAGAACATCGTCGACACCCAAAGGACATCGGCCCAATTCTACTTCGAGGACGGCAGCGTGGAATCCGCCTGCCCGCCGCTCAAGGCCATCCTCCATATCATGGCCAAGGGCACGTACGAAGGCAAGACCCTGCGTAGTCCGGAAGTGCGAAAGCTGTTCAGCCGCGAGGAAGTGCTCAAGTCCGATTGGTACCGGCGGCGCCTGGTGCGCCAACAGGAAAAGGACGGGGTCCTGTGGGAGCGCCATCGCGACTACCTCAAGGAATTCCTGTCCCGCGAATCGAACAAGGAAACCTCCGCGCGCCTCGGTCTGGCCCGCCGCCTGACCTTGGCCGAGAAGAACCTGCGCGATGCGAAACGCGCCCCGTATCTCAACTCCCTTTCGGGAACCATCGGGGTCGACCCCGATCTTTGATCGGCCCGGATCTTTGAAGCGAATCGAGATCCTTGAGACCCAGATGGAGGAGTCCTGACATGACGGCATTGGCGCAAATCCTGAATCGCATCCGCGGCCTGCTCGGCTTTTTCGCCTGGCTGCCTCCGCTCATCGCGCGCATCACGGTGGGCTGGGTCTTCGTCTAATCGGGATGGGGCAAACTCCACCACCTGGACAAGGTCACGGCCTTCTTCACCAGCCTGGGACTGCCCATGCCCGGCTTCCAGGCCCATCTGGTTGCGACCACGGAATTCGCCGGCGGCCTGGCGCTCTTGGTCGGCTTGTGCACGCGCCTCGCCTCCGCGCCTCTGACCATCATCATGTACGTGGCCATCACAACGGCCAAACGCGATGAACTGCATGGCTTCTCGGACCTGATCGGATTTTCCGAATACCTCTATATGGTTCTCCTCGTTTGGCTCATCGTGAACGGGGCCGGACTGCTTTCGCTCGATGCCCTGGTCGGCCGCAAGCTCTCGAAATTGGACTGAAATTCCGCCCAAATCGATGGATCGGACTCCCGTCGTCGCATCCCATCCCGGCCCAGGGCCGCAACTCCCTGAGCCGCCCCGCTCCGGAACGCTTTACGCCCTAGCCGCATACAGCCTCTGGGGCCTTCTCCCCCTTTACTGGAAAGCCCTGCATGGCATCCCCCTGGGCGAAGTGCTGGCGCATCGCGTCCTCTGGTCCCTGGCCACCATCCTCATCCTTCTGGCTGCCACCGGCCGACTCGCGGATTTCCGCCTCACCCTCGCCGATCCCCGCAAGCGCTACCTGCTCGGCCTCAGCTCCCTGCTCATCGGCGCCAACTGGTCCATCTATATCCTGGCCGTCTACCGCGGCGAACTGGTGCAGGCGAGCCTCGGGTATTATATCAACCCCCTGATGAGCGTGGGGCTGGGCGTGGCCGTGCTCGGAGAGCGCCTCAACCGCCTGCAAGTGGCGGCCGTGGCCCTGGCGGGCATGGGCGTGATCTTCCTGGGGATGCAGCATAAGGGGCTTCCCTGGATCGCCTTGGGACTCGCCTTCAGCTTCGCGTTCTACGGCTTCGTCAAGAAAAAAATGACCGTGGATTCCCTGGCCGGTCTGGGCGCGGAGACCTTGTGGCTGGCGCCGATTGCCGCAGGTTACCTCGCCTGGCTGGCCGCGGGGCATGTCCCTGCTCATAGGTACCGGCCTGGTTACCCTATCCCCGCTCTTCTTCTTCAACGGGGCGGCCAAGCGCTTGCCCTTGTCCACCTTGGGGTTTTTCCAGTATCTCAGCCCCACCATCCAATTGGTGATGGCCGTGGTCTGGTTCCACGAGCCCTTTACGCGCTGGCATGGAGCGGCCTTCGGGATGATTTGGGCGGCTTTGTTGTTGTTCAC
>DAINDC010000395.1:0-4933 GCA_036732085.1 Fibrobacterota bacterium | reverse complement strand
CCATATATCCATCGCCGCGCAGGCTTTTCCCGGCCCGTTCCGCAGTGATTGCCACCGCGCCTTCCCAATAGGAAAGCGAAAGATCCAATTCCTGGTCGGGTCGTTTGGGAAAAATCTCCAGCTTCAATTTCCGGGAAGGGATCTCCATCCGCCAGCGGGCGGGATAGGCGCGACCATGTGGGCTTTTCCAAACCGAAAGGATCTCGGCTCGAATTTCCTCAGGGCCAAGCACATGGCCAAGGCCCGAGGGATCGACCAACATGCCGTAGTCGAATTTCACCGGACCCGTGCGGCCAGTCGAAGGCTCCGAGGATCGCAGCCGGAAAAAAAGCAAATCGGTCGAATCGGAAAGTTGCAATCCGAACCAGTCCCAGCCCGTCACGCCCGCCGATAGCATGGAGCTTCCCCATTCCCGATCCATCCAACCGTTTCCGCTCACCTCGAAGTCTCCATGCGACGTGCTTATCCTTCCCTTGGTCGGCATGCGGGTATACGAGTAGTAGTAGGAGGCATTGCCCGCTTCCGGGCCCTTGCGGCTGAACCCGGCCTCGCCCTGCAGAACCATCGGCTTGCCTTCGGCAAGGATGAGGTCGAGGGATACCGATCCTTGCGCGGCCCGCAGATGCAATGGGAAGAGAGAAGAATCGCCACCCAAGGATTCACAGCTCCAATTTTCCAGCCAGACTCGGAAGGGAGAGGCTTGCGCGCCCGCCAAACCCAAGGCCCCGCGGCTGAACCTTTCGTACGCATGGAAGCTTCCTCTTTCACGGGTCCTTGACCCGCTTTCACGGGTCCTTGACCCGCTTTCACGTGAACCTTCTGTCGCGCCCACTTCCGTAATCGCCAGATGGGCCATATAGGCCTGATGGGAAGCCCAAGGTGAAGTCCTGGTGGACAAGGTTTGCGCGGAGTCCTTTCCCCGCTGGAAGCCCCGGCCCTGCGGGGCTAGCGCCGATCGGAAAAAAGTCAGTTGGTACCCGAACTCCCTTCCCGCGCTGTCCCGGAGATTCCCGGTGAAATACCACCATTCATTCCGATAATCCGGATGAGGTCCATGATCCGCGGGGAATTTGAAAGGACGCGGCGACAACGCTTTGGCAAAGCTGCCAACAGACCCAGCCGAATCCGCTGCCGATCCCGAATCCCCCAAGAGGCCGGTCAGGGATAAGGTGCTGAGCGCGGGATTGTCCAGGCCAGAGCTGGTTTGCGAAGCACGATTGAAAAAGAAGACGGCCGTTCCCGCGAGGACGACGATCAAGGAAATCGCTGCCATGCCTTTCCAATTCACCTTCATTCCTCCCGCATCGCCCGGGCGGTCTGGGGCAAGGCCATGCGCCAAGCGGGCAAGGCTCCCGCCAAAAGGCCCGCGGCCAAACCCATGACCACGGTTTGCAGGCAGAGCCAGGCGTTGATGCGCATATCCATGCTCCATCCGAAGGAGCGGCGATTGATGACCTCAATCAGCAAGGCCGCCTGCGCCAGCCCCAACGGAATGGCGAGCAGACCGGTGGCCAATCCCAGCAAGGTCGACTGTCCCGTCGCCAAGCCCCAGACCTGCATGGGAGTCAGCCCCAGGGCACGTAACAGGGCGGTTTCCCTGGTCCGTTCCAATTCGAGGGCGGCCAAGGCCCCCAACAATCCCGCCAAGGCGACCAGCACCGCGACCAGGCGCAGGACCGAGGTGATGGCGAAGGTCCGATCGAAGATTTCCAGGGAGGCCTCGCGGAGGGCGCGGTTGGAGCGGACCTCCAAGGAACCCGATCCTGCCAGGGAATGGATGTGCCCGATCAGGGAATCCACATCTCGATCCGAATCGGCGAAGAGAGCCAAAGAAGAGATTTTCCGTTCCTCCCAATATCGTTCGAAACATTCCCGGTTCAGGATGACCATGCCTTGATCGGATCCGTAATCCGCGAAGACGGCGATTACCGGAAAGGCCGCCGGGCCCTGTCGTGTGGGCAGTTGCAAATCCATTCCCGCCCTTAACCCGCGGCGATAGGCGAAAGGCTCGGATACCAGCACTCCGCATTCCGGCATGCGTTGGAAAAGGGTCCAGGCGGAATCCATCGGTTGGCCCAGGAAACGGAAGGCCTTGCGACTGCGCTTGTCCATACGCATGGCCAGCAAGTGGATCTGGCCCTCTGGCTCCAGCAAGGTCGTGGACAAATAGGTGGTCACGCCGGCCACACCGGGTAAGGATGCGATCTTCGTTACGAGTTCCGAATCAATGCGGCCGCCCATGCGCCCGCCTTCCTGGATCCGGGGCGATGCGTAGATGTCGGCCACCAATACCGTCCCCAGCCAATCCCTCACGGCATGCCGGAAGCTGTCCACCATGATCCCCATGGCCACGGTCACGGACAGGGCCGTCACCAAGGCGACCGCCGCCACGCCGGTCCGGCTCAAGGACGCGCCCACTTCCCGCGCGGCCATTCTGGCCAACAAGCCCGCCGATCCCAAGCGCGCCGTCAACCCGCCCAGCAAGACTCCCGCAGCCTTCATCAAATAGAGAAGCAACCCCGGCGTCCAGAAGGTCCAGGCAAAAGTGGCCGCTACCAGGGAGGCGAATCCCGCGAAAAGATTCCCGCCCGGCAAACGCCACAACGCCAGTGACACCAGGCCCATGGCCGCACCCAGCCCCCAGAGCCAGGGCATCCGGGTTAACATGCGGGTTTCCTGGGACGAGCGCGTCAGCAAGGCCCGCGGATGGATGCCGGCCACGCGGAAGGCCGGCCATAAGGATGCCAGCATGGTCATGCCCACGCCCAGGACCACGCCCTTGATCAGCACGGCCGGTTCGATGCCGAGTCCGGAAACATGGGCCGAGAAATACAGGTCGTTGATGGTACGCGCCACCAGGACCACCAGGCCCCGGCCCAAGGCCACGCCCAGCGGAAGGCCCGTCAGGGTCCCCAGGCAGCCCAGCACCAAGGCTTCGCCGCCGATGAGCCAGGCCATCTCACCCGACGAGGCGCCCAGTCCGCGCAAGGTTCCGAACCATCGCCACCTTTGGGCCACGGAGAAGGACATGGTATTGTAGATGAGAAAGGCGCCGACCAATAAGGCCAGCAGACTCAAAGCCGTGAGGTTGATCCGGAAAGCCTTGGTCATATTATCCAAGGTACGCGCCCGTGCGCCCGCGGGAACCCATTGCGCCTTGGCATCCCACTTCTTCAATAAATCTGAGATTTGCGCCGACAATTTGGAGGTCTCCTGTTCGGAGCGGCCGGAAGAGTCGGCGCCGTGGAGATCCACATCGATCCGGCTCAAGCGCCCCGGCGCGCCCAGCGCCTCCTGGGCCGTGGCGATATCGCAGAGGACCAGATCCCCGATAGCTACCGAAGCCGCCCGATTCCTGGGCTCCAGGTATCCGATCACGACAAGCCGATAAGGGCCGGGACGGTTTCCTTCGCTCGGAACAATCAAGGTATCCCCGAAGACCAGTTTCATTCTGTCAGCCAAGGTTTTTGCAACCAGGGCCGCGCCCGGCTTGACCATCAACAAAGACAGCCCACCTCCCGCTCCGGCAGCTCCCGATTCTGCAACTCCGGGCCCGGCATTTTCTTTTCCAGCCTCACCGAAATGTGTATCCGCCAACCCGAAGGCGGCGAAGTCGCGCGTGGCGAAGGGATCGATGCCCACCAGTCGGATCGGAAACGGCAACGAGTCCTGCGCATGCGCCGTGGCCGCGATCCGGGCTTCCACCACCGGGGCCAAGGGAACGGGGTTACCGCGCGCATCGCGGAGGCCTTGTAGTCGCAAGCGGACATACAGGGAATCGGGCAGGCTACCTTCCACTCCCTGGATCTGATGCGTGGCCCGGCCCGCCAGGGATTCCGTCGACCAGAGATAGGAGGCCCGGGCGCTTTGCGAGGCCAAGTCGATGGCCACCACCATGGCCACGCCCATGGCGATGCCGCCTACCGCCAACAGGGCCTGCCAGGGATGCCGAAGCCAATGGCGCCGGCCGCTGCGCGCCAGCAGGTTGCCGGGGATCATGGCGAAGGAGGCGGATGCAAACGGGAAGGAAAGGATTCTTCCATGGCCCCGTGGCGCAAGTGGAAGGTCCGATCGGCCGTCCCTATCAACTCGGGATTATGGGTGACCACCACCAAGGTCTTGCCCGCTTGACGCGTCAATCTCTCCAATAAAGCGACCACCACCGCGCCCGTATCGGCATCCAGGTTCCCGGTCGGCTCATCCGCGAGGACCAGAGTCGGATCGTGGCTCAGGGCCCGCGCCACCGCCACGCGCTGCTGTTCGCCGCCGGAGAGGATATCCGGGAAGCTGCCCCGTCGATCCTCCAGCCCCACCTCCGCAAGCAAAGCCAGGGCGCGCCTCCGCCCCTCCGCCGTGAGGTCGCCTTTCAATTCCTGGGGCAGCAGGAGATTCTCTTCCACGGTCAAGGTCGGAATGAGGTTGAAGCTTTGGAAAATGAACCCGATATGCCTGCGGCGGAATAGGGTCCGATCCTTTTCCGATAAGGCATGCAAGGCTTGCCCCGCCACGGTTATTTCGCCTTCGCTGGGGCGGTCCATCGCGCCGATCAGATTGAGCAAGGTCGACTTTCCGGATCCGCTGCGTCCGAGCAGGACCACGGTCTGGCCGGCCTCCAGGGTCGCATTCAGGTTTTGCAGCACCACCCGTTCGCGGATCCGTTCCCCGGCGCCCTCTTGGAAACGCATCCCGATATTCTTGAGTTCGATGAGGGGAGGAATCACCCGGGGAGCGACAACCAGCGGAACCATGCTGTCAACTTAGCAATCCCTGCCGGTTGGCCGCACGGCGCGGGGATAGCGTTCTTTCCCGGCCGCGAAAACCAAAGCCGTGAGGCTCAGTATTTGAACTCGGTGGCCTTGATGGCGAAGCGGGACAAGGCATAGCGGAGTTGCCGCAGCGATACTCCCAGCATGCGCGCGGCATGCGTCTGGAT
>DAINDC010000394.1:0-4951 GCA_036732085.1 Fibrobacterota bacterium | reverse complement strand
GCTTGGATGTGCGGGCGGGCATGCCCCTGGCGGCCGTGCGCCGCCGGCATAAGCGCGTCGAGCCGGTCTTCCGCAATGTCGCCTGGGAAGCGGCCCTCTGCGAGGAGCTGCGCGGCCTGTGCCGCCGGTATACCCCGGAGTTCGAGGTGCGCGGGGGCCATGCGCTCCTGGACATGACGGGCACCCCGTCGGCGCGGGTCCTGCGGCCGGAGGCGCTGGGGGGGAAACTCCGGCGTGACGTCCTCTACGCCACCGGCCTCGAGGATCTGGCCGTGGGCGTGGCCTCCACGCGCCTGATGGCCAAGGTGATGGCCAGGGAGGCGTTGGAACGGGACGAGCCCGTGCGCCTATGCCCGCCCGGCAGCGAAGCCGAAGTCCTGGCCCCGCTGGGTCCCGGCTGCCTTCCGGGCCTTTCGCCGCAGTGCCGGGAAAGGATCCGGCGTTATGCGCTCGCCAGCGTCGGGCAGATCCGCGGGCTGGGACGCCAGGCTTTGGAGGCGCGTTTCGGTGCGGAAGGCGACAAGCTGTATACCTTGGCCTGCGGTCTCGATCTGGAGGAACTTAAATCCACGCCCCGCGATGGTTTCGCGTCCCGCGCCGATTTCGCGTCCCGCGCCGCTTTCGCGTCCCGCGCCGCTTTCGCCGAGACCGTCCTCGAAGAGGATATCAATGATGACGATGCATTGGGCCGCAAGGTGCGCCTCACGGCCGACAAGCTGGCTTTCCAACTGCGCAAGGGCGGGCTTCAGGCGGACAAGCTCATCGTGGCCATCCGCTATGCGGACGGCAAGGCCGCGCGCAAGACCGTGGTCATCCGCCCCCGCACCGACGAATTCCGGATCCTGGCCGACCGCGCCCTGGAAACGTTCCGCACCCTTTATCTGCGCCGCGTGGCCCTCCGATCCATCGCCCTGACCGCGCCGGAACCCAAGCCGGACACGGGGCAGCTGAACCTTTTCGATTCGTCGGCGGACCGCCGGCAGAAGGCCCTGGGGGACGCGCTGGCCAAGATCCGCGGCCGCTCCGGATTCGGGATCATCCTCAGCGGGGCGAACGTGGAGGAGTGACCGCGCTGCGGGCGAATGACTATTTTTCAGCTGCAAACCACGACAAGGCGGTATCGCATGGACTTCATCGACCAGCAAATCCAGGAACTCGGAGGCATCGCCCAGAAGTTCACGACCGAATTCGGATCCTTGTCCGTGGACGACATGGACGCGAAACCGGGGGAGAAGGATTGGAGCATGAACGAATGCCTGGACCATCTCATCCAAACCGGCATTTCCTATCATGAAATACTCGATGCCGTGACGGCGCGGAAGTACCGCCACAATGCCTGGACGCGGGTTCCGCTCCTGCCCGCCTTTTGGGGCAAGATGATCCTGAAGGCCGTCTCGCCGACTACCGCGGGCAAGTCCAAGACCTTCGCGGTCTGGCTCCCCAAGAGCTCCAATTACGGACGGAATCTCACGGAGGAACTCGCGGCCGGGAACGCGGCCTTGGGCGCGAAGTTGCAGGGACTCAAGGGAATGGATCTGGATCGGACCATCATCTCCTCGCCGGCCGGCGCCTTCGTAACCTACTCGTTACGGGACTGCGTCACCATCCTGGTCGAGCATGAGAAACGCCATTTCAACTAGGCCAAAAGGGTGAAGGACGGCGTGGCGAAACACAAGGTCCCGGTCCAGGGATAAGGGAACCGGGAAACGGTTCGGAAAGGAATCCATCCGCGATGGCACAGGTCAAGGTTTTCGGATTGAAACAGCATCTCGCGCTTTGCAGGCATGAGATTTCGGACATCATCCATTCCGCCCTCATCGGTGAATTGGGGCTCCCGCCGGACAAGAAATTCCAGCGCTTCATCCCTATGGAAAAGGAGGACTTCCTCTTTCCCGCCGATCGGACCGCGAAGTACACCGTCATCGAGATCAGCATGTTCGAGGGGCGATCGCAGCAGGCGATCAAAGGCCTGCTGAAAAGGATCATGGCGGATATGCAAAGCCGGTTGGGCATGCATCCCAACGATACGGAGATCACGGTGTTCCAATCCGACAAACATTGCTGGGGGATCCGCGGGAAGACGGGTGATGAGCTGGCGTTGAATTACAAGGTCGAAGTCTGATGGGCGCAGCATGAGCGCTTATATCGCCTTGCTGAGAGGCATCAATGTCAGCGGCCAGAAGAGCATCCTGATGGCGGATCTGAAGAAGCTTTTCGAGTCTTTGAAATTCACCGACGTGAAGACCTATATCCAAAGCGGCAATGTCGTATTCACATGCGCGAAGGCCCCGAAGGGCGGCGATCAGGAAATGGCGGCCATGATTGAAACCGCGATCGCCAAGCAATACGCCTTCCAGGTCCCGGTGATCGTAAGGACGGCGGAGGAGCTGGCCGCGGTCCTCGCAGCCAATCCCTTCCGCAAGCTGAAGCTGCTGGAAAAGGAGCGGGTATATGTCTCGTACCTTTCGGAAACGCCGGGCAAGGAAGGCGTGAAGAAGCTGGAAGCCGTCAAATCCGATTTCGACGAGATCCGGCTCAAGGGAAGAGAGGTCTATATCCTGTGCCGGGGCGGATATGGCGAGACCGTTTTCTCCAATGCCCTCATGGAAAAATGCCTGGGCGTGAAATCCACGACCCGGAACCTGGAGACCACGCAGAAGCTGGTCGATATGGCGCAGGAACCCTGAGGACACGCGCCGGCCCGCGACTGTCCCCACCATCAGGTACAATTGGAATCGGCCGGATTGTATTGCCAGGTCAGGGGCATCCGATCCCCATGCCAGCCGTCCACTCTCAAACACCGCAAACACGATCATCAAATGCCGCAAACCAGGCCGCCCTTTCCGGCCTGGATTGGCCCTTCGCGGAAAAGCATTGATCGAATCATGCATATAGCTGTACATTTGGGCAGTATGCTAGACTGGAGCCCAATAACCGCCGGACCTTCCGGTCCGCCCGACCCCGCTTCCTGGAAGCCCTGGGATCTCCCGCCGGATATCACGGGCCAAGGCGCGCTGGTGGGTGTGGGCGGGTACGATTTCGCCGATTGGGCCGGCCGCTTCTATCCGCCCGGACGGCGCGCGGGAGGTAACGCGCAGGTTAAGTTCCCGGGGGAAAGGTTCCCGGAGGAAAGATTCCTCTTCTACCAGTTGTATTTCTCCTTCCTGGAAATCGGCCATACCTTCCATGAGGAACCGATGCTGCAGCGCTTCGTGGAGCTGGAGCGTCGCAGCAAGGCCGGCATGCGCTTCGCGGTGAAGGTCCATCGCGACATCTCGCATAAGGGCGTCTGGGATGCGGAGGCGGGCAAGTCCCTGATGCGCAAGCATGCGGCGGCGGTGAGTCCCCTGTCGGAGACGGGACGCTTCCATTCCTTCCTCATCCAACTGGACGACGGCCAGGAACGCGACCGCAAGGTCCTGGACTATCTGCTTGCGACGGCTTCGGCGGCCGTATCCGAGGGGCTGGACGTGCATATCGAATTCCGCAACCGCACCTGGCATCAGGAGTCGGTGCTGCAATCGCTGAAAGATGCCGGCGTGGGGATTTGCAATACCGAGATCCCGGCATTGCCTCAGGCCTTTCCGCTCAAGGCCTATGCGACTTCCGGCAAGGGCTATGTGCGCTACCACGGCCTGAATCTGGCGGCATGGCAGGCTGCGGAGGCGGGTCCCGGGGGGCGCCGCGGCATCTCGCCTTCCGATCGGATGCGGGCCAGCCAGGCGCGGTACGCATACCTTTACTCGCAAGCGGAATTGCGGGAGCGGATGCGCGGGCTGGTGCAGCTCTTGAAGAAGGCGGGACCGGTGGCCGTCGCTTTTCAGAACCATGTGGGAGCCGGGGCCGCGCTGAATGCGTTGCAGGCCATCCACCTGTTATATGCACGGGATCAGCGATAAAAGGCCCAACCCCACCCCAAATCCCTAAAAAGGCGCCTGACAACCCCTTGTTCCCATTTTGGGAACATGCTATCTTTGATAGGCATGAGGGTCATCGCCATTCGAACGCTCAAGGAGTTCTGGCAAAAACCCGGAAATGGAGATTCGGAACAGGCGCTTCGCGCGTGGTATGCGGAAGCGAAGGAAGCCGAGTGGAATGGACCAAACGATATCAAATCCAAGTACCTATCGGCCAGTATCGTGGGCAACAATCGAGTTGTCTTTAATATCAAGGGAAACAAATATCGGCTTATCGTGGCTATCAAACATGATTTCAAACTCGCCTATATCCGTTTCGTCGGCACGCACAAAGGATATGATGCCATCGACGCAAGGAGCATCTAATGAACATTAAACCCATCAAGACTACCGCGGACTACAAAGAAGCACTGGCGCGGATTGAAGCGTTGTGGGATGCCGAACCCAATACGAAAAAGGGAGATGAACTCTCGGTCTTGGCGATCTTAGTTGAGAATTATGAAAATGAGAAATACAAGATTCTGCCTCCCGACCCAATTGAAGCGATCAAATTTCGGATGGATCAAAGCGGATTAAAAAAAACAGACTTGGCGCGATATTTGGGCGGAAGAAACCGATCCACGGAAATATTAAATCGAAAAAGGTCCCTCTCCGTGAGAATGATGCGTGCGCTACACAACAAATTGAAAATTCCGGCAGCGTCCCTTCTCGCAGAATCGGAAATAACTCGGAAACGCCCGGCCGCCTAACTAAGAATGGAGATGCGGGCTACCCTTCATGAGCTAATACGGTAGCTCGGTTCCCTTTAATCTCCGGGCGGCTCTTCCAGGAACACGGGGCGCTCAAAAAAAAGGCAGACCGATTCCATCAGCAGATCCGTATCGGCATGGAGGAAGACCCAACCCTCGTCCCACCATTTCTCCACCTCGCGCTCGATGGTGCGGGCCTCCGGGAAGGCGGTCCACATCTCCTCGACGAGCGTGTGGCGGTCGTCGAGGCCCGCCTCCTGGCGGTGGAACTCGAGGTCGCCGCCG
>DAINDC010000393.1:0-5010 GCA_036732085.1 Fibrobacterota bacterium | reverse complement strand
CAAGGTCTGCAAGGGCAGGGGGCCATCCTGCGCCACTTCTTCCTTCAGGATAGGTACGGACCTAATCGCCTCCTTGGAATTCCGATCCTTGAAATAAAGGACCTGGCCTTCAAGGGCCGGCACGCTATCCAGTTCGAATCGGCCGAAATCCTCGGGCTTGGAAGACGTGAAGGTTGTGAAGGTATCCGGGACCGCCAAACTATCCTTCAGCCGGAATTCCACCTTTGCGCCCAACAAAGGTTTGGCTCCCGATGCCGTCGCATACAAAACCTGGCCCGTGATGCGGTTGTCACTCAGCGAAATCAAGGTGACCACGGTGCCGGGAATTCCAGCCGTATCGGGAACCTTGTCGAGGGTCACTTCGAACCAATGTCCAAGATAGCCCGGATGCTTGACCAGAACCATGGCCTTCCCGACCTTTAACCCGCGCAGGCCGATGGAACCCGTCCCAGCCGTATCGGAAATGGACTGCCTGGTTCCGGTACTGTCCTCGAAAACAACCGTGCCTTTTTTCAGCTTTTCCAAATTCACGTCGCGCGGGAGCAGGTTGAGTTGCGGTCGATTGGATACAGACTGCCCAAGTCTCGCCATCTTGAAACGCATCAGGCGCGTAGCCGGGCGATGGAAGACGCTATCGATGGGGCCATTGACGGTATCGATGTTGTCGCGGGAGATGTACCCCGCGCGGCTCAATTCGAACAAGGTCCGGGAGCTGAACAAAGTGGGCAATTGGACGCGCCCTTCTTGGGCATTCGTAAGGTAGGCAGAGGTGTCGCCGGTAATAGTAGTGACCCGAATGCGGACGGAATCCAGGGGCAAAGAGGTTGCACTATCCGTGACGACCAGGACATAGTCCACGGAGGGCTGGTCCTTGGCTGAATTGATTTCCTGATCGCACGATAGCCATAACATGGCCACCAAGGGCAAGACGAGGAACTTTGGCAGTGATAACCGCATGGCAATACCTGAGTTGAAAAAAAAGCTAAGGCAAAGGTACAAAGAGGGGCGGGGGCGTCAATCGGATGCGAGAAACCCCTTGGATTTGCGGGGGGGGAGGGGGAGATCGAATAATATTGTATGGCCGCTTGTGAAGCCTGGGAAGCTGTCGGCTCGGGTGGAGCATCCATGGGGCAAGCCGATAATACATCCCTGGCCTTCGGCAATGCTGATGTACCCTATGTGGCGATTAAGGAGGGAGGATTCTGGGAAACGATCGCTAGTCCAAGATTTTCACCAGGTGATGCAACTGGGAAGTCGTCCAACCTAGTTCCCTGACTTAGCAGGTACATTGCCGGTATGGTAAGGGAGCCGGTTGCAACCAGCCCCTAAGACATTGAATGAATACTCACCACATTGCCGCCATCAATGCCAATCGCAATTTCTTGAATACGCGCTTGATGGGTGAAAAAAAGGACTTGGGTTTTAATGGAAAGCTCTGCTAAAATCTCCAAGGTTGCTTTAGCTCGTTCCTCATCGAACCGGATAAGGATGTCATCCACAATAAATGGAATAGGCTCTCCGGCTTCAAGATACTTTTCCAAAGTGGCTATTCTTAACGCAAGGTAAACTTGATCCCGAGCTCCGTCGCTCATGCCTTCCATGTCGACAAACTTTCCATTGGGTCGCACACCCACCAATACAGGTTGATCCTTCCCATCATAATCGGTACCCAACCCGGCGAAGGAGCCGAGTGTCAATCTGGCGTAAAGATGACTTGCCCTTGTCAGAATTGGATTTTGGTTTTCCTTGCGATGCCGTTCAATTTCCTTCTTGAGCAAAATCAAGGCTGTCTTTAAACGCACATATCGCTCAATATGGTCTCGGGCACTCGCAAGGGATTGTTGCATTTTTTCGGAAGCCTTCAATGCATCTGAAGGACCGCGGTCCATTTGTAAGAAGCCCCGATAGCCGCCAATTGTCTCTTGGATTTGTGCCCGGCTTGATTCTAATACTTCGATTTGAAGCTCAAGATCGATGAGTTGTTGAGGCAGCGTATCGTTATGAATTTTTCCGGCTTGGAGTCGGATTTGTTCCAAAGAAAGTCCTCCGCCGGAATCAAGAATACCGGTTTTAATACTTTCCAGTTGGTCTCGCATTCTTTTCGCATGCTTGGACCCTTCTTCTGCCTTTTCCAAATCGTCCGGACTTTTGGTTGCCGCTTGAAGACATAGTTTTTCCAGCGCCACAGTTGAATCGCCAACTTTTTTCCGTTCCTGATCCAGTTTTCGTT
Source organism: Fibrobacterota bacterium (assembly GCA_036732085.1). Taxonomy (GTDB): domain Bacteria; phylum Fibrobacterota; class Fibrobacteria; order UBA11236; family UBA11236; genus Chersky-265. Next base: position 2,780 of record DAINDC010000393.1, on the reverse strand, counting down.
GAGTATCCCTGATCAGATTTGCAAGATTGGATTGTTCCAATCTTGTGGCTTTAGCCTGTTCCAATTGGCTTAATAGACTGGAGGCGTATATGTCCGGTGAAGCGCCCTCGTAGGACTCTTTCAATGAAGTGGCGACACTCTGAACCTGGGAATCAAAGATTGCGATTTCACTTTGAATTCCTGAAATCCGAGTTCGTAAAGCAGCTGCGGCATCTTTGAATTTGAAGAGCCGATCCCACTCATCCAGAACAGCAAGTGCGCTTTCCGTTTGGATAGTGGATTCCAGCCCAAGATTTATGACTTCAACAGACCAATCCGATCGCCAATGTTCCAATTTCTTTGCGGAAGCCTGATTTTCTGACGCGGAATCAAGCACAGTATTTTCTAATTCTTCCTTTTCCTTGATTAACCGACCATGGTTCTGGAGCAAATCCCGCTGAGTTGAAACCCAAGTCCTTCCGACCTCCATCAATTCGAATAAGCTTTGGGGCAATGGGGGGGTAAATCCGGATTCGCTCAGGAGTAGGCTAAGTGAGGTAATGTGCTTTTCGATTTCAGCTTGGCCCTGTTTAATCTCGCGATGCTTGACTTTGCAAGCCGCTGATCTGGTTTGGAGCGAGTAGACTTCCAGCAGCCAAGATCGCATCGGTTTCGGATTTTGGACATTGATTCCAAATGGGTTCCACAACGCATTCCATTTTTCTTGAAGAAGTCCCATGTCAAACATAGTGGTGGAATGTTCCCCGTTAACTATTTCCACCTCCTGTTTCTTCTGGTCCAATATGGCGGTTAAACTGGCCCTGCGGGAGACTCTTTCTGCTTCCCTTCGGAGGCGATCGGAAAGCGAATCCGATTCGGAAACCCGATTTTCATAAGCTTCACCCAAAGGTATTCCTGGCGCGAATTGTTCCGCGTCCACCTGGACATTTTCACCGTGCTCCCATGCCCTGCGAATCAACGCCCAGCCATTTTGTCGCACTTGCCTCGACTGTTCAAGCTCGATTTCCAGGGGAACATTTCCTGAGAGTTGGATTTCCGCAAGTTCTCGCTCGGCATCACGGATGCCTTTACCCAACTCCTCCTTGGATTTGGATACCTTATCCGCAATAACCTTCACATCCTGGAATGCCGTCTCGAATTGATCCAGCGTTTCCAACGAAGGGTAGGATTGGAGAGTAAAATCCTCCAATTCAATTTTTTCCAGGCCCAATCGTTTCAATCCATCCCGTATCGACGACTCTTCAATTTCAAGTTTAAGAGATTCACCTTTGAACGCCCTTTCGATGTCGCCATGAGAGGAGATGCGTTCCACTCCTTTGGCCAAATTGGTGACGTCATGAAAGGCACCCAAGGTATCTATTTTTCGTCTCGCCTCTTTGAGCTTATTCTCCGTAGCTTCAATGGCTCTTAAGGCAAGCGACGCGTCCTTCAATAGGCTTTGATATTGCCCGGCGAGCGATTGAATGCGAACTCTCCTAGCCAAAATCGGTCGTCTTGCAATTGCTTCTTCAAGTGTAAGACTTCCACCAAGCTCCCTGATGCAACGGTTAGCCTGGGCCAATTGGATTTTCTCCTCAGCTTCCAACCCGGGTAGATCCTTTTGGTTTTTCCGATAACTTCCAATGGCGTCACGCAAAGCTTCTATTTCAGAAGCGAGAGTTAATATCTCCTCCCAAAGCGTTAACTTTCCTGCTTTTTCTGTATTCTCGGAAAGCTCTTTCTCTAGGTCTTGCTGATTTTCCATTGCCGCATGCAAGCTCGTTTGGATACTGCCACGCTTAACTCCAAAATCATCCGGCAAAATGACGATGGCGTCCAAATGCTCAAGCTCGGCTTGCTTGGCCATTAATTGCTGTAGCTTGGGTAAGATGCCTCGGTATTTTTCCAGGTGGAGTTTTTCCGATGACTTCTGAGTGATTTGAATTTTATAATCTCTCAGCTCAATAAGAGCTTTATCCAATCCATTTTGTTTTTCCTCCCACACCTTTGCGGATAAGGAACCATCCCGAATTTCTTTTTGTAAGTCGCTGATTTCCTTAATCGCCTTGTTAACTACTGGGTTTTTAGCGGATGCCGCATAAAGACCGGATGATTCTGTCTCCATATCTTCCAGGATTTTCCGCAGGTTTCCGGTCCCAAGAGCGGCGGAAAATAGGGCCTCCCCAACATCGCCCCCAGCTTGCAATAATTCCTGAGCTCCTTTTATCAATAATTGATGATTCAGTCCAAATGCAGTCTCGAATTGTTGCTCCGAGATGCCGTTTAAAAACCCAGCCAATGCGCTTTCATCAGAAGGCTTCTCATGGATATCCATAAAGGTATTTTTGGATCCTTTACGTCGAACGAATTCAAGAGAGGCCCCATTGGAATGGACCAGCGTGGCTCCCAATCGCATTTCCGAGAATTTGTGAATGAAATCGTCGCTTGAATTTCCGGCAACTCCAAAGAACAATGCTTTGATGGCGCGCAGTGTGGAACTTTTGCCTGCTTCATTCGGCCCATAAAAAACATGGAAATTCTTATCCCCTGCTAAGTCGACGGTTTTCCCGGTAAAGGGGCCGAATGCGATAAGACGAAGTTCCTGGATCTTCATGAGCTTTTCCCGTCGTTCGATAAAAGGGACAGCAAATGTCTTTTGGCATCCGCCAATACGTTCTTTAAGTGATCCTCTTCGTTTGAACTGTCCCCCTGACACCGGACACAACCTTCAGGTAGATTTACCTGAGAATGGAGTCCAATGTCAAACGAAAAAAGACGAGCATTTGATGGGAAGTTCAAGG
>DAINDC010000392.1:0-5039 GCA_036732085.1 Fibrobacterota bacterium | reverse complement strand
ACCGAGGAGGATCGGATCTTCCTGCGCATCCGGGACGATGGAAGAGGCATGGATCCGGCCGCCATCGCGGCGCGCGGGGTGCGGATGGGGCTATTGACCCCGCAGGAAGCCGAACTCCTGGACGATACGGCCAAGCTGGGCCTCATCTTCCGCGAGGGATTCACCACCCGGGACTCGGCCTCCATGGTCTCCGGCCGCGGATTGGGCCTCGCCCTCGCGGCGCGCTGCGTCTCCGACCAGGGGGGTAACATCTACGTTTACTCCAGGCCCGGCGAAGGTTCCCGGTTCGCCATCGAATTGCCGCACCTGGGCCAGAAGCGGCTACCCGGTTAGGGCCAGGCGGCCCCAGTCCTCCTCGGGAGCATCCTAACTCAGACCGAATCCCCGAGATAGACCGTGCCGGATTCGACGCCTCCGGCGGCGGCGGCGGCCACCAACCTTGCCGCGAGCACGCGCGGGAAGAAGGCGAGCGAAGTCAGCTGGGAGACCTCCAGCCATTCCAGCCCCACTTGGCCGTCATCCGGGGCCAGCGCATGGGTTTCCAGCGGCTCCACCAGGCGGCATTCAAAATAAAGGTTCACGAAATGGCGGCCGCGATGCACCTTGCGGAAGTCATGGTTGTCGCCGATATATTCCTGCACATAACGGAGGCGGCCCACATCCACGGCCGCTCCCAGCTCCTCGCGGCATTCGCGCACCAGGGTATGCGGCAGGAGTTCGGCGGGATTCTGCCCGCCGCCCGGCAAAACGAAGAAGGTCCCGATATCGCCCTGTTTCTTCAGGCATAGGATGCGGCCGGCCTCGATGATCAAAGCTTTGGCGGCATAGCGCAAGGTGGTCGGGGACGTTGGAGCCATACCTCGATAGTATATTCATTAATCGAAGTATTTACCCTCGCCAAATGGCCGGCATTCACAATAGTTCCGACGCCAATTCCCCAGATTCAAGAATGTCCGGGGGGTACCATGCAGCATTCCAAGTCCCACGCAAAGTACCATTTCCAAAACCGATCGATCGTCCTTGCGATGTATCCGTCCCGGACCATGCTCCTTCCCGGACTATGCCGGCGACTTTATGCGGGGAAATCGGCATTTTTCTTTTCCGCTCCCAGGTAAAATGCTAAAATAAAATCATTATGAAGCTCTCCAATTCCGGCTCCGCCATCAATACCATGACACCCAAGGCCACGGTCTGCGTCCACGGCAATATCGTGCAGGCCGAATACCCGCAGGACATCGACGAGGTCTCGCGCAAAGGCTGGGGCACCACCTTCTGGGGCAAGGAAAGCACCGTCAACTGGTTCCATATCCCGCTGTCCGTTCCCAACCTCCTGGACGGCGGTCGGCCCAAGCTCACCAAGGTCTTCTTCCACTTCCACAATACTTCGCGCTCGCCCATCACCACGGTCCATATCTACGACGGTCCCCGCCTGATCAAGGGCTTCGACAACCTCCGCCTGGCCGGCGATCATGCGCGCGTGCTCGACCGATCCAATAGCTTCACCATCGACCCGCCCCTCGAAGTCGCCTTCGGCCTGGGTTTGTCGGTCAAGGTGGAATTCCCCGCGGCCCCGGAGCAAGCGCCCCCGCGCTGGATCCTGTTCACTACTGCCGGCGCTGAATTCCGGATCTGAATTAAAGTCAGGGCGGCTGGGTTTATCCGGCAGGGCATTCTACGCCGCATCACCGCGGTCGTAATTAAACCTTAGCCAAATCCTCGATGCGATCCGAAGTATGGATCCGCACTCCCTGCGCCTGGGATTGGGCCGCGTTAAACATCGCCCGGGCGACGGCTTCCGCGCGAATGGGACGGTACTTCCGCAAAGGCCCAACCAGGATCGGCCGAAGCAGCGGGGCCAGTCCCGCCCCAATCCTCTCCCCCAACCGCGTCTCCTTCCGCTCACCCATTAAAAGAGAAGGCCGGAAAATCTCCAAGGAACCGAATCCCAAACTCGCAAGCGAGGCTTCCAATTCCCCTTTGACCCGATTATAAAAGATCGAAGACTTGGGATTAGCTCCCATGGCCGTAACGATCAGGAAGCGTCCCGCCCCCTTGGCCAAAGCCTGCCGCGCCAGCTCCAAAGGATAAACCTGATCCACCTGGCGAAAGGCCTCCTGGCTGCCGGCCTTCTTGATGGTCGTCCCCAGGCAACAGAACACCTCGTCGCAAGGGTAACCTCCCTGGAACCCTCCCAGATACTTGAAATCCAAAACATGCTGCGACAACTTGGGATGCTGGATCGGCAACAATTTCCGTACCGGAACCACAATCCTGCCATAAACCGGACTCGCCAGCAGCAGCTTCAAAAGCTCCCCGCCCACCAAACCGCTCGCCCCCGCCAAAACCGCCGTCCTGTTATTCATGGGGTCCAATATAAATTGAAGGGAGACCCTTGTTGCGATCCATTCCATCCGGAACCACTGGGCCTTGTTATTGGTCCAATATGGACTGGAGAGAGACCCTCGTTGCGATGGCACGCAATGGTTTTCGGCCCTTCGATTAAGCTTGAAAACGTTTTCAGGACCGTTTTCTTTACAAGCAATGGGTCCACCCATTAGGATCACGATACGTCCTGGAGATATTTGGGAAGGGGCTTGTGATATGTTTTTGCTGAGATCCGTCTTCAAGAACTTTCCGGCAGCCTCCAGGGCCGTGGTCGCGGCCTTGTCTCTGACCCTTCTCCTGCTTGCTGGAATCCGGTTGTATTTTCACTATGACCGGCCCGCCATCTTCCTGCTGGGGGATTCCGGCATCGGTAATTATCGGCTTGAACCCGGGCAGCGTTTACAGGACTTGATGGAACGCATGATCCCGGGCACCCATGTGGAAAATTGGGCGGAGCCAGGAGCGGCCCCGCTCGATTTCTTCCTTCAGTTGAGCCGAGGCGAACTGGTAGCCGGAATCCCGCAAACCGTGGTGATCGCCTTCGACCCCGCCAAATTCCTGGATGACGCCAGCACCTGCCGGTTGGATGAGGACGGCGTGAACCTGCGCTGGATTCCCTGGAACCGTGAAGGGCTGTCGTTGTTTCTGAGCCTTACACCCCGGCAACGTAACGCAGCCCTCGCGCAACAAGCGAGCGTCCCTTTTTATGCGGTCGCGGATATGGGCCGGGCGCTATGGCTTCGCTATGTCCTATGGCCTAGAGATAGGGCCCGGATGCGAATCTCCGATGCGGAAAGGCGCAAGCTAATCGAAGTAAAAACCCTGGAACAAGCTCGTGGGCTGGAAGCGGAGAAATTGGTTGATGAACGGGCTTACGCCAAGCTGCCCCGCACGCGCGACGCGGAATTCCTGCTGCGGTCGTTGCAGAACAAAGGCGTGGAAACGCGCGTGCTTCTCCTTCCTTTTGGCAATCCCGGCCTCATCCACAAAATCTGCTCCGCCAGCGTCCAGGCCAAGCACGATTCGGTGGATGTCCTGATGCAGCATTGGCTGCGGAGCATGAATGTGAGTTATATAGATTTCAACGCGCCGGCCGAAATCATCCATTTCCCCGACTCCACCTGGGACGATTTGGCCCACCCGAAATCTCCCGCAGCATTCGCATATATCTCCGAACGGCTCCGCCAATTATTGGCAAACCCCGGACCTTGGCCGGAATCGAGCCACCTGTCCGCACTGTCTTCCCCCTTCAGGGATTGATCGCGAACCTTTTTAAGCGCCCTTTTTTGAGACGCTCCCTGAAGCGCCCCGATAAACGAAATCTCAGTCGCCGCAACGAGCGCATTCCTCGCCACCGCGACCCACCGAGTCTTTGTCGCCGCGACAAGCTGAGCCCTGAAGTCCAAGGTCGTTTTTAGAACTGGGATTGGGTTAAGCTCGGATGTTGCCGTGGCCGGTCCGGGAAGCTCCCCGTGGGCGCAGGCTTGTTTGAGCCCGCGCCCGGCGAGTCTTCTTAACGAAGTAAAATGCGGGCGAGTTCCGGAGCCCGCGGGCAGGGCCCGTACACGGGGAGCTTCCCGGGCCGGCCATCCACCGCCCCAGATTACCCCACACCCCGCTTCTAGGAAAGCTCTTCCCCTTCAGGTATCCGCAGAACCACGCGCCATGATAATCTTCCCCGTGCGGACCATCTCCTTGATGCCGTACTTGTCGAGCATCAATTCCATCGCGTCCAGCTTCTCGGTGCTGCCGGTGACCTGCAGCATCAAGGTGGACTCGCTCAGGTCCACGGTCTGGCTCTTGAAATGCTCGGCGATCTGGAGGATCTCCGTGCGCTTCTCGGGCGGGCAGTTGAGCTTGATGAGGGCCAGCTCCTTCTCGACCACCACCTCGCCGGTATGATCCTTGGCGTGGATGACGTCGATGAGCTTGTTCAGATGCTTGATGATCTGCTCGAGCGTCTTGCTCTCGCCGGAGGCGACGATATTCATGCGCGCGAACTTGCCGTTATGCGCCGGGGATACCACCAGGCTGTCGATATTGTAGCCGCGCCGGGCGAAGACCAGGGAGATGCGGATGAGCACGCCCGGCTTGTTGTTCACCAAGAGGCTGATCGAGTGCTGCGGGCCGTAACCGGAAGCGGCCTTGGTCCCCTTGCTTTCTATCGCGGCGAGCTTGGCCGTTCCATTGACTCCGTTGAGAATCATTTTCAGTTCCTTCCTTTATATCCTGCTTAGGTGCTTCCCACGGGTTTCGCCATCTTCTTCTTCGGGGCCTCGAGGACCATCTCGGAAATCGCCGAGCCGGCCGGGATCATTGGGAATACATTGTCCTCCTTCTCCACTTCGGCCTCGATGATGCAAGGGCCATCATTGTAAGCCAGCGCCGCCGCCAGGATCTTGGTCACATCCGCGTTACGCTTGATGCGGAAGCCCTTCATGCCATAGGCCTCCGCCAGCTTCACGAAATTGGGATTGCCTTCGAGATCCACGCCGGACAGGCGGTTGTCGAAGAACAGGTTCTGCCATTGGCGGACCATGCCCAGGTATTTGTTGTTGATGATCAGGATCTTGATGGGCAGCTTGTTGACCGCCGCGGTCGCCAATTCGGACAAGGTCATCTGGAAGCCGCCGTCGCCGACCACGGCGATGACC
>DAINDC010000391.1:0-5056 GCA_036732085.1 Fibrobacterota bacterium | reverse complement strand
AGGGATTGCATCCTGAGATTTTCGCGAATAGAAATTTGCTGCTTGAGATAAACCGGTTGGCGCATCCATCACGTCATGGAGGCAAGAGCAAAACTTATGGAATCCCGGCGGAGGTCAGGCTGAAACACAGGACGTCGATGACCGTAGCGGCGTAAGGATATAGATTACATCAACCAGCGGACAGTTTGCCTGAATCCAGCCGTCCTCTCTGCACTCATCGGGCTCCTGTCCTGCGCGCCCAGCCGGACGTGCAAGGAACCTTGCGCCGAAGAACAAGTGCAGACCGAGGAAATCATGAACCCCTACAAAACCACCTATGGCCGCTTGTCGATCCGGAAAATGACCTTGGCCCAATTGCAAACCGATAAGGCGGAATTGGAAGCCCGATTGTATAAGAACCCGGCCGACTCCGAGCTGGTCGGAGTCTTGAATAGCCCCGGTTATGAGACTTTCGATTCGGAATATGACAGCCTCGCCTCAAAATCGAACGACTATCAATCAAACGGAAAATTGAAAAGATTCTCCCGATCCGAGAGCACCCGGAGAATATTCGCGAGCTATCTGCGGGATTCGAAGGACGCCTTCCTTTTCGACCGATACCGGCTCGTGCGTCTGCAAATCCTTTCAGGCCGATACCCGTCCGAGCCTTTCACGCCCGATACGGCCGATATCGCCGCGGTGACCAACGGTGCCGCGGTCATCCAAAAAGCTTCCGATGCGGATACCTCGCATAAGGAGAAGGCGACTACGCCCGACTTGCCGGACTCCCTGTGGTCGGGATTTACCAGGCCGAACGCTGGGATTCCGAAACCGGCCCCGGATAAATTCCCCACCCTCACCGCCTGCCAGGATTGGGCTCGGCATCGGTCCGAGGCTTTCCGGAAAGATTCCTTCTCGTTCAGCTTCGAATGCAAAAAGGGGAACGAAACCTTCAAACAAAAAATCTGGTGAGTGGAAAAATCAGGTGAGCGCGCGCATAAGCAAAGCCTATTCGACCACGAAGATGTCCCGGGATCCCTTGCCCGCATGGGTCGAACCGTCATCGGGAGTATGCGACAGGAAGTAGATTCCCGGCCCCATTGCCGCCGATAGGGAAATCTCGGCCCCGGACGTCGCCTTCTCCAAGTCCAAGCGCTTCTCCAGTAGGGATTTTCCCGTAACATCCAGGATACATACCTTCCAAGCCCGGACGGCGGGATCCGGAGGCAGGAAGCGGTAGTCGATCCCGGATGCAAGGACCCGCAGGTGGCTGACCGCATGCGGCAGCCCACCAGTAGCCTTGGTCCGAACGGCCGCGCCTCCGACCTTCAGGCCTTCCATGCGCACATTGTCCAAATCAAACCGCACCGTACCGACTCCGTGATAGGCGAACCGCAGGGATTTATTCGATCCCAGATTGATGGGCTTGGCAGCGACTTTCCAAGCCGGTTGCGAAAAGGAGGAGAGCGGAATCCGGATCCGGTTCCAGCTATCGCTTGCGACCTGGACCTTGAAACCATAAAACGCGCCGTCCGTGATGTCGCTTTGTTCCAGCTCCACCCAAAAACTGCTGCCTGACGTCGACCGGACATCGAAGACCAGGCTCTTGGCGGGTCCCAGGTCCACGGCGCTTCCCGCGGCATTGAAGGTGGAGCGGATGCCCACTACCGGATTGGGAGCGCCCGCAGTGGCCACCAATCGAACCGAGACACCCTTGGTCGAATCCGCGCCGCCTGTGGTCACGGCCGCGGCGAACCCGGGGGGATTCGCATAGGAAGTGCCGCCGCTTTCCTTATCGGTGAAGACGGACCAATGACCGGCAATGGCATTGAGCGAATCGCCATCGTTGAAATCGTCCACATTGACATCGGTTGGTAGGAAGGGCGCCTTCTTTGCGGCGGTTATGAACAGGGTGGCTTTGGCGCGAGAGACATGATAGGGGGCGATTATCGGATCGGTCAATTGCATGTCCACGGTTTCCCCGGCGGAGAAGGTCCCCTCATCCGATTCGCCGGCCCATTTCACGGAATTGGCCGCGGTGGTTCCGGTAAAGGTCTTCTTGGCCTTGCTGAGCCTGCCCGTGAGCACCAGCTTCCAGGCGGCGGGAGTTTCAAAGGTGAAGGTGATGGCCGAGGTTTGGGAATTGAAGTCCACATTGTCAGGCGTGGCCTTGAGGGCCTCGGAGATGCGCACCTGGCCGGCGGGCGGATTGAGATAGTCGCGGATGAACGCCACGGCGCCCACGGCCGCCGCATTGTAGTCCAGAGCCATTTCGTTATTCTTGTAATTGGAAGCGTCGCTGCCGTTGAAACTCCAGCCGGTCGCTTCCGGGTGGCCGTCATTATAGGTGCCGACGGGCGTGGGTCCGGAGACGATGCCGCCTTTGGCTCTCACTCCGGTGCTGCCCCCCAAGGCGACGTCATTGCGGTGATGAGGGTTGGTGGGGCCATTCAGGTAACCGACCACATAGGACTGCTTATAAGGCGCATTGCCCGAGACCCATTTCATCTGCTCGATGGCGAAATCCCGGTAGAGATTGGAGCCCGTGATTTGGAAAGCCAGGGCCGCGGAGAACGCGGCCGCGGCGGCATGGCCGGCATTGCCCCAATCGGAACGGATGAAGGCGCCCTTGATCAATTCGGAAGCGCTAGAGATGGTGACGACACGGCTGAGCGTGAGGTCCACATCGGTCAACCAGGTGGACTGGTAGGCATCGTAGCCGAGGCGAGCCAATTCGAAGGCGGAAAGATCCCCTACATTGGCATAACCGAGCACGAAGAAATGCGAAGCGACCTTGGATTGGAAGCTGCGGGCCTGGACCAGGAAGGACGAGTCCCCGGAAGCGCGGTAGAGTTCCACCGCGCCGCAGGCCATCTTGTCGACGAAGGTTTTGGTGCTATAGTAGCTGCCATTGTCCTGTTCCTGGGACAGGCTCTGATGCGCGAGTCCGAAGGTGAAGGCCGATTTGGCCTTGGCCAAACAGGCGGCCGCGTAGACGGCATCATAAGGCTTGTAAAGCTTGGCCATCAGCGCCAGCGCAGCGGCATCCAATCCGGCGATATCCGCGCCCGTGGAGACCGTAGCCCCACGCGGACTGGTGCGCTGGGAGTTGGCGTATCCGCTCTCGTTCAATTGCTGATGATCGGTGGCCCCATTGCCCACGTCCGTGACCACCATATTGTCCGAGATGACGGCCTTCAGCAGGTAATCGGTGGCCAGTTTCGCTTCGCCCAGGACATCGGGTATGCCGTCCTTGACGCCCTTATAATCCCAGGAGTCGAGATCATCATACGCGTGAGGAAAGACATCGTACCCCTTTAGCAAGGTGTATACGGAATATCCGAAGGGCAGGCCGAATTTCACGAAGTCGCCGGCATCGTACCAACCGCCGCTCAAATCGGTTCCCCCTTGGTTGTCCTGGGAGTGCGGATACGGCGAGGTCTTGTAGAAGGGATTATGGGTGTCGATCGTTTTCGATCCCGCTCGCTGGTATCCATAGTATTTGATCAAGAGGTTGTGGAGCGGAGCCCAATCCTGCGCTTCGACGGCGAGGGTTCCGAACAGGATCAAGAAAACGGTCATTCTCAAGGAGGACATAGGGAGCCTTTCTGAAAGAGGCCGGAGGCCTGGGCAGGCCACGGAAGGTTCGATTCCTAATGGCCATCAAACCCAGGTCTTCCAAGGCCGTGAAAAGCCCCGGAGTCTGTGGGGCACGTATGAGATACTCGAAGATTTAGTGACCCCGCCCCACCTTCCATGGAGGGGACTAAAGAAAGCGGACGGGGTCGTGAGGCCCAAAATGGGGCTATGGACCTCAATCCAACAATGAAAGACTGCCCCAATCCTCACGGGTGCTCTTGCCATCGCTGGTTTTGAGCCGGAGGAAATGGACCCCTTTAACGTTTTTTCCAACCGACAGGCTCAAGGTTGCCTTGGCCCCGCCCTGGATATCCACCTTGCGGGAAGACACCAAGGCGCCACGGACATCAAGCAGATCCAAGGAGCCCACATGGCGGCCGGCGGGTAACTCGAAGGCTACCTGCACGTCCTGGCCCACGGTCCGGGCGCTGATGCCCTGGTTCCGACGGGCGTTGGGAGAACGGAGGCCCACGAAGGAGGAGTCGATCTTGGCGAGGCCGATGATTTTCACATTGTCGATGGCGAAGGCGCCGGTCTTTTTGGCATCGCTCTGGAAGGTCCATTGGATTTGTTCCAAGGAATGGGTATGCAAGGTTTTATCGACAATCGATTTGACCTCGTTATAATTGGGCAATACCAAGGCGGTCCAGGGAATCGAAGCGCTCTTCCAAGCCCCTGCGGTGCCCGGCAACAGCGTATAGTGGACAATGCCCGCGCCGAGATTCCTCTCGTCCTTGACCTCCATGCGGATATAGTCGATATCGTCCCCCGTGGTCTGATAGTCGAAGGAGATGCCGGTACCGGTTTTGGAGTCGAAATGGGCCACGCCCAAATCATCGGAGAGGCGGGTGCCTACGCCCACGAAAGGCTTGATGGTATTGCCTTTATCGAGATAGGTCGGTCCCAAGGTGAATTGGATGAAGGCGGCGCCGGTCGCGCCCACGCCCTTGGTGCTGTCGATGACCAAAATCGGCTTGGTGGGAAGCAGAGGATCCGGGGTCACGCCGCCGAAGATTTCCGAATATTCCGCTTGGGTGGAAACGGTGCGGCCAGCGGCATCATTATACGCATACCAGAAGAAACCGGCCGTATTCTTGTTCTTCGGCTTTGTGTCGAAATCGGAGAGCAAGGCTCCCGTTCCGGCGCCGACGGCTCCGATGCATGTGGCGCATGCGGCCGGATTCGCCCAGGCATAGTTCTTGATCAACACGCTGTCGATGAGGATGGTGCCGCTGAGGGGATTGGTTGCGGCATCCATTGAGATTTTCCAGGCGATCTTCTCGACAAACTTGGGGTCGAAAGGCACTGCGGGCTTGGCCCAGGAGGGCTGCTTGAGAGGATTGGTCAGGGCCGTCTCCGAAAGGGAAATTTCGTAGGTCTTCCAGGAGGTGGTGATATTATGGGTGACCTGATGGGTCGCGAATTTCTGGGGAGCAAT
>DAINDC010000390.1:0-5069 GCA_036732085.1 Fibrobacterota bacterium | reverse complement strand
GGTCCCCCGGAATAAAAACAAAAAACTGACGGCGAGCTATTCAGCAAGCCCTAATCAGACAGGCTAATCAGTCAACCTGATCGGGCGACCGGTCTCAGGCCGTTTCGCGGAGCTTTTGCAGACGGCTGGGGTGGCGCAATCGACTCAGGGCGGAATCCTTGATCTGGCGGATCCGCTCCGGGCTTACCTCGAGCTTGATGCTGATTTCCTCCAAGGTCAGGGAGTAATCGTTTTCGAGCCCGAAATAAAGGCTGATCACCTGTACCTCCAAGTCCTTCAATCCGGCGAGGATTTCCCGCAGGCGGTTGTTCCGCCGGCTGATGGCATATTCCTCTTCCGGACTGATCGAGGCCTCATCCATCATGGACTCCTCCAGGGTAAGGTCCTGGGAGCCCTGCACGGGAGCGCTTAGGGAAACGGACGTGGTACCTACCTGGATCAAATCCAGGACCTCCTTCTCCTTGATACCCAGCGCCTCCGCCATTTCCGATGTGGCGACTTCGCGGCCGAGTTTCTGCTCCAGGGATTTCCGGACCCGGATCATCCTGCGCATCAGCGCGGACTTGCCCACGGGGATGCTCAGGCAGCGCGACTGTTCCGCCAGGGCCTGCAAGATGCGCTGACGGACCCACCAGACGGCGTAGCTGATGAACCGGCAGTTCTGGGTCTCATCGAAACTCTGGGCCGCACGCATCAGGCCCAAGTTGCCTTCGCCAATGAGTTCGGTCAGCGGCAGTCCCTGATGCTGATACTTGCGGCAGACTGAAACCACAAACCGGAGGTTGGCTGTGATCAGGGCTTTGAAAGCCTGCTTGTCGCCACGGCACATCCGCACCACGAGTACCCGTTCCTCCGTATAGGTGAGGACCTTGTTCTTCCCAATCTCGCGCAAATAGCTGTTGAGGCCATTATCATCGCGAAGGAAATTCAGAGTCGGATTGGAAGTGGTACTGGCTTTAACGGATTCTGTCATCACGGCCTCCCTGCAGTGGTAGGCAATAATTATCCCACCTTCCGGGCGCTGGATAAAGCACTTTGGGAGGTTTATTTCCTGCGCAACCCAAAGCTATCCAGAACCGCTGCATTCTATTAAAACACCAAGTTGGGGAAAAAAGGAAAAGCTATTCCTTGTCCTCGTGCGATAAAAAAATAGATATGAAAGATGACACGGTAAACTGGCGGAAAGGCTTCGGCAGTGGGCAAAGGGTATTATCCAGCTTTTCTTTTATAAGCCTTTGCCAAAACCTTGGCGCCAGATTCAGAGCGCGCTCAGCGTTTGAGGGTATGGGTGGAATCCAGGACCGATCGGACCTTTTGCGCCAATACGGCAGGCGAAAAAGGCTTCTGCAGGAAGTCGAGGTCTTCCTGGGAATTCCAGGTATAGGGCGAACCCTCTTCGGCGTATCCGGACATGAAGAGGATTTTGATTTCCGGCCTGTGCAGGGACAACTTCTCGGAAAGTTCCTTGCCTCCCATATTGGCCATCATGACATCGGTCAACAGCAAGTGGATGGGCTCCGGATGATTGAGCGATAATTCCAAGCCCTGCTTCCCATCCTGTGCCTCGATGACGTTATAGCCGATATGCTGCAAGACCCTCAACAGGAATTTCCGGACCGTATGCTCGTCCTCGACCAATAGGATGGTTTCAAACCCGCGGGCGGATTCCGAACCTTGATCGGCGCCATCGGTCCGCCAGACGGCGGCGGATCCCGTGGCCAGGGGAAGATAAACCTTGAAGGTGGTGCCTTCGCCCGGCACGCTTTTCACGGTGATATTCCCATCGCTTTGCTTGAGGAATCCGTAGACCATGGAGAGCCCCAGCCCGGTTCCGCGGCCCACTTCCTTGGTGGTGAAGAACGGCTCGAAGATGCGGGCGACCGTAACCTCGTCCATGCCGGTGCCCGTATCCGCGACGGTCATGACCACGTATTGACCGGGTTCGAAAGCAAGTTCCCTGTCGATGGGAAGCAAAGCTTCCGAGTCCTGGTCCACCACCTCGACCGCGGTCTGCACCGTGATCCGCCCGCCCGCGGGCATGGCGTCCTTGGCATTGACCACCAGGTTCATGATCACCTGTTCCACCTGGCCCGGATCGACCTTGACCAGGCCTATTTGCGGATCCAGGTTGGAGACCAGCTCCACGTGATCGCCGATGAGGCGGCGGAGCATATTGGTCATATTCTCCACCACGGTATTCACGTTGAGCATCTTGGGTATGAGCACCTGCTTGCGGCTGTAGGCCAGCAACTGATGGGTGAGCTCGGCGGCCCGCTCCCCGGAACGACGCACTTCCTGGAGGTAGCCCCGGAAGGAATTGTCCTCCTCCATGGAAGCCAGGACCATGTCCGTATAGCCATTGATGGCCGTAAGGAGGTTGTTGAAATCATGGGCCACGCCGCCCGCCAGACGCCCGATCGATTCCAGCTTCTGGGCCTGCCGGAGTTTTTCCTCGCCTTCGCGGATGGATTGCTCCGCGGCACGACGCAGGGTGATGTCGCGAAGGCTCGCGAGATAAGCGGTCGCGCCTTCCCAATGGGTTTCCGTCAGGGAGATTTCCACGGGGAGGACGCCCGTATCCGCATTGGGAAGATCCGCCTCCTGGATCTTCCCCACCTCGAACGCGAACGGGAAATCCCGGCCCACCAGGCTCTCGATGGGACTGCCCAGCATGCGGCTGAAAGCGGGATTGGCGAAACGGATGACGCCTCCCTTGTCCACGATTGCCAAGCCTTCCTCATTCTTCTCCACGATATTACGGAAGCTCTCGCGGCTGGTCTGAAGCTCCTTGGATCGGGACTCCAGCTTGCGGTTGGCGAGTTCCAGATCCAAGTTATAGGTCTTCAGGGCCTTGGCCTGTTGCTTGACCTTGCGATTGGTCCGGAAGAGCTCCACGAATACGGCCACCTTGGCCTTGAGGATTTCCGGGACCACGGGAGCGTTGATATAGTCGACGGCTCCCAGGGAATAGCCCTTGGAGGCCGCCCGGTCATTGGCCAGATTGGCGGTGATGAAAATGATGGGAATGGTTTCCGAACGCTTCCGCTGACGTATGAGGGCCGCGGTCTCGTAACCGTCCAGGCCGGGCATCATGACGTCGAGCAGGATGACGGCGAAGTCCTCGCGGAGCAGGCGGCGCAGGGCCTCGAAGCCGGAGGCGGCCTTCTCGATGATGATATTCTTGTCCTCGAGGATCGACTCCAGCGCGATGAGCTTATGCGGCAGATCGTCCACCAGAAGGATCTTGACCTTCTCCTCCTCCGGTTGCGAAGAAGAGGCCGGTATGCCCATGGCATGGGCGTCCGATTCCTCGTAGGAGTTCCCGTTCATTCCCGATGGCTGCGTTTCTTTCATGCAATCTTCCGATACAGTCTGTGCTTGGCATTGATCTCGATATAGGCTTTCCGGCATCCTCCCGCGGCCAGGGATTCTTTCGCTCCCAGGCCCAGGTAGCCGAAATTGGCGAGGCTCTGGTGGAACAGCCCGTGCACGCGCGCCTGCAAGCGCTCGTTGAAGAAGATGAGGACGTTCCGGCAGAGAATGACATGGAACTCGTTGAAGGATCCGTCCGAGACCAGGTTGTGGTTGGCGAAGACGATGTTCTTCTTGAGGCTGGATTTCAGGATGGCGCTATTGTACCTGGCGGTATAGTGATCGGAAAAGGATCCCTTCCCTCCGGAGGCGATGTAATTGGCCGTGTACTTGCGCATGGCGTGCAGCGAAAAGATTCCCTCCTTGGCCGTCCGCAACGCGCTCTCATCCATATCGGTCGCATAAAAACGGCATCGATCATAAAGGCCCTCCTCCTGCATGAGGATGGCCATGGAATAGACCTCCTGGCCCGTGGCGCAGCCGGCATGCCAGATGCGGATGAAGGGGAAGGTCCGCAGCACGGGGACGATGTCGCGCCGGAAGATCTCGTAAAGGCCGGGATCCCGAAACATGGAGGTTACGCTGACCGAAAGGTTCGACAGGAACCGTTGCATGGTATCCGGATCCCCGAGGAGCTTATCGCGCAGCTGGCGCAGGCCGGGCATGCCTTCCTCCTTCATAAAGGCGCGGACGCGCCGGTCCAGGGCCGGCCGGGCATAATCCCGGAAATCGTACCCGTACCGGTCCACTATGCCTTCCAGCAGGTTGTCGACCTCGAGGTCCGTCCCCGAACCGACATCGGTTGCCGCGATCCCCGCGCCGCCTTCGCTTCCCTTCACCGATAGACCCAGACCCGCAGGAGGGACAGGAGCTGATCCGTATCGACCGGCTTGGAGATATAGTCGGAAGCGCCGGCCTCGATGCATTTCTCCCGATCCCCTTTCATGGCCTTGGCGGTCAGGGCGATGATGGGCAGGGCCTGGTACTGCTGCATCTGCCGGATGGCGCGCATGGTGTCGTAGCCGTCCATTTCCGGCATCATGATGTCCATGAGCACGGCGTCCACATGGTTGGAGGCCTCCAGGACCTCGATGGCATCCCTCCCGTTCTCGGCGGATATCACCTCCATTCCATGGCGCTCCAGCAGGCTGGTCATGGCGAAGATATTGCGGATATCGTCGTCCACCACCAGGATCTTCTTGCCCATCAGCAGGGCATCGGACTTGTGGAGCTGCTCAAGCATCTTGCGCTTATGTTCGGGCATCTGCTTCTGCACCCGGTGCAGGAACAGGGCCGTTTCATCCAAAAGCCGCTCGGGCGAACGCACGTCCTTGATGATGATGGTCTGCGCGACCTCACGCAACTGGCTCTCCTGCTTGGTGGTCAGGTCCTTACCCGTATAGACCACGATGGGAACCTCGCGCAGGGCAGGATCCTTTTTGATCTCATCAATCATGGCGAAGCCGTCCATATCGGGCAGGCCCAGATCCATGACCATGCAATCGAACTGCCGCGTGCGGAGCTGCTCCAGCGCCTCGGTCCCGGTGCCCACCGCCACCACTTCCACATCCGGGTCGACGATGAGCTCGATGATGGCATTCCTCTGATCCTCATTGTCCTCGACCACCAGCAGGCTGCGCACCTCGCGGGCGATGAAGTCCTGCATGGACTTGAAGGAGGCGCCGAGCGCGCCCTTG
>DAINDC010000389.1:0-5081 GCA_036732085.1 Fibrobacterota bacterium | reverse complement strand
AGTTCCTGGGCCGTCAGGGCGTCATGAGCGGATCGCCGGTCAAGACCGAAGGCGACGCCTTCGTGGAGGCTTTCTCCGCCATCGCCAAGCGCAAAGGCAAATAGGGTCCGCGTGCTCCTGATCCAAGCTACCGGCTTGCTGCTGACCTCCCTGCTATTCGGGGTGATCGGCTTCTACCTGACCTTGATCGCCAAATTCTATCGCCAGAAATTCCAGAAGGGCCCGCCCTACCGCTACCTGCAGCTGAGCCTGGCTGTCCTCATCCTCGGCCTGCTGCTCAAGCTCCATTTCTTCGTTTTCCTTCCGTCCTATTTCGGTTCGGCCCTGGTCTGCCTGGGAGGCTTGGGTTTCACGGCCCTTTGCTATGCCCTCTATCGGACCATGATGAGCGTCAACTGAGGAATCCATGGTATCCATTTCCGCCATCACCATAGTCATCCTGCATATCACCTTCATCGTCACCTTCCTGGTGATCGCTTCGCTGAGCCGGATTTTCGGGGCGGCCAGGAAGAGGCGGCCGCTGTACAAGCTTTTCTACGTGGCGAGCATGCTCATGTCGCTGTCCATGGTCCTGAGCCTCCTGGGCCTGGATCTCGACTACATGGTATTCGTGGCGATGGCATTGGATTTGATTGGCCTGGTCCTGGGCTGCGCGGTAACTTACTTCTATTGGGATTGGCTCCCGCGCGAATTGGCAAGGGGATAGCGATGGCGAAAATACTGGTAGTGGACGATGAGCGCGATATCGCGGACCTGGTGAAGCTGGTTCTGGAACTCGGGCAGCATAAGGTCACCGTGGTCACCGAACCCGAGACCGCGGTGGCGACGGCTCTGCAGGTGATGCCCGATCTGATCCTCCTGGACGTGGTGATGCCCAATGTGGACGGCTTCGATATCTTCCGGGAGATCCGCGAACAGCCCTCGCTGGTGAGCATCCCCATCGCCTTCCTGACGAGCAATAACAAATCCGTCGACCTGATGGTGGGACTGCACGTGATGAAGGCCGAGGACTATATCACCAAGCCTTTCGGCAAGCAGGAACTGCTCGACCGCGTGAACAAGCTCCTGTCCAAGCGCGGTATCACCTAGGTATTGTCTAGGTTACCTAGGTAACGTCAGGCAAATCCGCACAGGTGAACCTTCACCAATTATCTCACCAATTATCGGAACCGGGCGCGGACTCGGCCTTCGTCGCCGCCAAGGCTTCTTCCAATTCCTTGGCCGCCGCGATGTATTCCTGGTTGCGGGGCGTCCTGGTTTTGAAGTGAGCGAGGATGACTTCCAATTTCTCTTCGGTGAAGGTGAGCTTCATCTGCTTGGTCACCTTGCCCTTGTAGCCCCACTTCTTCATCAGATCTTCGCTGAGTTCGAAGGAATCCTCGGGGGAGTAGAAATTCATCTCTTCGCTCTGGAAGGCATAACAGAGATCCATGTCCATGCATTCCGGGGCCGGCACGCCGGCCTGCTGGGCTTCCATCCATTTGTGGACATGACGCTTGCGCACTTCCAGGATCTTGTCCAGGCGCATATAACCGACGATCAGGAACTTGCCCTTGCTGGCTTCATCCAGGCCCTGGTAGCGGGTCCCGAACAGAAAATACCGGCGTCGGTTCTTCATGGTGGCCAAGCGGGTCTTGGCATTCGCACACTGGAGGAAGCCGTAGGTCCCGGTCTCGTAATTCGGTTCGGTCATGGCCAAACCATTTTCATCGATCGGTTCGCGGACGGGAAGCACGTGCTTCGTAGTCGCGTCCAGATGGATCAATACGCCTTCGCCCTTGCCCCGATAATCCTGCCAATTTAATGTGCTCAACATATGACTTCGACCTTTCGGCTGAATGGAAGGAAAAAAATCGGAACCGATTCCCAACCGGTATCGGCGGGTGCGAGGGCGCGAGCGGCCCGCCGTCAAAGTTTCAATATAGGGAAAATGACCGGTCGAGTCAACGGGAGGTCTGCGAAAACGGCCTAAATTTCGACTTTTTCCGAGACAACGGAATGACCAAGGAAGACCTTGGCCAAGCGATCGAAACCTTCGGTGCGGTCCGTAGTGAGGAAGCGCTGGCTTCCCTTCAGGGACAATCGGGATGTGATTTCCGGATGGCGCGACAGGTAATCCGCCAGGCTGGGCGCGACGATATCTCCCTGCACCAGGATGCGGACGTGAGGCGGCAGCAGGGCGCGGATCTTCGGATAGAGGAGCGGATAGTGGGTGCAGGCCAACAGCAAGGCGTCGATGCCGGGCGAGGGCGGGTTCGGGCTTTGCGCCAGCGTCTCCCGCCAATATTTGGAGATGAAGTAGTCGATGCCCGCGCCGTCGAGTTCCCCCGCTTCCACTAATGGAACGAGCATGGGGCAGGCCTGTTGGATAAGCTGGACTCCCGGCGCCAACTTTTCCAATTCCAAAGCGAAGCTCAGGGATTTCACCGTGCCCTCGGTCGCCCATAAGGCTACGTTCCGAGCCGATGCCTGTGCCGATCCGACCAATGGCAGGAGGCCCGCCAGCGGCGTGAGGCCCGCTAAAGGCGTGAGACCCGCTAAAGCTTCCGCGGAAGGTCGGATGATACCCAGCACCTTCCGATCGGGGTATTCGACGGGCATGACTTTCTGTTGGATGGTCCGCAAAGCCTTGGCCGAAGCGGTATTGCAGGCGATGACGACCAGTTCGCAATCCTGCGCGAAGAGAACATCCAGGCATTCCCTGGTGAAGCGGAAGATGGCGTCGAAGGAGCGGTTTCCGTAGGGCGTGCGGGCATTGTCACCCAGATAGACATAATCGTACTGTGGCAGGAGGGCCCGGATGCTCTTGAAGATGGTGAGTCCGCCGAAGCCGGAGTCGAATATCCCGATATTCATGGCCGATGTCCGTTTAGTTAAATTATCGAGGGAGGGACGATGGATCCGATTCTTCCCATGGCTCCGATTAAAAGCTGGCTGGTATGGACGCGAGTAAGTTAAGAAATTCCTGCATCTGCGGAAACACCATCCCGTACCTTGAATGTTGCGGTCGTTTCGCCGATCCCTTGCCGGTTACCCCCTCTGGAACCGTTCCTATGCCGGTCATGGCCACCCCATCCGCCTCCAGCAAAGCCGCAGCCAAGGCTGCTGCGCTGGCCAAGGGCGGGACGGCCACGGTCGCTCAAGGATCGGTCGCTCAGGGTCCGACGGGACCGGCCGCTCAGGGAGCGGAAGGTGAAAGCGCCCTCCACTATTCCTTCCGTCATGGCTTGCATGAGCTGTCCATGGCCCTGTTTCCCCTGCGGGCCATCTACCAGGCCTATTGGGAGAAGTTGTCCAAGGAGGATTATCCCCACGACCTGCTCATGGAGGATTCGGATTATGGACGCGCCGTGGTGGAGAATTTCTTCTGGGATTACTCCGTCCAGTATTCCGACGCGCGGCCCATCCTGCGGACCGCACGCGAACTGGAAGGCAAGGAGCTGAGGCTCGCCCACGATTTGATGCAGTGGTCCTATTCGCCTTTGTGGTTTTACCGCGTCCAGGATCGCAATGCGAAGACGGCCAGGCTGCTCAACTTGGGCAACAACAAAATCCACACCGTGCTCCATGCCGGGTCCATGCCGGAGCAAGGCACGGGCCTCCTCACGCGCATCCTGCCTTTCCGGGGCCGCGAGTTTTGCGGCCATGCGGTCTTGTCCCTGGATGCGGGAGAGCCCGCGGATCGGCTGGAGTCGCTCTTCCGGGCCGGTTGCAGGGAATTGGGCGTCAAGAATTCCGTGACCCTGAGGCCGGATGTCCATTGCGAAGAGTGGCGGCGGCATGGCTCGGTCTTTCTCGCTCTCTGGCGCGCCGAGATTTACGACACCAAGGTGGGCCGGCCCGTGCGCGGATCCGCCGCCGCGCCCGCGTTCAACCTGGCGATCGGCGACCGCACCGTCCTGCCGGAAGCCCTGGGCAAGGCTCCGGAGGTTGTTCCGGCTGGAGCCGGCGCCTGGGACCTCAAATATCACGCCTTGCGCCTCGCGCGGGTGGACGCCCGCGGGGGAAACCTGGAGGTTACCCTATCCGATTCCGCCTTCGGTCCGCATGTCCGGGATTTGCTCAAGCAACGCCTGGGCCTGTCCGCCACTATGACCGCGGATATTCCCAAGCCCTTGCCGGTTCTCAGCGCCGAGTCCCGCGATGCCTGGGTCCATGCGCCCATGGATGTTTTGAACGGGCAGACCCCGATCCAGGCGAGCACCCACGACTGGGGACGCAGGCGGCTGCAAGCCCTTTTCAAGGATATGGTGAAAGAGGGCGTGGACGTCAGCTCCTTGCGGCAGCAGTTGGGTCTATAAAAAGGCCATGAAGATGCGAGCGGATGCGAAGCGCGCGGGCGCGAAGCTCGCGGGCACGAGGCGCAGGGGCACGAAGCGTGCCTTGGCCTTGTCGGGCTCGGCTTTAGGCTTGGTCTTGGGGGTATGCTTGGGCTTGGCTACGAGACCAGCCGGCGCGGAATCCATGGCGGACCGGATATCCAGTCACCTGGCACTGGATTCGGTGCGGACCTTCCTGATGGAACCGAACGGGATTTCTCCACGCGATATCGACATGTTCCCGCCGCGTTCCAAACCGGATCCCTATCGGCTCACGCGGGTCGAGTCGCTTCTGCGCTCCCCGTTCCGCCTGGATACGGTGGCGGCGGAAATCCTGGCGCGCACCGAATCGGATCCGGCGCATCCCGATTGGCCCATCGCACCGGATTCGCTCTGGCCCTTGTTGGACGTGGCTCCCGAACCCGTCCGGCCGAATGATGGCGCCAACCCGCAAGCCTTCCGTCCGGAGGAGGCGATGAAGTCTATTCGCGAGGGTTTGCATGAACATGTGGCCGGTCTTTCGGCCGCGGAAAGGGATTTCCTTTTCCACGAAGCCTCCGGCCTGTTCCTCCAGGAAGAGGAGGATACGGCGCGGGGCGCGGTCGAGAACGAGTTGCGGCGGCTCCAGGACGAGGCCCGGGTCCATCGCCTGATGGAGCTCGCGGGGAAATTGCGCTGGCCGGGTTTGGTCGCAGCGGCGGGGGCGGCCTGGCGGCTCGAGACCTGGATCCTCACCTCGCTACGGACCCAGGGCGTGGGGCC
>DAINDC010000388.1:0-5123 GCA_036732085.1 Fibrobacterota bacterium | reverse complement strand
TATCTTCCAGCAGCTGCACCGTATGCGGGCTCTTCGGATGTTGCGTCACCTCATCGGGCGTTCCGGATTCCACGATCTTCCCCTCATGCATGATGAAGAGGCGATCGCTCACATAGTAGGCCAGACCGATATCGTGGGTGACGAATATAATGGTCATGCCCAGCTCCACCTTCAGCTTCATCAGGTAGTCCAGAATATTGGCGCGCACGCACGCGTCCACCATGGAAGTGGGCTCGTCCGCGATCAGCACCTTGGGGCGCAGGGCGAAGATGCGCGCCAGCAGCATGCGCTGCATCTGTCCGCCGGAAAGTTCGAAGGGGTATTTGCCTTCGATGTCCTTGGGGGTGATGTTCACGGCAAGTAGCCCTGCGTCCACGCGCGCGTCCGCTTCGGCTTTGGTGGGTTTTACTTTAAGGATGTTCAGCGAGTCCTTGAGCTGGGAGCGGATGCTGAAGAACTGGTTGAAGCAGCTGAATGGATCCTGGAATACCGATTGGACTTCGTTCCAATGGCTGCGCGTATCCGTAATGGGTTTGCCCCGGTAGGTGAATTCACCCTGGTTCTGCTTGTACAGCCCGAGCATCACCTTGGCCAAAACGCTTTTGCCGCAGCCCGAGCCGCCCACGATGGAAACGATTTCCCCGTCCGCGATGGAAAAGGAAACGTCGTCGACGGCTTTGACCAGGGTCTTGCCATGGCCGAAGGTCTTGGTCACGTTCTTGGCGTAAAATACGGGGGCGGGGGCGGGCGAGTTATTCGGCATAGTTGCACCTTACGAGACGGCCGGCCACCATGCGCAGTTCCTGCTTTTGGGTTTTGCAATCGGCCCGCGCCACGGGGCAACGCGCCGCGAAGCGGCAGCCCTCGGGAACCTTGGCGAGGCTGGGGGGCGCGCCTTCGATGGAGACTGGCTTGCGGCTCTTCTGGCCGGGTTCGGCGCTGAGCATGGAGCCCATGAGCGCCTTGGTATAGGGATGGCGGGGATCGAATACGACTTGCTCGTTGGTCCCTTTTTCCACGAACTCGCCCGCGTACATGATGGCGATGTTGTTCGCCACGTGGCGGAGCAGGGGCAGCTCGTGGGTGATGAAAATCATGGTGTTGAAAATGCCCTTTTCCAACAGGTCGAAGATCATGCGGATCACGACTTTTTGGGTGGTCACGTCGAGCGCCGAGGTGGGTTCGTCGGCGATGGCCAGTTCCACCTCGGCGAAGGAGCGCTTGTAGATGAATTCATTTCCGTGGATCTCCGCGTTGAGCGAATTCCCCGAGCGGGACCGAAGCGCAGTAGAATACGACCTTGGGCGAAGAACCATGGATTCATTGATGATCGGCACCAGGGATTTCCGGCCGGGAGTCTTCGGCGCCCAAGTAAATGCATAAGGCATTTCCATTCTCACGAGTTACCAGATGCCCGCCCCTGGCCATCAGCGAAACCGCGAAAACACCGCTGGAGTAATAAGCAACACGCCCGCCTGCGACCCGAAAGGAATAGCGACGATATGGCAGGAATGACCGGTATTAAAGGTGGCCTTGGTGTTGGACGAGGATTGTTGACACGAGAGGGCATACTACCATCCGAAATGGTCCTCGTTATCGCAATGCGGAATACCGTACCGGAGTTTTTCTCGGATTCATCGGAACGGACAATCCTTCATCCGTGATCGGTTAACATATAGGCTACGTAGATATGACCCAATATTCATGCGGATTTCAGCCATCTTGCACGAGTAAGTAAATGAACCCTTCCGGCGTTCGGGTCGACGATTTCCTCCCGAATCATCGGCATCAGCCGCCGAGCGAGTAAAATAACGACCAATAATATTTTCTTTTATCATTTGCCATTCTTGCAAAGTCGGATTACGTTTGACCAAGTTTAGAACCGCTCACACTTGTTTTTTGTCCATCACCCCTTTCAGGAGTAATCATGATGTTGCATACTCATGCGTGGAAATCGCGCGCCCGATTGACCGTGCTCACGTTTGGATTAACTGCCCTCTGCGGCTCGCCCATCTGGGGCGCGGCGTGGCGCAGCACCTCCACGACGACCGGTATCGTCTCCGGCTTGATCAATCCGGATCTCACCGCCACCAAATTGTCCATCGGCAGCTTGGCCGTCCCGGGGGATGCGTACAAGGTCGGATTCGTTTCCGCCGACGCCAAGGTCCTCCGGCTGAATACCACCCTGACCAATGGCAACGCCAGCTTATTGGGCGTCGCCAACGGTACGGGCAATTTCGTGTTGAACAGCTCGGTGAACGGATTCCTGTTCGGAACCGGGACGCCCGGCACCACGGGAATCGGCACCGAGCGGATGCGCCTGACTTCCGCGGGCAAACTCGGCGTCGGAACGACTACGCCCCTTAACACCCTGGATGCGAACGGCGGCGTCGCCATCGGCGCGGGATTCGCCGGCGTTACGACCGCTCCGGCCAATGGATTGCTGGTCAAAGGCCAAGTCGGCGTGAACGCCTCGACACTCCCGTCGGAATCGAACCTGGTGCTAGGCGCCAACGGCGGCGCCGAGGGCGGGCAAATCCAACTCAACTCCGCGGGAAGTCCGATGGGGACGCGCGCGGCGCTCCTCGACGTTTACTCCAACAGCTCGACCAACAATTACTTGCGGTTCCTTGGCGGTACGGATGCCGGCAGCGACTCTTGGCTGGCGAGCCTGGATCTCACGACCGGCGATTTCGGTGTCGTCGGGAAACTGACCGCGTCCTCCATTCAAATTCATAATTGGACGCTGGAGGCCCCGGACTACGTGTTCGAACCCGGCTATAAATTGAAATCCCTGGAAGAAACGGAGGCCTACGTGCAAAAGAACAAGCATTTGCCGGAAGTGCCCAGCGCCGTCCAAATGAAAGACAAAGGCGTCGACTTGGTGGATATGAACATGAAGTTGCTGCAAAAGGTCGAAGAGTTGACGTTGCATGCGATTGAACAGAACAAGCGGATTGCGAAATTGGAAGCGGTAAGCCGTAATGGCGCGGAACATGCAAGGACGGCGCCATGAGAAGGACGCTAAGTCTTTTATGGGCGGTCGGACTAGGGTCGGTTTTACCGGCACTCGCCTCCGAAACGCCGTCCTGCCTCGTCAGCGCGGAGGTCCGCGAAGTGGGCAGAGCGCCGGTTTCGAATGCGGATACGGCGATTACGTTGCACTCGAATCAGGAGCTTCAGGTGACGTTGAACCTGACGAATAAGGGCCAGAGGTCGGATTTCATCGTGAAGGCGAACCCGTCCGGCCTCGCGGTGACGGACGGAGCCTTGTCCCGGAGCGCCTCGGTTCCCCCGGGAGCGTCGCAAACCTCCCTTCGCGTGGGAATACGCGGCGCGGAATTGAAGGCGCCTTGTGATCCGGGTTCGCGTCGCATCGCTTTCGCGATTTATTCGAAGCAGGAGCCCGACCGCCTCTGCGGCACGGCGGCGGTGAACTTTTTATGCATCGAAAGCGAGGCGGTCCGAGCGGCAGCCCCGACTTCGTTAATGTCGGCGATGGACGCCGGGGCGAGGCAAACCGCCAAGGCGGACACGCAAGCGGTGGCGCCCTCCGCTTCCGGCACCGGCGCAGTTCGGGTTCCGGCCCCGCGCGTGATCAAGAAGGACACACTTATCCAAAACGGGGGGGTAACGCCATGAATCTTCCAATCGTAAAATTCATTTCTGCGGAGCCTGGAAAACACGGTGCGATGCGAAACCTCGGCTGCGCATTGGCGCTCACCGCGGGATTCGCTGCAACGCTGCTGGGCAATCCCACGGGCCGGTTGTACGTCAAATACAATGGCCTGGTCGCGGCGGCGATCGATCCGCAGGGGAATTTTTTCACGCGCGGGTCCGCGGATGGTTCCTCGAGTTTCCCCCACGGGGGACTGGAGTTCAAGCAGAGCGGAGTCATCAAGTTCAGCATACGCGAAGAGAATGCGAGCGATCCGTCGCAACGGGGAAAAATCATTATGGACTACCCCGGATTGGTATCCCCAGGCGGGTCCGGTAATTTTCCGGCCGGTTCCATTCTCTTCAAGAATAGCGGGACGACCAAGGCCGGATACGATGTCTCCTCGGGGTATATCTATGCGATGGCCGAATATGCGGGACGCTGCGGCTATCGGAAAAACGCAGCTTCCCTGACTACGGTGGAAAAGCAGGACTTCATCGATGCGGTTTATTGGGCGGACCATACCTACTACCCCGGTACGCCCGGAGTACCGGGAGTAGGCGCGCCGGGATACCCCGGCAATGCCCAAGGCGTATCCGTTCTTGAGCAATATCCGCGTGCTCGCCGAGAAGATTTTTCCGAAGAACATGACAACCCGGCTTTCCTACCTTGGCACCGGAAATTTTTGAACGTCGTTGAAGATACCTTGCGCCTTTATGATCCGCTTCTTTCCTTGACTTATTGGGACTGGCAAACGGATCCGCGCACCAGTGGGATCGTGGGGCCTGGGGGCTTTATGGGATCGGATGAGGGCAGAGTCGGCTTTCCATTTGATTTTTTGGATAACAATGGTGTCCTTGCAGGCAGTTATGATGAGGCCGGCGAGGTGGCCTATCCCGTTCAATTATTGGATCGATATTTACTGCCGGGTGCTCCCCAGACCGCGTCGGATGCGACATTACTCCAAGAAATCGACTACGGCGCTTTTGAAACCGGGCTGGAAGGCGCGGGTCATAACACGGCACATATTTATCTTGCGACGGGTACCGCGCCCCCTGATGCGATTCCTGAAGTCGGAGGGGGGAACTCCCCCATAGATCCGATTTTTTTTCTGCTCCATACGAATGTCGACCGAATTTGGGCCGCATGGCAAGACATGGATCCGCAAAGAATGCAAACCGCAACGGTATACGGTTCGGCTAGCGATAACGCCAAGCTTCAGTTTAACCTCGAGCCTTGGTCGGGGGGACCCGGAATGATACCTTGGCTTACTCCCAAACCGGAAACCTACTGGGACCCGGAAGTGGTGAATCACAGGCTTTATTACTGAAATAAAATGGGGATTCAAGGACAAGCGTGCCGAAAGGCACGTGGACCGATTTACTACCTTCTAAGGATGCAAATGAAGCTGGCAATTCTTTTGGTAACCTGTTTTTTACCCTTTAGCATCCCGGCGCAACCTGCG
>DAINDC010000387.1:2999-5126 GCA_036732085.1 Fibrobacterota bacterium | reverse complement strand
TACTTCCTGGGTTTTCCGCTACACTGGCTCCCATGCAAACCTGGACCGTGGAGACCGGCGGCGTGCGTCTGGACGTGTTCCTGGCCGGGAAGTCCGGCTGGAGCCGCGTGCGCGTGCGCGATGCCGTGCGGGGCGGGACGGTGCTGGTCAACGGGCGGGTCGCCCGCAAGGCGGCGCTGGTGATCAAGGAATTCGACGTGATCGTGCTGCAGGAGGACGGGACGCCCGTGACGGAGACGCGGATTCCCGCGATGGACCTGGATCTTCCGGTGCTCTATGAGGACGATGCCTGTCTGGTGCTGCGCAAGCCCGCAGGCCTGTCCGTCCATCCCGGCGCCGGCATCCCGCCGGACGCGGCGACAGTGCTCCACGGGATCGTCCACCTGTTCCGGGAGCGCGACATCCCCTTCTCCAGCTCCGGCGTGCTGGTGCACCGCCTGGACAAGGACACGACGGGCTGCCTGCTCGTCGCTAAGACGCAGGACGCGCACAAGACGCTGCAGAAGCAGTTCGCGGACCGCACCGTTTCCAAGACGTACCTGGCGCTCGTCGCGGGGCGTCCCGTCCCGCCCAACGCCGTCATCGACGCGCCCATCGGCCGGCACGGCACGCAGCGCACCAAGATGACGATGATGGGGACGGCGGGCGCGCGGGAGGCCAAGGTCGCGGAGAAGGCCAGGGCGAGGACGGCGGGAAATGCGCGGAAGGACTTGGACATATTGCTTTCCTCATGCTTAAGGGTGTCGGAAGCGTGGCGGGTGGTCCATGTGAATCTAGGGCGTGCAGACGGCTTTGGAGGTCCGGGGCCGGGACCTTCCGCTCCCTGGGAGAGAGCGTACCAGAAAGGCCTGCTCGCGCAGAGCCGCAAAAATGCTCGCGCGGAGCCGCAAAAAAAGGCCCTGCCGTTACGGCAGGGCCCTCGTTCCAAGATATCCGGGAGGCCGGCTCAGGTCATGGCTTAGAACAGATAGCGGGTGAAGGTCTTGCCTCCCACGCCTATCTGGTACACGCCCGCGGAGAGGCCGGAGGGAATGGCGTAGACGCCGCGTCCCACCTGGCGCAATTTCAAGGTGCGACCCGAGATGCCGGTCATGGTAACTACTACGTTACCTGGGCCGTCCAGTTCAGGCGGCAGGCGCAGCATACCGCCTTCAATACTCGGCGACTTCAACAGGGTGCGGACGATGCCCCCCGAGCGGATGGATGCGACATTGGGCGCAATGATGGGCGTCATGGCCGTGATCCACTGGGCTATCAAATTCGTCGCCGGCACGTTCACCTCGAAGGAGCCCAAAGGAGGCATCTGGTTATGATCCGGATCCCAGTTGAGCGGCAAGGTATTCACGGTATTGCGGCTGATCTGGCGGAAAAGGACGACGGACTTGTTGGGGTAGCCGGGAACCACAAGAGCCGGGAGTATGGTCAGGGTATCCGAGCCCTTGGGATTGGCTACGAGGTCGGTTTTGGGATAAACCTTCGGCTCCAGGGTATCCAGGCCAAAAGGCCAGGTTACGAAACGATGCCGGAATTCCATCTGGGAGACCATATCGTGGAAGTCATAGTCCAGGGTCACGCCCATGACGGCGCTGTTCGCCATGCCGCGGCGACCGTGACATCCCGAGCAATTGGCGGCGATATAGGAACGCGCGCGCAAATCGATGGAAGCCGTATTGTCGTCGATGGGGGCCCATTTGGGAACATCGGCGGCATTCCAATTCAGGGGCTTGGCGCCCGTCAGCAGGCCTTTCCTGAAGAAGTATTCCAACTGGTTGATGCCGGCGGAATCGGGGTGGGCACGATTGAGCTGGGCCGCGAAGAAGCCCAGGACCGCGCGACCTTGCACGGTGTCCGAATTATCGATGCGATGGCACTGGTTGCATTGGCTGGTTCCCGGAAAGGTCCATTTCTTCCAGACGTAAGGCTTGGATTTGCCGTCAGGATAGACGCGGATGGTATCATCCTTGCCTTTCCGGTAGACGCGCACGGCGTCCAGCTGATCCTTGTTCCACTTGTAGGAGTAGCCGTACCAATGATCCATGAACTTGGTTCCAGCCGAGGTCTCAGACGAATCTTTCCGGTTCACCAATAAGCGGGTTTCCCAGCGCACGCGCGAAGTGGTGTCACCGG
>DAINDC010000387.1:0-2989 GCA_036732085.1 Fibrobacterota bacterium | reverse complement strand
TGTCGATATCGAATTGCTTGATGAAGACCATGCTGTCCGGATAGACCCAATAGTCGTTGTGCAGATCGAATCCGATGGAGGTCCCGGGCTTGGTCATGGCCCAGCGCGTTTTGTGAGCCCCGTCGCTCCAGAGCATCGAGTTGACGTCGTAGTGGTAGGCGTTGGGGAGCAGAACCATCTTCTTGGCCGTGAATGTAGAGGCGAAGATGCCGGTAGCCGAAAGCGTTTTTGGGACGGTACTCGTGTCCTTCACATCCCAGTAATTGAACGCGGCGCTCGACAAAGTAGGCAGCGCCAGGAGCGCCAAGGTTTTTAGTGTGAATCCGGTTTTGAACATATTTATCTCACCCCTCAAAGGTTAAATCTGAATCTTCCGTCCCCTTCGCTCTATTTAAGAGCGAGCCGAAAAAGATTGCCTGGCCCAATAATTAATCAATACTCCGTCAAAAATCTGGACTTTTCTGATTGTAAAATTGGCATGTATAGCCCCGTAAATCTACTCCCGCCCTCGGGAAAATACTGGTTAAATGCGCCCATCCAAAGATTTCATTCTCAACCGGCATCCAGTCCAGCCACTACAATCTTACCCCCACATCCTTTCGCAGGGGATGTTTTTGGCGGAAAATCTGCTCCCTACCGGAGAGCGCCAGGTTTGGCCCGATCAACTCCGGAACCAAAGCATTCTCTGGATGAACCAGAAAAGCCCGACGGCGGCGATCAGGAGGCTCACCGGCATCACCACCCGGCGGAAATACCAAGGTTTATGCCACATCCACCCGGTCAGGGCGGCGGCCGCGGCGATGACGGTCAGCTGACCCAATTCCACGCCCACGTTGAAGCTCAGCAGTACCTTGAAGAACTGGCCTTCCGGCAGCCCAAGCCCTTTGAGGACGCTTGCGAATCCCAGGCCGTGGATGAGTCCGAATCCGAAGACGACTATCCACCGCGAAGGTTTGAGCTTACGGAAGAATATGTTTTCCAGCGCCACGATTACGATGGACAAGGCGATCAAGGGCTCCACTATGCGCGAGGGCAAGGAGACGACGCCCAGGAGGGATAGGCCCAAGGTCAGGGAATGCGCCAAGGTGAATGCCGTGACCTGGATGAACAGGGGCCGCAGCAAGGTGGAGAAGAAGAAAAGACCCAGCACGAAAAGGATATGGTCTGTACCTTCTGGAAGGATATGAGTATAGCCAAGCCAGAGAAAACGGCCCACCACGGATTCCTCGGCCGGGGCCTCGCGCGTCGCGGCGGAAACGCCCGGAGCCGCGCCGGCATTGGCCGGGCGGGTGGCGACCGCATAGGCGGCCTCCAGGGAATCCGGCTCCAGCGATTGGGTCATCCGATCGTCCAGGCTCAGGAACTTCCGTTTGATTTCCTGGCCGCGGTAGAAGACCCGGATATGGGAAAGAGGCTGCACTTCCAGTTCGGCGAAAAGCTTGGCCCCCAGCTCGAGGCGCTTGGCGCCCTTGGGAATCGGCCATCCCAGCTTGAGGACGATGGTGGTATCGGAGAGGGTGGCGCTGTCCATTTTGAGCGCGGGATCGCCCCCTTTGGACTTCCAGGCCAGAACCCGCACATCCTTGGCGCTGGAAGCGTCGAACTTCAGATCGAGGCGGGTCTGGAAATAGTAGGCGATACGATCGGCCATGCTCGAAAGTTCGGTTTTGGATGTGTGGTTCACTTGCTGGAAGCCCAGCGCGTAGAACAGATCGTCCCGGTTCACGTCGACGCGGACCTCCAGAGTATCGGGCTTGATCGCGAGATCGACCTTGGAAACGCCGGAAGGATGGCCCAGAGCGCCGGCAGCCAAAAATGCTACCAGGATCCCAAGTTTCGCGATCCGCCGGGACGATTTTTTCATGTACGATTCCTTCCAGAAACAGAATGACGCCCAGGAATTTAGTCAATGGAAAGCGGAAAACCATGGCCCTGCGGGTTCCGTATCTGGTCACTTCCAAGCCGGATTTGTCCCGTCGCCGCAAAAAGACTCGTGTTTTCAGGCTGAGAATGCCTTTGTATGAAAACCCATGTAACCGCGGATTTTATACCGATCAATGCGGGAAGTTTACTCGATCCCCGCGCCCCTTCCGCCTAAGTTCAACTGGCCCCAAGTGCGACAATGGAGGTACGGCGGGTCCTGGAAGGGATATGATTGGAGGGAGGCCATATAAGGCTGCCCTCCGCGCCGGTTCTGGTGCGGTGGTTTCCCGGAAGCATACCGAATTCGGCCTGAGGCGAAATCCGTCCAGGGTAGGGTTCCCGTATGCTACTGGATTCCGACGCGCGGCAGATTCGTATCAACACCAGTGGGGGTTACATGCAGGTTAACAAAGCGAATTTACTTCCGGGACTGCTCACGGCAGCCACCCTCCTGGGCGGCTTCGCGGGCGCGGGCTGGGCCGTGGATCTGGGCACCTATAAGGGTTGCGCCGCCTCCGATGCGGATTTCAAGCAGACGCAAATCTACCAGGGCCCCACGAATCCCGGTGACGACGGCAACGGCGACAACGGCACGCTCAAGCTCGCCTTTGTGGCGCAGCCGGACGGGCCTTCCGATGTCTACTTCATCCAGAAGGCGGGGACGGTGAAACGCTACAATGCCAAGACCGCGACCGTGGACTCCCTAGGCGCCATCCCCGTTGATAATAAGAACGAATACGGCCTGGTGGGCATCGCCGTGCGCGGGGACTTCCTCAAGAACCCGGCCATCTACCTCATGTACTCCTTCACCGAGGCGGATAAGAGCTATTCCCATCGCATCTCCCGCTTCTCGCTTTCTTCCGACCTGAAAACGTTGAATCTCGCATCGGAAAAAATCCTGGTCAAGATCATGCGCAAGTCCGTCTCCTGGCATACCGCCGGTTCCATGGTGTTCGACGAATACGGGGACTTGTGGGCGGCCGTGGGCGACAACCAGCAAACCGAACAGGGCCCGGCCAATACCGCGGATCTGCGCGGCGGCATCCTGCGCATCCATCCCGACGAC
>DAINDC010000386.1:1545-5164 GCA_036732085.1 Fibrobacterota bacterium | reverse complement strand
GTCCAATGCCGACCAGGGCGGGGTGGGATCCTGGGACGGAATCCGCACCGTCCCAGGCGCGGCGCAACCAAGCAAAACCGCGAGAGCCAATGCTCCAAAAATAGGCCGAGGGGGGAGAGCCGTTCTGGGTGAACCGAAGTGGATGGCAGAGGTCATCTAGTCAATAACGGTTTTTCATCGTAGAGTGAAAAGGATTCGGAACCTCCCGCTTTCACATCTCCCTGAATTTCCGTGAGTTAGGGGGTAGTCTCTATTTTTGGTTTGAATTCGCCACCATAACTTGTTTTAATTGGGTTTTTTGGATAATTTTATTTTCAAAAATATTGCTTGTGTTACTTTAAACACAAATCAATATTGATCGGGCTTTTGAGAATCTTTAGTAAGGGTTTTGGGTTTGGCATGGATGGACAACGGCATTACCAACCACATTGTTTTCAAAAAAGGAGTTCGCCTTGGCGGATTTGAAGAGGCCTCTGCGGCCAGAAGTCGATCGTCCCCTCAAGTTCGTGGGTGACGATTCCGGATTGACCCTGTACTTGCGCGAGATCAGCAAGTCCAAAAATCTTTCCCTGGACGAGGAAGCCGGGTTGGCCTATCGGATCCGCCAAGGCGATCGGCGGGCGCTCAACAAGCTCATCAGCGCCAACCTCAAGTTCGTGGTCTCGGTGTGCAGGAACTACCAGAACCAGGGTTTGCCTTTGACCGATCTCATCAACGAAGGCAACCTCGGCCTCATCCGCGCGGCCAAGCGTTTCGACGAGACCAAGCATTTCAAATTCATCTCCTATGCCGTCTGGTGGATTCGCCAGGCCATCCTGCAATCCCTGGCCGAGCAATCCCGGATCATCAATATCCCCTTGAATCGGGTGTCCGCCATCCACCGCATCGGGAAATCCGGCGTCAAGCTGGAACAGAAGCTGGGCCGCTCCGTTTCGATGTCCGAGTTGTCCCTGCACCTTTCCGTGAACGAGGACGAGATCCAGGAATGCCACCAGCTCAGCGCCAATCCCATCTCCCTGGAATCGCCTTTGCAGGCGGACGAGGAAGGCAAGCTGGGCGACATGCTCAAGGACGAGAACGCGGAGAGTCCCGATGAAGTCATCCTCCTCACCAGCCTCCGCGAAGAGGTCGATGAGGTCCTGAGCACGCTCGGGGAGCGGGAGGAGGAAGTGGTGAAGCTCTACTTCGGGATAGGCGTGGATACGGGCTATACCTTGGAGGAGATCGGGCAGCGGTTCAACCTCACCCGCGAGCGCGTCCGCCAAATCAAGGAGAAGGCGCTCAAAAGACTCAAGCATTCCACGCGCTCCAATCGCCTTTCCGCATTCCGATTCTGAACCCGTCCATTCAACCGGCGGATGCGGGGTCCCAATGGGACCCCTTTTAATTGGTATTTTGATTATTAGTAGGGTGGCGGGATTTTGTACTCCCCCAAGTCAAATAATATAGTTTTGAACCAAACCCCGAATCGGGGCTATCAAGGCGGGCCAACCGGATATGGGAACGGAAAAGCAACCAACGATTTTAGTGGTAGACGACATCGCGTCCAATCGGACGTTGGTGAAGGAAATACTGAAAATCAACGATTACAATGTCCTGGAGGCCAAGGACAGCGAGGATGCGAAGCAGGTGAGCCAGGATTATCCCGGCCCCATCCATCTGCTTATTTCGGATCTGGTCATGCCCAAGGTCAACGGCATGGAGTTGGCGAAGTACCTGCGGCCCAAGCGCCCGGAGATGAAGGTCCTTTACATCTCTGGGTATAATGCCGATGTGAACGTCCAACTGGAAGTCTGGGACGATGCGGCGGATTTCCTGCCCAAACCCTTCAGTCCCAACGGGCTGCTGCAGAAGGTTTGTGATCTCCTGGATCCGTCCCTGTCCGACAAGCAGGACCGGGACAACAAGTAAGGTCTAGCCCAGTCGCAAGACCTTCAGCAATTCCTCATGCAGTCGCCCGTTGCTGAAAAGCGCGTCCGGGCCCTCGATCGAGAATGGCCCGCCGTCCAGCCGCGACGCCTTGCCGCCGGCTTCCGTGACCAAGAGCCCCACCACCGCCACGTCCCAGGGTTTCATGGCCAGCATGCAATACGCTTCCATGCGGCCCGCCGCGACAAAGGCGCCTTCGAGGACGGCCGAGCCCATGCATTTGACGCGCTGCATGGCCGCGGCCGCGCGCATGCGCGAAGAAAGATTGCGGGAGTTCATCTCCGCCCGTTCCGATTCCGTATTCCCGATATTGAAGTCGCCGTGCGAGATGATGGCTTCCTTAAGGTTCGCCACCGCACTGGTGCGGATGGGCTTGTCGTTGAGAAAGGCGCCGCCGCCCAAGGTGGCCGAGTAGAGCTCCTCCAACGCCGGCAGATAGATGGCGCCGGCCACCACTTGGTCTCCCCGCCGCAATCCCACGGACACGCCCCATAGGGGGAAGCCCCGGGAATAGTTCACGGTTCCGTCGACCGGATCCACGAACCAGGTATACTCGCTGCCTTGTTGGAGGGCGGCCTCTTCCTCGGTGATGATATTGTGGGTCGGATAGGCCGCGGCCAGGGCTTTGCGGATGAGGGCGTCGCAGGCGAAGTCCGCCTCGGTCACCACGTCCTTCTCGCCCTTGAAGTGGACATCCTTGAGGCGGCCTTGCATGGATAGGGCGAGCTGTCCCGCCTCGCGGACCGCTGCCACGGCGGTCGCCAGGAATCCGGAGTAATCTTGTCGCATGCCATTAAGATATAAAAGCGGAAGCCCGGGCTATTCATGAAAAAGCCCGGGGCTGGGAGCCTCGGGCCGTTCGGTAGACATGGGTGGGGCTCAGACGGCCGCCTCAAATTTCAGCAGCCGCATTCGCCGGTTTGGGTTTTCTTAACCGTGCTGACTTCGCGGTCATCGAAGTTCAACTTCTTGGCCACGTGGTCGTTGTACAGAAGGCATATGGAGGCCTTCTGGTTCTTCTCGCCGGGAATGGCCTCCACGCGGATCTTGTCCGCATCGCCCAGGCTGCCCGGCACCGGGATGAGGGTGGACTCGCCGCGAGTCCAGGAAGCGGTCTCGGGTCCCATCGCTGCGCTCGAAGCGGCAGAGCCCGACGGGGAGGCGCCGGTCGAAGACATATCGGGGGCGGTCGAGCCGGACGAAGCCGAGCCAGAAGACGCCGAGCCCGATGAGCCCTCCGTCGACGACATGCCAGCCCCTTGCTTGGCATTGCCAGCAGGCGATATATTGAAGTTGATGCTCTGCGCTTTGGTCTTTTCCGAGCAGACCCGGATACGCCAACCGGTGTTCATATTCGCATTGGCGGAGGCCTGGGAGCCTTGGGAGGCCTGCGAAGGATCGCTCGGGTTGGTCTGGCCGCCGGATTGCGAGGGCGCTCCGGGCGAGCTCATGGTTTGATCCTGCGGGGAGCCGGTATTGGATCCGGAACCGTAGGGGGACCCCGTCTGCGACACGGCCAATCCCAGGGCTCCTGCGAGGAGGCCTCCGGCGACGAGGGCTTTGAGGCTGGTGCCGCTTTGCATGTGGTTGAACCTGATCATGGGTTTCTCCTTGGTAGAGTTTCTGGGAGTGCGCCCGCGGCTCGATCCCGGGCCTGGGTCCGATGCGGCCACGGCTACAAAGGATAAGA
>DAINDC010000386.1:0-1535 GCA_036732085.1 Fibrobacterota bacterium | reverse complement strand
GACGGCCGCACGCCAATGCTCGTCGCCGAGGCGTAGCGCGCTTCGCCCAGATGAGCCCAGGTTGCGTAGATGCCAAACGCCGGCAAGGCCCGGTCGCAAATTGCGGCCTCGGGTCGACGGGCCCTGGTTCGGTAATGAGTGGTTCAATAATGAGTCGAGAGATATGTATGCCAATGGAATATATGCTACTGGGGGCGAAGAATGTAAATGCTTCCGACACGCGCCGGCTACCCTCCGATGCGAAAGGCGCCGGATGGTGGGTAACGCGAATGTTACTCCGGGGTTTCCTCTGCTCCATACCCGCGGATGGAATGGGTATGCATCTTGGAATAGAGGGCCCGCCGCGAGATGCCCAGCAGGCCGGCGGCCTTGGTCTTGTTGCCGGAGGTCATCTCCAGGGCCTGGAGAACCAGGCTCTTCTCCAGTTCGTCGAGGGATATTCCCGTCTCCGGCAGGCGGAAGGCCGTGGGCCGGTCCAGGACGCGCTTCTGGCGGATATGTTCGGGCAGGTGGCCCACTTCCACGGCCAGGCCCGCGGCGATGATGGCGGCCCGCTCCAGGCAGTTCTCCAACTCGCGCACGTTGCCTGGCCAGGAATATTCCATCAGCTTGGACATCACCCCTTCCGTGAAGCCCGCCTCGTTCCCGAATTTTTTGAGGAAGGCCTCGGCCAGCGGCGCCACGTCCTCGATGCGTTCCGAAAGCGAAGGCACGAAGATGGGGAAGACGTTGAGGCGGAAGTACAGATCCTCGCGGAAGGCTCCCTTGGCTGATTCCTCCTCCAGGTTGCGATGGGTGGCTGCGATGACGCGCGCCTGGGTCTTGATCACCCGCGACCCGCCCACGCGCGTGAACTCGCGCTCCTGAAGCACGCGCAGGAGCTTGACCTGCATGGCCGCGGAGATGTCCCCGATCTCGTCGAGGAAGACCGTGCCGGTCCCGGCCCTTTCGAAGAAGCCGATCTTCTGCGCATGGGCCCCGGTGAAGGAACCCTTCTCATGCCCGAACAGCTCGGACTCCAACAGGTTCTCGGGCAGGGCCCCGCAGTTGACGGCCACGAAGGGGTCGCGCCCGCTCTCCGCATGGATGCCGCGGGCCACCAGCTCCTTGCCGGTGCCGCTCTTGCCGCGCACGAGCACGGTGGTGTCCCGCTTGGCCACCATCTTCGCCTGCCGGATCACCTCCTGCATGGGCTTGGAGTCCCCGATGATCTTCTCCAGCCGGTAGCGGCCGGTCTCGCGCACGCGCAGCTCGGCCACCTCCTCGCGGAGCTTCCCCTTCTCGAGGGCGGATTGGATGAGCAGCACCATCTCGTCCATTTCGAAGGGCTTGGTCACGTATTCCAGGGCCCCGTTGCGCATCGCCTCCACGCCCGTGCCCGCATCCGCATGGGCGGTCATGACTATGCATTCCAGCGTGGGCCGGTCGCGGCGCGCGCGCTTGACCAGGTCGAGTCCGGAAAGGCCCGGCATGCGCACGTCGGTCACCATTACGTCGAAGGCGTCCCCGCGTCCCAGCGCCTCCAAGGCCTGCTC
>DAINDC010000385.1:3697-5173 GCA_036732085.1 Fibrobacterota bacterium | reverse complement strand
CTGCTGAAAAATATGGATCCAAGCTAGGCTGGACGGGGTTTCCGAAAGGCATTGGTCCTAGTCTGGTTCCGGACCGGGCACACCCAGGGCGGCCGGATCTTCGAATTCTCCGACAAGGACACCAGCCGCGCCAACTACTGGGATCGTTTATTGGACATCTACATGGACGGCACCTTGCATTATGGGGTTTATCCTCCCGATAGCGCGGGCAAAACCCCGCCGACCAAGTCCTCCTATAAAATCCTGGGAACCTTGAAAGCCTACGACGACGGGGCCTGGCATCAAGCGGCCGTGCGGCTTTCTCCCTTCGAGGGGCAGGCGCTGTTCGTCGACGGGGCGCGGATCGGGAACGATCCGGCCACCCACACTGCGCAAATCTTGAAAGGGTACTGGCGACTGGGCTGGGGACAGCTTGCGAACTGGGCCCCCAGCGGCAACGGCGAATATTTCCAGGGATCGCTGGACGAATTCTGGGCGGTGCATTCGGCGCTTGCGGACGACTTCGTGAAACTATATTATGAAAATCTCAAACCCGGCTCCCGCCTCATCCGATGGCCTTGAGGACCGGAACGATCATCTCAAGGAGGCAAGTATGAAAACCATCATCCGATTCGGGTTGCCGCTATTGGCGGCCGCCCAGCTCTGGGCCCAGACTACCGGGGTCCACCCCGGATTTACCTTGCAGACCCTGCGTCCTTCGGGCTTCGATCCGCAGGTAGGCGGCATGGACTTCCTGTCCGATGGACGCATGGTCCTGGGAACCTGGACGGGCTTTGGGAAGACTACCAGCTCGATCTACCTGATCTCCAATGTCACGACGGGCGATGCTTCCAAGGTGACAGTCGCCACCTACGCGACCGGCCTCAACGAGGTGCTGGGTTTGAAGGTGGTGGACGATCACATCTACGTCATGGAAAAGCATCGGCTCATTTACTTGCCGGATTCGAATAAGGACGGGAAGGCCGATGCGCCGATCCAAATCGGCCCGACTTTGACCATCCAGAACGATCGCCAGAACCTCGAATTCGCCCTGGGCCTGATTTACAAGGATAGCAGCTTCTATACGGGCCTTGCCGTCCGATACCCTTACGACTTATTTGAAGCCAATGAACGGGGCTGCGTCATTCGCTATCCCGCCAAGCTCATCCGCAAACCCACGGTGACCGATTCCTTTGAACTGTTCGCGTGCGGCATGCGCACGCCCAATGGCCTTTTTTGGGGACCCGATGGCGAAATGTTCAACATCGATAACTCGGGGAATTGGGTGCCCCGGTGCGACCTGCTCCATATGAAGCAGGGCCATTTTTACGGCGTCAGGAAGTCCAATCCGACACCGATGCCTTTCACCGACGCGGGTTACACGCAACCGCTGTTGTGGATGGATAAGGGCAAAATCATCTTCGATTCGCCCGCCCAGCCGGTCTTGATGACGACGGGCATCTTCAAGGGCCAGGTCCTCGTCGGGGATCCCACCTC
>DAINDC010000385.1:0-3687 GCA_036732085.1 Fibrobacterota bacterium | reverse complement strand
TGGAAAAGGTGAATGGAGAATACCAAGGCGCCCTGCTCCGCTTCACCGGAGGCCTGGAGGCGGGCGTCAACCGTATCGTGATCGGACCCGATGGCGCGTATTACCTGGGCGGCATTGGAACCGACCAATGGGGTGGCTGGAGCTGGACCAGCCATAATTACGGCCTGCAGCGCCTGGCCCCCAACGGCAAAACCTTCTTCGACATGCTTGCCGTGCGCTCGATGGGCCCCACCACGATGGAAATCGAGTTCACTTCCCCCGTGGACCCGGCTTCCGCCGGCAATACCTCGAATTATGCGCTCAAGACCTATAATTACACCCCGCAGGCGGCCTATGAAGGCGGCAAGTCGGCGGAAACCAACCTGACGGTAAGTTCGGCGACGGTCAGCGTGGATAAGATGAAGGTGACCCTGACTATCAGCGGCATGAAAGCCAAGTACGTGGTCTACATGAAGCTGAACAACATCAAATCCGCGAGCAATGAGTCACTGTGGAGCAACGAAACCGAGTACACCCAGAACGACTTCGGCCCGGGAACCCCGGTCGTCACCGGCGTCAAGCCTTCCTCGCATCAGCCCGCCAAGGCCCCGGGCTTCTCGACCCGTTCCAATGCTGATGGACGCTGGTCCATCGGCGTCGAGGAGGCCGGCACATTCTCTCTGGAGATCCTCGATCTGAACGGGCGCGTGCTCGAGAACAGGAAAGGCTTCGGCCCTGCGGAGTTCATCACCCAGGGCGCCTATGGCTCCGGCCTAGTCTTGGCCCGCATGCGCGGTCCCGAGGGTGTGGCTTCATCCCATATCCTTTGCTCCGGAATCAAACCCTGAAACTAGCCATGCGGCCTCGGATGCTATGCCTTCTAATCGCGGCCGCCGCGCTCACGGCCGCGGCGCCCTCCCATGCCGGTTATGTCCCCAACCATAAGGATTCGGGCTGGGTACGTTTATTCAATGGCAAGGATCTCACCGGCTGGTATCCCTTCCTCCCTGGAAGCCAGTGGGGCCAATGGGGCCAATGGGACAAGGATCCGAACCGCATCGTAACCGTTCACGACAGCATGATCCATATCTTGCAAGGATGGTTACGCAAGGACCATCCGAGCGGCCCGCCCACCGGCGTCCTCAGCACCGACGTCGAGTTCGGCTACTACGAGTTGCACATGGATTCCCGGCCCGGGGATTACCCCGCGAACTTCGATTGGAACAATAGCGGATGGATCAATGGGGATCCGTACAACTCCGGCTTCCACTTCCATTGCAAGGTGAACGACAAGAGCAAATATGCCGGGCTTTTCCCCCTCGGCATCGAATCCCAAATCAAGCCCCATTGGAACTCCACAACCAATAGGCCTTGCACCGCGGCCGCAAGAGATTGCAATCAGCTTTGGGACGGGGATATATGGGCCATCGAAGGGGTGCAGATCACAAATAAAAATGGCCAATTGACCGCATTAAGCGGCTGCTGCAACCCCGCCTACGCCAACCACAATCCGGATTACGAAGTGGAGGGTTGGAACTCCACCAATGCCGCGGTTTACGGCGACAGCCTATTTATCCTTTACCTGAATGGGCATGAGGTCAATCGGGGCACCAAAGCCACCTGGCAGAATCCCCAAGGCCAGCGTGTACCCCTTAAGAAGGGCCTCATTCAATTGGAGGCGGCGGAAGGATCGGAATATCTTTTCAAGAATATCGAAATCCGCCTCTTCAAGCAGAACTCCCTGTATTCGATCTGGTACAAGGAAGGTTGCTTGGATCCCGCCTACCAGGAATACAACCAGGACGCCAATCTGCACGTCGCCTCCATGTGCAAAACGCCTGCCACGACTATCCTGGACAAGGGGAACCTGGAGATGCGCGAGCCAGGCACCTACGATATCTCCGTTCATGATGTCCATGGGCGCTTGGTGACTCGCTATCAAGCGCGGGGACCCGCGCACTTCGCCGCCGATCGGGGGCTCAAACCCGGCATCTATTTCCTGGATGTGCGTAAGGGAACGCATTCCTGGCGCATGCGCATGGAACGGCTATGAGCCTTTCCGTAGCCACGTCCCTTTGACGGCGTTGGAAGAGGATGATACAGGCGGCATCGGCCTTGAACCGAAGGCGCTGCTGGCCCGGCTTTCGGCCATCGGGCCGTCACAACCGTGGCCTGTCACCGTCTACTTCGCGTATTCGGGTCGTCGGTTCTGACATCCCTCGACTTGCTGCCGGGCTGCCGAAGCGGGAGGCCAGCCGCCCCCTTTCCAAAAAGGAAAACCAGGACCGGGGCGGGGCAAAGGGATAGGACGCTGCGGGCTTGTTGGGAAATGTGACATGCATAGGCATCGTGCGACATCGCGGGTCCTCCTGGTTTGGGTCGAACCAGAATAAGCGATTAGTCCGAGGACGTGTAGATGGTCTGGACCGAGTGATTACAAAAGACCGCGCTCTACCAGGTCTTCCAGCGGCATCTGCCCGCCTTCGAACGGATGTGGACGGACACCGAATCCGGCGGGTGCCTTCCGAAGTTCGTGACCGGGGAATTGCAAGGGTTCCTGCGCTGCGGCATCCTCGCCTATGGCTTCGCGCAAATGCATTGTGAGCGTTGCCGCAAGCGCCACCGCAAAGGCCGGGGCTTCTGCCCCAGTTGCCTGGGCCGTCGCATGAGCGAGGGCGCGGCTAACCTTGTGGACCATGCGCTGCCCGAGGGTTACCCCTGCGGCAATGGGTGTTCACCTTGCCGCATCCCCTGCGCTATCCACTGGCCTTCGATGCGGTCCACCTGGGCAAGGTGCTGCGGTTGTTCACGACCACGGTCTCCGCGTGGTATACCCGCGGCCATCCCGGGAGCGGGAGCAAGACCGGCTCGGTCACCGTCATCCAGCGTGCCTCATCCGACCTGCGCCTCAACCCGCATTTCCACACCCTGTTCCTGGGCGGCGTGTTCGTACTGCCGCAAAAGTCCGAAGCATTGGATGCCGCACAACCCACGCTCCTCTTCCAACCGCTTCCAAGCCGACCCTAGCGGATATCGAGTTAGTCGTCAATCGGACCCTGCGCACTCGACCTTGCTTTACGCCGCAACCTCGGGCTCACCACCGGCCGGACCGGCGGAGAAGCGAATGCCGGTGCGCATGCTGCGCGAAGCCGATACCAGCCCGGAACCCAAGGGTTACCTCTGCGCAGAGGTCGGCGCCTTCAACCTGCACGCGGCCCGTCGTGTCGCGCCCAACGACATGCAAGGGAGGAAAATGCTGTGCCGGTATATCTTGCGCCCACGTTGGCCAAGGGCCATTGGCCAATGAACGCCTGCACCTGCTCGCGGACGGGAGCGTGACCGTCGAGTTCAAGCGCCCTTGGTCCGATCGGATAATGGCTCGTCGCTGTGGAGTTGCTACACAACTCCACTCTCCTCGCATATCATAAAACGCGCAGCATCGGCCTTGCCCCCATATCATTACTCTCACGCATGGCGGCTTTGGTGCCGCAGCCCCGTCGGCATGTGACTGTTTATTCGGGGGTTTTGGCTTCGAACAGCCCGTGGCGCAAGCTGATCATACCGAAGGCGGCGGGGGGTGGCGACGGAAAGTCCGGTACAGAAAATGCCGAGGTCGATGGCTTGCCTGCAAAGCCGGTTCCCGGTCAAGCCAGCGTTGGTGCGCCGAGCCAAGCTCGGCATTTCTTCCTGGGTGCAAGTCCCGGGGGA
>DAINDC010000384.1:0-5200 GCA_036732085.1 Fibrobacterota bacterium | reverse complement strand
GAAAATTGCAAGCCGCAGCAAGCTGCGGGGAATTGACCCAAGTGATTAAAAAAATTTTCATCGGGGGCATCAGAAGTTAGCTTGATCCTGCGAGGAGACGCCCCCGGTTCCGTTTACCGGTGCGCCCTGGAGGCAATGCCATGACGGCTTATCGCGATCGGCTTGTCCGCGCCGTGAAGCTCGACCCCGAACTATACGAAGAAGTGGAAGCGGACCATACCGCGAACGGACAGGCGATCCTGACCGTGGTGCTGGCCAGCCTCGCGGCCGGCGTCAACGGCATCAGCGGCGGTTATATGGGTTTGATCGTTCATACCACGGTGGCTTTGGTCGGCTGGTTCATCTGGGCCTACCTGAGCTTCCTGATCGGAACCAAGCTCCTGCCGGAACCGCAGACCCAATCGGATATGGGTGAACTGCTTCGTTGTACGGGCTTCTCGGCCGTGCTGGGATTCCTTCCGGGCCTGGGCGGACTCATCCGCGGAGTCGCGGCGATTTGGATGTTGATCGCCTTCGTGATCGCGGTCCGACAGGCTTTGGACTATACCTCTACGGCGCGGGCTATCGGAGTCTGCCTCATCGGATGGCTCATCCTGATGGCGCTCAATGTCGGCCTATTCCTCGTGTCCTTCGGAAGACTGACCCTCTAAGCCGGGCCGGTCGATTTCGAGGAAGAGGTCGTGCACGGCGCGATCCGTTTCCAGGAAGACCAGCTTCTCGGAGAGATGATTCAAGGCCAACCGAGTGACATGGAAGGCCTGGCCCAAGGTGGTGAAGATGGAAACCATGTCCAGCTTCCTTGCCAGGAAATGGTTTCCCGCCATGCGGAAATGGGCGCTTCCCAGGTCCTCATAAAATCGGAAACCCGGCGCGCCGCGCCTTTGCACCCGGGCCTGCAACCGATTGGGGAACAGGCCCGAGAGGAAAAGCGCATAGTTGCCGATATGGGTCTGCATGGCGAAGCGCTCGCTCTCCTCCAACCGCTCC
This sequence comes from Fibrobacterota bacterium, assembly GCA_036732085.1. Taxonomy (GTDB): domain Bacteria; phylum Fibrobacterota; class Fibrobacteria; order UBA11236; family UBA11236; genus Chersky-265. The sequence continues at coordinate 4,213 of DAINDC010000384.1, read as the reverse complement.
AAGGCGACCACCATTTCAAAGAGGTAATCCAAAGGCCGGTTCTCTTCCGGATTGGGGCTGCGCAGACGCGACAGGAATGCGAATTCGGCCAGCACCTCGGCCACATAGTCCGCCACCTCGCGCTCGTGGATTTCCTCGCGCAGGAGGACATGGCGCACCAGCACGTAGAAATAGAAGTGCATGGAGACCGTGAGGCAACTGCGGAGATCGAGCAAGGCCCGAAAGAGACGGGGATTGTCGAGCATGATGTCCATGGTCTCCGGATCCTTGCACAGGCGGAAGAGACCTTGGGAATTGTCCGCACGATCCGGAAACGGCAAAACCGTTCCGACGAATTCGTAATCCGCCGGCGTGAACTGGGCCCGGCAATTGGGACGGATGACCTTCATGGTGCGTGTATCCTTCCCTATATCTTATCGCTTTTTCAATCGGACTGCTCTCGCCAGCTTTGATCCGGATTGGATCAATTCCAAAAAAGCTCCAACTTACCGCCGTGTCAATGTTACCGCTTGTATCCGTCACAGCCTGTATCAACGCGGTTCGGAGTTCCGGAGCGCGGCCAACTCCCCGGGAAGCCCGTCCCAGGCGGCCCCCAGGGCTTTATCCAGGTGCGTGTCCAGGGACTTGTCCAAATCCATCAGGGAAGCTTTGCCGGAATACTCCAATGCCCATTCGGGTCGCCCCTGGGCCACGTTCCAGAAGACCAGTCCGAACTTCCAGTCGAAGCCGCCGGTATGCGTATTGGACATGAGCGGCGTCACCCGGATGTCCACCTTGGTGGGAAGCAGGAGGTAATTCTGATTCAAGATCCCGCCCAAATGATCCAGCTTTTTCCGCGTCGCCGCCGAGGTCATCCGATCGCGGGGACGATAGATTACGGCCTCCGGTTCCGCTCGGGCCGCGGAGTCATCGAACCAGCGGGCCCAGGGTAGATCCAGGCTGTCCAGCATGGCCATCAGATCCATTATCCGATTTTGCAGCAAGGCGAAATGCGGCGCGATCAATTCCACCTTGGCCGTGGGAAACCTTCCGGCCAATTTATCCTTGAGATAATTCTCGAGATAGAATTCCATGGCATTGGCGGACAGGCGATGGCAGGAATCGCAAGGAATGGATTCCCGATAATCCACGATGCGGAGCGGCAGAACCCCGAGTCGCACGGGTACGGCATCGGAGCCGGCCCGGCCTTTACCACTTTTACCACTTTTATCAAATTCCTCCCGGCTGTTTCCAATCCCCTTGTCCAATGCACCCAGCTTCTCCTGCGCAGGTTTCCCCACTGGCTCGGCTAAACCCGGCCAGAAAAACTGGTGGTCGGAGAAAACCGCCTGCCTCACATGGTAGGTGAAATCATCGGCGGAAGCCTGGCCGGTGAGCGCGCCTAGCCACAGGCAGGCGAACATCCTCCAGGCGAGAAATGAAAAATGGGACGGACCTGGAAACGGTTTGGGCGCAGGGCGGAAATCCATGCCCTAAAAATTACACGACTCAGGCGCTGGCGGCGAATGGACGCGATTGTTCCTCGGTCCCCGGCATCGGCGCCCGGATGCTCTTCAGCCTTTCGACGAAGCGGATATAGGCCGCGAAGGCATGGCCGGAGGTTTCGAACCGCTCGTAGAACAGGGAGCGGATATCGCGCAGGGGAATCAAACCCTTCTTCACGGCGTAGTAAAGTCGATTGCCCAGCATATAGCCAAGCTGGGTGCTGAAGATCTGGGGCAAGGTCGATCGGTCCGGATAGACCTCGGCAAATTTCTTACGGAAATCCATCTCGTGGGAGCTCCGTTTCTCCAAATGCAAATGCTGGAGGATGAGCCTGGAAATCTTGACGGTCTCGGCCTGATTGGGCGTGTCCACGCCCTGTTTAACCTTGCCCAGGAAAAGCCGCAAGGAGGATTCGGTCGGAGCCTTGCGCTTCTCATTGATCATCTTGGATCCGAAAAAGCCCAAAGCCTCGGTCAGGACATTGGAGTAGAAATAGTCATGGCCCTGAGGCATTTTTTCCAAAGGACCGCGCAAAACCACGTTCATGAAATGGGTGGCCTCTTCCGCCGCCTGATTGATGCTGGAGTTGGGCAGGTAGACCAGGAAGGAGTCCATCTCCCCCTCCCGGTATTCCAGCAGGAAGCCCTCTCCCCTCCTAATCTTATCCTTGATGCGCCGCAAGTGGCCGCGCAACTCCGGGGTGTTCTGGATGACCTCGGTGAAATCCAGGTTCCGGGAGGAATAAACGGTCAATCGTTCCAAACTTTCCATCGGAAATTTGAATTGGAAGAGCGAGTCCAGATTCTGGATGATGCTTTGCAGTTGGGAGAAATAATTCTCGCCCGAGAGCTCGGCCCAATTGCCCCGGACGGGGAAATAACCTTCTTCCGCATATTCGAGCCAATCCAGATAGGACTGCAGCTTGGTGGCCGGAACCGTATTCATCAGACAGAAACTATCCGGCCCGATTTGGAGGACATCGGCCTCTTCCCTATGTTCGTTCGCCAGCTTCCAGTAAAGGTTTTCCGCATTCTGGTAAATGATTGTCCTTTGGGGAGTTACCCCAAGTGAGATCAAACGGTTTTCCACTTCCCGCGGCAGGTGATTGGGCGAGATATGGTAATCACCGTCCACCACATAAACCAAGGCGCCCCGATGCCGGATCAAGGCCTGACCGATGATCTGGGCCGAGAAGATATCCCTTTCGACGAGGGACTTTTCCGGGTCTTCCACTTCGAGGTTGATACCCAAGACGGGGATTTTCTGCTCGCGGCAGAAGTCCAGAATATGCCGCCAGGGATTCCAGTTATAGGCCCACTTCCGGGCATAACCAATTTTTTTGAGGAAGGCTTTCTCGTCCAGCTCCCCCGCCATGAATTGGTCCACCCATTTCTGATCGCGGCCATGGAACATTTCCAGGCAGAGCACGATGTCCCGCTTGCCCGCCAACTCCTGGAGCATGGCCAGAATGGCCCGCTGGGAATGCCGCAGGGTATGATAATCGCCGTGGTAGGCCACATCGCAAGCCAAAACCCGACGCAGGAGGTCGGCCTTGCTGGAGATGCTCTGATAGGATTTCAGGTAACGATGATACTCGCGGCCGTATTTGGCCACGAAGGGATTGGAACCGAGGCTGCGCTTGACCTGCTTCTGGTTCTTCTCATAGTTCTCCCGCTGGATCCGCAGAAGTTGGGCGCGCAGCTTAGACATGGAAGGCTCCGGGCCCGACCAGGCTCGCGCTAAGTGGCTGATTCCAGCCGAGTTGTAGCCTCAATGCCTGCACTCTTATATTATCCTATATATTGCCGAATCCGGATATCGGGGGAAGACCTTAACCTTTGCTTAAATATCAAATCTCACAAACCGATCCCCCAGAAAATAAATACCCAGTCCACCCCAAGAAAATCGTATTTTTTGTCACTTTCCAGAGAAAACCGAAAAAATTCGGCCAAAATGAGGATATTTAAATGGGTTTCAAATGCGGCATTGTCGGACTTCCCAACGTGGGCAAGTCCACTATTTTCAACGCGCTGACCAGCGCCGGAGCCGAGGCCGCCAACTTCCCGTTCTGCACCAAGGAACCGAACGTAGGCATGGTCGGCATCCCGGATGCGCGACTCAAGGAATTGACCAAGGTCTATAAACCGAAAAAGGCGACCATCCCGGCCGTCATGCAATTCGTCGATATCGCCGGGCTGGTGAAGGGCGCCTCCAAGGGTGAAGGCCTGGGCAACCAGTTCCTGTCCCATATCCGCGAGACCGATGCCATCATGCACGTGGTCCGCTGCTTCGAGGATATCGACATCACCCATGTGGACGGTTCCATCGACCCGGTCCGCGACGCCGATGTGGTCAATACCGAGCTCGCCATCCGCGATATGGATACGGTCGACAAGAAGCTTTCCAAGGACAAGAAGATGTCCGTCCTGGCCACCAAGGAAGCCAAGGAGGCCAAGGTCCGCGTCGATATCCTGGAAAAGCTCAAGACCGTCCTCGATAGAGGCGATCCCGCGCGCACCGCCGGACTCACCGCGGACGAAGCCTTGCTCGTCAAGGATTTGGGCTTGCTGACCATCAAGCCCCAATTCTACTGCGCCAACGTGCGGGAAGAGGAAATCCACACCGGCAACGATCATGTGAAGGCCATGTTGGCCTATGCCGAAACCCAAGGCAGCGAAGTCCTGGTCTTCAGCGGCAAGATCGAGAGCGAGATCGCCGAGCTGGGGGA
>DAINDC010000383.1:0-5229 GCA_036732085.1 Fibrobacterota bacterium | reverse complement strand
TCACAAGGACGTCGGAAGAGCTGCTCAAATTGGTTCCCGGTTCCCTGCGCGAGGGCTCCCTGGCGCTGGGAGTACCCCGGTGGAAAACCATCGTATTCGTTGTCTTGCATGCCGCCCGTAACGGGATTGTTACGGGTATCCTGCTGGCGGTCGCGCGCGTGTCCGGGGAAACGGCCCCCCTGTTGTTTACGGCGCTCAACAACCAGTTCTGGTCCCATGGACTTCAGCAGCCTACGGCCTCCCTGACCGTGCAGGTCTTTACCTTCGCCATCTCACCCTTCCAGGACTGGCAGGACCAGGCGTGGACGGGAGCCTTGGTCCTACTCATCCTCGTGATTGGAATCGGGCTGTCCGCCAGGCTCGTTCTCAAAGGCAAGATAACTCCGCAGTAATCCAGCGACGGCGCGGCCTCGGCGGGTGCTGTCACTTATCTCCCCTCCCTTCAAGGAGAGATGGTCAGGCCACATTTCCCCATTCCTTTTTGGTGGCCTGGAATGCCGAGCTTTCCCCAAAGGCACCATCGCGCCCACTTTCATCCGGGATCTCCCTGTCCCGGAACAAACCGACCTACCGAACCCGGACAATTTCTTTTCAGAAGGATGTGTTTAAACCGAAGGACGATGTTGATCCAAATTCAAGTCCCGGAAATTATTGGTGGGGAAAAGGAGATGGGAAGCAGGAGACGCCGAACCAGGAGGACTCCTTTTTGAAAAAGAATCAGCCCTGTTCGAAGCTTAAGCTCAAACTTTGAACATGTAGGAAAATTTAAAATTTGATCATTCACTTTTCTCGCGGTAATCATTTTGAAACATCGATGGTTATTGATTTTAACAAGCACCGCCAGTAATAGCGGGCAGTGTTTCAATATCATTTCAATTCGATTTAATTCTTGCTCCGTTCCCATCGTACCTATGGGAGACTCCTTTGCATCTGACTATCGTTTCACCTTGTCATTTTCGAATCGACTTGAAAATGATAGAGTACGACAGACAGCAAAGGAACGATATTATGCCAGTGCCCAAGAAGACGATTTTTTCATTAATGGTATTAGCCACTTTCGCAGCCGTGGCAAGTGCTCAAGACGCGGCCGCTCCGGCTCCCGCTGTGGCGGCTCCGGCTCCCTCGACGGATACGCCCAAGGGTTCTGCGATCATCAAAGTGTATAGTGATTTGTTCTATGACTTTACCGACGGCGCCACAAAGACCTCGGGCTTCGATTTGACCCGCGCCTATCTCGGCTATAAGGAAGATTTCAATGACCAGTTGTCGGGCGATGTGAAGTTTGACGTGGGTCGCGAGAATTTCGTAACGAGCGTCGCTGGAAGCGCTACCGCAGTTACGACGAAAACCGATGCGCGCTATAATGCGTTTTTGAAAACCGCCGGACTGAAATGGAAGAATATCGTCCCCATGACCACCGTGGAGATGGGTTTGGTCGGAACCAATATGTTCGACGCGATTGAATCTTTCTGGCAAAACCGGTTCGTGTTTCCGACTTTCATGGACCAGAATGGTTTTGGATCCTCGGCGGATTTGGGAGCCAAGGTCGCCGTGAAGCCCATCGACATTTTGACGCTCAAAGCCGAACTGTTGAATGGCGAAGGTTATAAAGCCGCCCAGGATATCAATGGGGATTACAAGGGAACCTTTTCCGCCGAATTAAAGCTGCCGGTGGGCGTCCAGGCCGTCGCCTATTTGGACGAAATGCCGGTCCATGGGGTAGAAACACAAATGACGTACAGCGGATTTCTCGCTTATGAAATGAAGGACATGTTCCGGATTGGCGCTGAATATGACTACCAGGTAGCCGCAGCCGGCGTCAAGGACCACGACTGGTCCGGCTTTTCCGGAAATGCCGCCTACATCATCACCAAGGGGGTCTATCTTTTTGGCCGGTTTGATTACTTGATGTCGAATTCCGATTGGGATAAGGCAGGCAAGGATGGAACCAGGATTATCGCCGGTTTGGACTTTGACCCGGTCAAGAACGTCAAAATTGCGGCTGACTTCCAAGGTTTCCAACCCGCAGCCGACGGCGCCAATTACCAACCGATGGGCCTGATCAATATTCAATACGCCTACTAAATAGCCTGCTCTCGAGGGGATGGATAGGAAACCCTTTGGAGCATGTGGGTTGGTCACCAAGACAACCCACTTACGCGCGCCTCTTCTCTTTACTTAATTTGCGCCGCACACGACGTGCGGCGATTCATCTTTCCGCACCCCCATTGAACATAACGTGCGCGCCATGGTGAAGCGGGGCCTACTTTCCCAATCGTTTTGGAAGACATTATGTGGGCGATGCACAGCGGGGCTCGGCGGCAATTCACGTGGAAAACGCCACACCCCACGAAGTCAACTTGGTTATGAGACCGCCCCTGAGGCCATCGCTTCAGCCGAAGCGGCCGGTGATATAATCCTCAGTCTGCTTTTCCTTGGGGGAAGTGAAGATTTTCTCAGTGGTATCGGTCTCGACCATGCTGCCCATGTAGAAGAAAGCGGTGTAGTCGCTGACCCGGGCGGCCTGCTGCATATTATGCGTAACGATGACGATGGTATAAGTCGTTTTCAGCTCCCAGATGAGCTCTTCTATCTTGGCCGTGGCGATAGGATCCAAGGCGCTGGCCGGCTCATCCATCAATAGGACTTCCGGTTCCACCGCCAAGGCTCGGGCTATGCAAAGCCGCTGCTGCTGCCCGCCGGAAAGCGCCAATGCGCTTTTCTTCAATTCGTCCTTCACTTCGTCCCAGAGGGCCGAGCGCTTGAGGCTGGATTCCACGATCTCATCCAGCTTGGATTTGTCGCGGATCCCATGCACCCGGGGCCCATAGGCGATATTGTCGTAAATGGATTTGGGAAAGGGGTTGGACTTCTGGAAAATCATCCCCACCTTTTTGCGCAAGAGCACCTCATCCACCTTTTTATGGTAGATGTCCACGTTGTCGACGAATACCGAGCCTTCGATCTTGACGTTCTCGATGAGATCGTTCATGCGGTTGAGGCTGCGTAAAAAGGTAGACTTGCCGCAACCGGAGGGGCCGATGAGAGCGGTGACCTTGTAGGCCTTCATATCCAGGCTGATGTCCTTTAGAGCCTGCTTTGAGCCATAGTAGAGGTTGAGGTCCCGGGTGTATAGCTTGACGTAGTTGGGGGCGGCTTGCATAAGGCTCCAAAATATAGGTAAAGCTCGAGCCGGCATTTCAGCCGGCCTGGGCGTAAGTAGACTAAGGACCGGGGCCTTACCTCAGAAGAGGTACTGGGTCCTTATGGTCAGCATATCGTCGGTGATGCGATTGGAAAAGCGGGCGAGACTGTGGGCGTCCTCGTTCTTGGGCAGCAAATACTTATTCATTTTTCTCCCGCAAAAATAATGCTTATTGCAGGCAAAGAATAAAAGCTTTGGGTTGTTTCAATCCTGTTTCGGCGGCATTTCCAAAGCTTTCATTCCGATAGACTGTGAAATTTATCTGGCTATTGGAAAGAAAAAAGGGATTGTAGGGTCCCGTCAGGAACCCAGGTCAGCCAAAGCCTGGCTGACCTCCATGTCCTCCGGAAAGGCGGTTTTAATGCGCGCGAAGATCTCCTTGGCGCGTGCCAGATCCCCCTGGTTAAAGAGCCGCTTGCCCACATTGAGCATGCCCGTCAGGGCGCGGCCCTCTCCCAGGCCGGCGGCGCGTTGATAGGCATCCAGGGCCGGCCCATCCTGGCCCATGGAGCAATAGATGCGGGCCATCTCCATGAGGCATTCGCGCCTGATACCTTCGCGGGACGACGCCTCCTTGAGAACCGACAGGGCCAGGTACGGATTCCCCATTTCCTCATGGAGGGCCACCTGGGCGGAGAGGTAGTCCTGCATCTTCACATAGGTTTCCGCGATCGCATAATACCAATCGAGGTTGGCCGGATCCGAGCGGCGGCCGCGATCGAAATAAAAAAGCGCCTGGGCCTTGTCGCCGATCTTCAAGTAACATTCGCCCAGCATCTTGATCGCCCCGGCATTTTCGGGATCGAGCGCCAGCGCCTTGTGATAGCGGGCCAGCGCGAGTCCCACCTGATCGAGGCTGAAATAGATCCCACCCGCGTTCAGATAGGGTCGGGCGAAGCCGGGCGCTTCCCGGATGGCCCGTTCATAGGCGGAAAGGGCGCGGCCGGTTTGCTTCAGGAGGTAAAGGCAATTGCCCATGTCGAAGAGGGCCATGGGGCGGTTCTCGCCCCCTTCCAGGGCCGCGCGGTATTGGGCCAGGGCCTGGGGATAGCGCTGGCGGGCGAAGGCCGCATTCCCCAGATCGAGATGCGATGGGGATGGCACTTGGGCCAAGGCGGGAAGGCAGGACCATAGTGCGAGCGAAAGGGCGAGCATCGGCCCGCTCGAAGGTTTCAGGGCGGAACTGGTTATGCGCATGGGAACTCCTGGATTTCGGAAGGAGATCTAGGCAAAGCACATTGCCTCTCTGTTTCAATCCCGTTGCGTGCGCCCGGGATTGCGATTAGAACTTGAAAGGTTGTTCTATCCTCTGACGTACCGGGATTCCGCCCACCATGGCCGGCTTGTATCGCCATTCCCGCACCGCATCGCGCACCGCGTCCTCATAGCCGTAGTTGCCGGGCACTTCGAGGAAGCGGATATCGACCACGCGTCCGTCCTCGCCCACGGTCAGGACGCAGCGGACCAAGCCGCCCGCACCGGCAGCCTCGGCCTTCTTGGGCTTCTTCGGGAATGCCTGCGAAAGCGCCTTGGCGTCCTCGTCGGTCTCCCCCTCCTCGTAACTCACCTGCTGCAGATCGCCTTGCGCGACGGCCGCACCCGCCCCCGATCCCGAGCCGCCGCCCGGACCCAAATCCATGACGAAGCGCTGCCGCGAGACGGATTTCCCCGGCTCCACGGTTTTCCTCTCCAAGGACTTTTTCGACTCCAACGGCTTGGGCTTCTCCTTCTTCTTCTGCATGACCGTCATGGCGATGAGATGCGTTTCCAGCCCCTTTCCTTGGCCGCCTTGCCCGTGGCGGGAATGCCAATAGCCCATCAGGGGCAGGAAACTGAACAGGCCGGCGTTGAGGGCGAGCCACGCTTGGAGTTCTACGACGAGGCATGACCGTATTCAGGGCTGACAGAGACCCGAACAAGTCACTTGGCAGACCTCACCAATACATCGGGAAGGCCTGGACGCCAATCCGTTGCTCGCCCGGCAAGAAGAGTTGCCTAAACTCTTGCCCGTGGCCGACCTGTAA
>DAINDC010000382.1:3117-5265 GCA_036732085.1 Fibrobacterota bacterium | reverse complement strand
GCGGGAATGAGGACGGTATCTCCGAGCCCGAACGGCAAGGTCAGGCCGGCGTCCCATCCGATTTCGAACCCGCCGCGTATGCAGGTGAGCACGCGAAAACGATCCCCGTTCGCAATGGGAATGGCTCCCGAGCAGCGCGAATATTTGACGACCGCGAAATAGGCGCAGGCGACCCGGAACTCCTCGTCATGGGTGGGGCGGCGGAGCAAGAGCGGCGCGATCCGGTGCTTGTCGTGGCGGCGCAGATCGAGGACCTGGCCGGATTCCCGGACATGCAGTTGGCGCGGCTTTCCGGAAGCATCGACGCGATCCCAGTCATACAGGCGGAAGGTCGTATCCGAATTCTGCTGGACCTCATACAGGAGCAGGCCCGCGGTGATGGCATGCACCGTGCCCGCGGGGATGAACAGGAGATCGCCGGGCCGCACGCGCACGCGGTTGAGTACGCCCCGGCATTCGCTGGTGGCCAAGGCGGCCAAGGTCTTTTCGCGGTCCCCGTCCCCGGCGACGCCCAGGATCAATTCGCCTTCCGGGGGCGCTTCCAGGATGTACCAGCATTCGGTCTTGGCTTCGCCGAGCGGGGAGCCCGCGCCGGGATGGACCTGCACCGACAGGTGTTCGCGGGCGTAGATGAATTTGAAGAGGAGCGGGAAGCAGGGCAAGGTGGGGGAGTATTGCTGGCCCAGGAGGTCGCGCGCATGGCGCGTGAAGAGATCCCGCATCGATTGCCCCGTGAAGCTTCCGGCGGCTACCACGGTGGCATTGTCTTCCCGATCGGAAAGCTCCCAGGACTCGCCGATATCCTTGTCGGTCGGTTGCCCCTTGCGGAGGACGCGATACAGGCCATCGCCGCCCCAGATTTTGGATTGCAGGATGGGTTTGAACTTCAGGGGTTCGCGAACTTCGGCCGGTTGCACCATGGGGATGTCTCCGTTAACAACAATAGCAAATTCGGCGCGGAGATCGCCGCCGGGTCCGGCAGGGACCCGCGGGACCGGCGGAGACCCGGGCCGGGAGACCCGGGTCGGATTTTTACGGAGGGATTTTTAAGCGGCCGATTTCGAGGCGCCGCTCTGGAAGCGATACTCTTCGGTATTGATGACGCTCGATTGGCTGTTGAAGAGATTCAGGGAAAGTCCCTTGGGCTCGAGCACCTTGTCGCGGAATTCCTCGAAGTCCTTGAAGATCTTCTCGCTGAAGATGATGTTGAAGCCGATGGTGGCGAAAAGGAACTGGATATAGTCGGAGTTGGACACGATGAAGATATCGCCGCCGGTCTGCTGCACTTTTTTCATATTGAAGATGAGGGCGCCGATGCCGCCGCTGCAGAGGAAGGTGACTTCATCCAGATTGAACATGATATGCGAGCAGCCCTTCTCCACCATCTTGTGGATCTGGCTGTCGAGGATGCGGGAATTATCCCAGCCGATTTTGCCTTTGACGATGAACAGGGCGATGGTCGAATTGCTTGTGATCTTAAGTTCCACGGGGCACGTCCGTTGTTTGGTTTCCAGCGACCTGCGCGGTCTGATTTGCGGTCTGATTATATGCCGAGGACGCCCAATCATCAAGCCATTTCGTCAACTTCGCAAACGTCAAATCCTTCGTGTCTTTGTTTAACTTTCCCGCCGCACCCGGCAGATCGCCCGTCGCCGCATGGGCCCCGTCGAATCCCGCCTGCACGGCATCCTTTATTTTCGACGCGAATTCCTTGGGGTCGAGTCCGGAGATTTTCGCGAACTGAGTCGCCATATGCACGATGCGATCGGACGTATTCTCCGCATTCCAATAGGCCGGGACCTGCGCCTGGTCCTGGGCTTGCGAATCCGATGCGGCTTGCGTCGCGTCGGCCGGATTCTTGCTCCCCGTTAATTTGCCATCAATCGATACCATGAGCACAATGAATTTTCCGTTGCCGGCTTCCACCGTGCGGCCGCTCTGTTTCAGGGCCGCCTTGAGAATCTCTACCTGCTGTTGCTTGAGCTCCTTCTCCATCTGTTTCGCCCAGGCCCGCACATCCGCCCAGGCTTTCTTGGTTGGGTCCGTCTCCTCCGCGGCCTTTCCCTCCTTGGCATCCTTGGTCTTGGCAGGATTGGCGGAAGCGAGGTCCGCGATATGCTTGTTTCCATGCCCGCTCCTGTCGTATCC
>DAINDC010000382.1:2161-3107 GCA_036732085.1 Fibrobacterota bacterium | reverse complement strand
TAGTAGGACTCTTCTTCCATATGCGCGCTGAGTTCCACCACGTCGCCGTCCTTGTTCTTGTATTTCAAATACAGATCTTCCGACTGATAGGAATAGAGGTCGGTGGTGACGGTCTCTTTTGAGGTGTTTAGGTTGGATTTGGGAAGTTCGACATCCAAGGGAGAGGCATTACTAACCGGGTTCAGCATGTTCGCTCCTTGGCATCGCTTTTTTATGAGGCAATCATTAGTTCATCGGACCAGGTGAGCCTTTACTTTAACTTTCCTTTTCGCCGCGGATAGTAAGATCCCTTGGCGACGAGCTTCAAGGACAAAAATCATTTTTTTTTGTGGGCAGCCCGTTAATTGTGGACACCCTGTTAATAGAGGGTGGACAGCATAGGGAGAGTATATGGAAAAAAAATCTTCGCGTTTTCAAGCCTGAAATCTTACGATTCGAAACCAAAAAATAGTTCCCGGGTTCGCCCTGGAAAAACCAAAAGTTCTTAGATTAACCAGCTTGACATCGGGACGAAATACAGGCAAGGGGATGGGAATCCATACATGATTGGCGAACAAACCTTGATTGACGCGAAAGAGAGTTCCTTGTGGGCGCAATGCCTCGAGGCGCTGCGGACCAAGATATCGGAGTCCGCGCTCAATACCTGGTTCTCGGCCCTGGAAATCATCGAGTCCTCGCATGGCGAGATGGTCATCGGGGTTCCCAACGGTTTCGTCCTCGAATACGTTTCCCACCACTACCGCGGCATCATCGAAAAGACCTTGGAAAGCCTGCTCGGCGACGTGGTGCATGTCTCGTTCACCGTGCTCGCGCGCGCGCCGCACCTGGAACTCTTCCAGACCGATATGCGCAATCCCGAAGGCCGCGTCGAGGTCTCCGGTTTCCCCGCCCCCGAGGCCCCGTGGGTCAAGTCCCGCGGCCCGGTCCGCGTGGAAGTCACCGTGCC
>DAINDC010000382.1:0-2151 GCA_036732085.1 Fibrobacterota bacterium | reverse complement strand
CATGCCGCCTGCATGGCCGTGGCCGAGGCTCCCAGTCATAACAATTTCAATCCCCTGATCCTCTACGGCGGCACCGGCATGGGCAAGACCCATCTGGTGCAGGCCATCGCGCATTTCTGCATCGAGAACGAGACGGTGCGCAAGGTCGTCTACCGCACCTCGGAAGAGTTCACGCGGGAATACATCGAGTTCGTCCAGAAGAACAAGGACTCGAGAACTTTTTACCAGGTCTACAAGGACGCGGATATCCTCCTCATCGACGATATCCAGTTCCTGGCCGGCAAGCAGAGCACGCAGGAAGAGTTCTTCAATATCTTCAGCATCCTGCAGTCCCTCAACAAGCAGATCGTCATCACCTCGGATCGCCCGCCTTCCGAAATCAAGGGCCTGCATACGCGCCTGCTTTCCCGCTTCGACACCGGCCTGCTCGCGGATCTGCAACCGCCCAATCTGGAAACGCGCCTCGCCATCCTCCAGAAGAAAAGCGAAGCCGACGGCCCCGGGGACGGGGACGGCTTCATCACCGGCGACGTGCTCACCTATGTGGCCAGCCAGGTCACCTCCAATATCCGCGAGCTCGAAGGCACCTTGATCAAGCTCTCGGCCTATGCCAGCTTCACCCATATGCCCGTCAACGTGGAAATCGCCAAGCAGATCCTGGGCGATACCATCCGCAATGTCAACCAGCCCGTAACCATCAAGCGCATCCTCGATCAGGTGGCGATGGAATACTGCACCACGGTCTCGCTCCTCACGTCCCAGACGCGCAAGAAAAACGTGGCCGAGCCGAGGCAGATCGCCATGTACATGGCCCGGCAACTCACCGACAATTCCCTGCATACCATCGGCCTCGCCTTCGGTCGCGACTACTCCACCGTGATCCATAGCGTGAAGAAGGTGGAGCAATGCCTGGAGCGGGATGTCGAACTCAAAAAGCAGGTCAACCGGCTGATGGAGTCTTTGGCTTAGCGTCCTCCGCTACTCTTTCCCCCCAAAGGTTTTTAGTTTTATTCTGGTTTGCAGCAACGCCGGTTCCGGTGTCCGCTCGCTCCGACACTCCTAACCGGAAAAACACATGCATTCGGTCATCCTGGAAATCCTGAAGCAAGCCACGGTTTCCACCTTCGCCATCGTCGGCGTCATGTTCATCCTGTCCATCGGCGTCTGGTCGGTCCTGATCCGGAAATGGCTCGCCAACGGCTCCCGCAAGCGCTCCTTCGCCAAATGGCGCACCTTGATGGGCGAGCGCCCCAGCTTCCAGGACCTGCTCAAGATTTCCAAGTCCATGCCGGAAACCCCCATGGGTCATATCACGCGCTCGGCCCTCTCCGAAATGGAAGGCCTATCCGCCTATGTCTCCTATGATTCCCTGGAACATCGCGGCGAACTGGTCCGGGAGAGCGTCGAACGCACCGTGGACATCGAAAAGGACATCAACGAGGCCAATCTCGTCTTCCTCGCCTTCTGCAGCGCCACCGGCCCGCTAATCGGCCTCCTGGGCACGGTCTGGGGCATCATGGACTCCTTCTTCGAAATCGGCAAGCAGGGCTCGGGCAATATCACCGTGGTCGCTCCCGGCATCGCCGAAGCGTTGCTGGCCACCATGGCCGGCCTGCTGGTCGCCATCCCCTCCTCGGTCGGCTACAATGCCTTCGCCGGCTTCAACCGCAAGGCCGAGGCCGTGATGCTCAATTTCGGGTCGGAGCTGGTCAGCCTCTTCAAGCGCGGTGACCTTTCGGCCCTGGAACGCTCCGCCGCGAAAAAGGCTTAGGGGCGAAGCCCGGCGAATCCCGAACCGGATAGCAGACCATCATGCGCAAACGCGAATCGCTAAAGCCCAATCCCGAACTGAACCTGGTTAACCTGATCGACGTCCTGTTCGCGATCCTGATCGTGTTCATGATCACGGCGCCGCTCATGAGCCAGGGCGTGAAGGTGGAATTGCCCAAGGCCCAGGCCTCCAGTCTGGACGAGAAGAAGGCCATCCAGGTGACGGTCACGAAGGAACGCGAAATCCTGATCAACGAATCGCCCTCGGACGCGCGCGGCTTCGAGAAGGACTTCCGCAATGTCTGGTCCGGGGACGAGGAGACGGCCGTCATCATCAATAGCGATCAGACCGTGCCGTACGGCTTCGTGATGGAACTGGTC
>DAINDC010000381.1:1707-5270 GCA_036732085.1 Fibrobacterota bacterium | reverse complement strand
GGTCATCCATGGCCGCACGCGGCAGCAGGGTTACAAGGGCCTGGCCAACTGGGAGCTGATCGCGCAGGCCAAATCCCGCGCGGAAATCCCCGTCATCGGCAACGGGGACATCCTCCGCGTGGAGGACGTGATCGATCGCCTGGAAAAGTACGAGGTCGACGGCGTGGCCGTGGGCCGCGGCGCCATGCACAATCCCTGGATCTTCGGCCAGGTGGCGGATCTTTACGAGGGCAAGCTCCCGAGCGAGCCATCGCTTCAGGATCATCGGGACATCTTCACCCTCTATCACGATCTGCTTCGCGAGGAACAGGACATCGAAGGGCGGATCCTGGGCAAGCTCAAGCAAATGGCGGCCCGGGTCCTCAAGTGCCTTCCCAACTCCAAGGGCGGCCGCACGGATGTGCTTCGCTCCCAATCGTTGTCGGAGTTCTTCGACAACTTGAACGTCTTCTTGGACAGCATTTCCGACTATCAGGGCCGGGCTCTGGAAGATGTCCGCGAGCTGAATGGTAAGAACTCCAATGAACTGGAATTCGGCCGCGACTACCGAAACTGAATTCCGGCTTTCTCAAAAAAATACCACTTCCGATAATACAAGTACGGGCTTTTCCGTTTGCGGATACGCTGAACAACCCGCGGTATCGGCGCATGCGAACGGGCCTCACCGCATAAGCAGGGTTGCGCCCTAGTGGCTTAGTGGCTTGATCCGATCTTGATCTCCCCGAAGGTCTGGAGCTTGGACAGGATCTCTTCCTTGATCTCATCGCAACGTTTCTGGGTCACGCCCTCAAAGCGGGTCACCAGGCTCGGCTGGGTATTCGATGCGCGTACCAGTCCCCAGCCGTCGGGATAAAGGATGCGCACGCCGTCGATGTCGATCACCTTGGCATGCTTGGAGAAATAGTCGATGGCCCTCTGAGCGATCTTGAACTTCTCGTCGTCGTTCACGCACTCGCAGCGGATCTCGGGAGTGTTGAAATACTTCGGGACGCCCGCCAGCAGTTCGGACGGCGCCTTGCCGGTCTTGTCCAGGATTTCCAGGATGCGGCAGCCCGCGTAGATGGCATCGTCATAGCCGAAGTACCGATCGCCGAAGAAGACATGGCCGCTGACCTCGCCGGCCAGGGGCGCATTCTCTTCCAGCATCTTTTTCTTGAGCAGGGAATGGCCGACCTTCCACATGATGGGTTGGCCGCCGGCCCTGGTGATTTCCTGTTCCAGCGCCATGGAGGATTTCACTTCATAAATGATCTTGGCGCCAGGATTGGTCTGGAGCAGATCCTTGGCGAAAATCAAGGTGAGCAGATCGCCGGGAATCAAGGCGCCCTTTTCATCGATGACGCCGATGCGATCGGAGTCGCCGTCCAAGCCGATGCCGACCAGGGCCCCGGTGGACTTGACCTTCTCGGACAGCTCCACCACGTTCTCCCAGATGGTGGGATCCGGATGGTGGTTGGGGAAGCGGCCGTCCACGGTATCGTTGATGCTGATGACCTCCGCGCCGATGCGGCGGTAGACTTCCCGGGCGAAGAGGGCGCCGGTGGCATTGGCGGGATCGAGCACCATTTTGATCCGCTTGGACAGCTTGAATTTGGATTCGAGCATGCGGATATAATCCTCGGTGATGTCGCTGCTCTCGCGCTTGCCCTGGCCCGCGGCGAAGACGCCCTTCTCGGCGCGCATGCGGATGTCCACGATATCCGATCCGAAAATCGTCTGCTTGCCGATGCCTAGCTTGAGCCCGTTGTATTCCTTGGGATTATGGCTGGCCGTGATCATGGCGAAGCCGTCGATCTCCAGATGGTAGGCGCTGAAGTAGCATAGGGGAGAGGTGATGATGCCGATGTCGATGACGTCGATGCCGGTGGCGTTGACGCCCTGGATGAAGCCTTCCTTGATCTCGGGAGTATGCAGGCGCACGTCGCCGCCCACGGAGATGCGCTTGAGTCCCCGCTCGCGCAGGACGGATCCGAAGGCCATGGCGATTCGGCGCACGGTATCGGGATTGAGGTCTTGCGGATGGAGGCCGCGGATATCGTATTCACGGAATATGGACGAGTTCACTGGCATTACTCCCGGATGATCGTGTCTTTGGCGATGACGACTATGCCATCCTCGGTTACATGGAAACGTTCGCGATCCTTCTCGGGGTTGATGCCCACCTCGAAGTTCGGCGGGAGCTTGACGCCCTTTTCGACGATGGCGCGATGCACGCGCGCGCCGCGGCCCACGTCCACGTTCGGGAACAGGATGGAGTCTGTGATGAGGGCATGGCTGTGGATATAGCAGCCGGGCGAAAGGATGGAATGGGTGACGCTGCCGCCCGACAGGATGCATCCCTCGCAAACGATCGAGTCGAAAGCCGCGCCTTTGCGGCCTTCCGGATCGCTCTCGCCGAAAACGAACTTCGCCGGGGGCAGGTTCCAATTGACGGTGCGCAGAGGCCACTTGTTATTGTACAAGTTGAATATCGGCGATACGGCGCAGCAATCCATATTGGCCTCGAAGAAGGCCTCCAAGGTCCCGACGTCCTTCCAATAACCGCGGCTGGCCTCGTTCTCGCCCTTGATGCGGTTCTCGGCGAAGTCATAGACATAGACCGGATGGCGATTGTAGATGGACGGCAGGATATCGCGGCCGAAATCGTGGTGGGAATTGGCGAGCTTGCTGTCGCTGAGAAGTTCCCGCACCAGGAACTTGCTGTTGAATATATAGTTGCCCATGGAGGCCAGGGACCAACCCGGGCGGCCGGGCATGGATTTGGGACGGCTGGGCTTCTCTTCGAATCCGATCATGCGTCCGTCATCGTCCACCTCGACCACGCCGAAGGATCGGGCCTCGTCCTGCGGAACCGGGATGCAGGAAATGGTGGCCAACGCTCCCTTGGCGATATGATGCTCCAGCATCTGGTTCACGGCCATCTTATAGATATGGTCCCCGCCGAAGACGGCGACATGATCCGGTCGGACGTCTCGGATGAGGTTCACGTTCTGATAGATGGCATCGGCGGTTCCCATATACCAGGAATTGCCGATCCGCATCTGCGCGGGGACAAGATCCACATACTGGTCGAGGTTACGGTTCAAGTCCCAGGCGGTCGAGACGTGGCGGTTCAAGGAATCCGATTTGAACTGGGTCAGGATCTTGATTTGGTAAAATCCTGAATTCACGAAATTGTTCAAAACGAAGTCGATGATCCGGTACTTTCCCGCGAAATGCACGGCCGGCTTGGCCCTATCGTTGGTCAAAGGCTGCAGACGGGATCCTTGTCCGCCTGCCAAAATCATGGCCAATAAATTTTCCATGTCAGTTGAACCTTGGTTTTAGGAGTAGTTTGGTGGGGACCCGGGTTTGTCCCGGCTGGTAAGGCAGTAATTTAGAACCCATTTTGGTGCGTGAAAATTAGGATTTGCCCGGATTTTACGCAAGCATTTGCTTAAATTAAGGCAAATGTTTCCAAGGGGGGTACCGGGGCTTCCGGAGATTAGTTGGTTGACGTGGAGGCGACGGCTGGTAGGTGCACTCAGTCGTACTGGAAATGGAACGGGGACGCTCCTTGTGAG
>DAINDC010000381.1:0-1697 GCA_036732085.1 Fibrobacterota bacterium | reverse complement strand
TCTTCGCCACCGCAGCGGCTTTTAAATGGTAGTGCGTAGGGGAGTTGAACCCCTGCTTCCGCCGTGAGAGGGCAGCGTCCTAACCACTAGACGAACACACCAATACCCTTAAATTAATAAGGGAAGTTACCTTTTGCCAAGGCGGGTTGTTATTATTTCGAGAATATTGTGGGGTTATCGGAATATAAGCCTTGAATCGCCAGATGGTGAGGGTTGCATCTATTGTTATTAGAAAAGACTTTGATTTTGGGAACCGCGAAGGTTTACGGTAAGGGGACGATCTAATATGCGCAATTTCCTTTTGGGGCTGCCACTATCCCTCTTTTTGGCCCAAGCGGGGTTCGGTGCTTGTCGAGATACGACCTTGGTCATCAAATCCGGCGAACCCGGATATGATGGCGCGGGTAATTACAATCCGGCAGCGACAGGTGCAATTAATGGCCTCTTCGGCTCATGCAAAGATTCCACCATGACCGTACATCTGGGCTTTTCGGATCCTACCCATGGCGATACCTTGCGCCTGTCCAGTAAAATCATTGTCGCCAATCGGGCGGGAATGGTGACGAAGATTGTAGGCAAGGGGACCAACGATTCCATCGTGACCTTGGTGGAAGCAACCGGTGCTATGGATCCCTCTCTTCTTCTCGTCAGCACCCAAAATCTCACTCAACTTACGAATTTCGGATTCGCCCGGAAAATCCTCAACAATTCCACCCATTCCGTCGTGATCAATGCCAAGGGTTCCAGCATTACCGCCTGCCATTTTTTTATGGCGGACAATTCCTCCAGCGGTCCCGGCGCATTGTTGGAAATAGCGGCCGATTCGGTCCTGGTAGAACGGAGCCTGTTTCGGTCCCCTCCGGACGGCGGAGGCAGATCAACCGCCATCCATACCAGCGGCACTTCGACCAAGGTTGAAATCCGCGCCAATGTATTCTTTAGCACCAACCTGCAATTGACCGCCACGGGAAGCGTCCATGTATTCGCCAACACTTTCGCCGGGTCCCGCGACCAGTTCAATTGCATCATCATCGGTCAGGCCGTAGTGGGACCGGAAAAACTCGTCAATATCCAGCATAATCTTTTCGCACCCAAGGTCGATACCTTGCCCCCCATCGTTTTCAGCGGAACCGTGGGAGCGCCCGATAGCATCCTCAAGAATGCCTGGTCCCGCTCCAAGCCCAACCTGCCCCTGGCTGTAAACTCGGCCAACATCGCGCTCACCCTTACGGGCTCGACCGGATCCAATGCGAATACCCCGCTGCCTCGCGGGTTTTCCAATTATGGTCCGAGCTCTCCGAACGTGAAGGATTATCCGTTAACCGAATTGCGCACCGACCCGACCTTATCGCCCAATAATGTGGAGTTCGGGAAGACTTTCAATGTCTTTACTACCACTCCTTGGACGACCATGTCGGATATCAAGGACGGTCTTCCCACGGCCAAGTTGTATTTCCCCAATGGATTCTCGCCCTTCATCGCTGGCAAGACCTGGCTGGCCAGCCGCAAGGTGGGCGCCTTCGTGGATGTGGACAGCCTGGAAGTGCCGAGCCCCTTGGATTCCGGATCGCAGGGAAGCAGCCTCAAGTTCAGCAAGTATACCCTGGACAGCACTAAGATCAAAACGACGCGGATGGGATGGGATCCCAATTACTACAAAACGCTGACCTATCCGGAATTCATGTATTTCTTTTTCA
>DAINDC010000380.1:227-5344 GCA_036732085.1 Fibrobacterota bacterium | reverse complement strand
AGATAATACCAGCAATTGTCGAGGACGTTGATGTCGATATTGTCGCCCCAGTCGCCCCAGTTCCAGCCGCCATCGCGATGCGTCACGAGTCCGTTGCTGCCCATGCTCCAGACACCCAGGTATTTCTTGACCGCGGGATACGCCGCTCGGATCGTCGCGCTGTCGTTCGTATTCCAGAAATAATTCCAGAACCCGTACCAGCCGACGGCGGCCAGCATCTGTTGCGGAAGCTCCTTGGTCCAGAGCGTAGTGGGAGGGGAGATCAGCGTATTGTCGGCATGCTGCCAGCCGGTCAGCACGGCGATGTCTTTACGGATAAGCGCATGGGCGTTCGGGTCCAGCGTATAGAAAACCTCACCCAGCTGATTCGTCACGTCTCCCCACCACAATCCCCGCTCACGGTCGGGACAGTCCATGAAGTCATCGTGCATGCTGACGTAGAGGGTTCGGCTGGCCTTCTGCCAGAGCGTCGTATAAAAAGCGTCGTTAGCGGAAAACTGCCCGGTGAATTCCGCCGGGTATCCGATTTCCCGGTACTGCAAGGCTTCAATCGTGACTCCCGCGGGAATCGTGTACTTCACCGTATTCCCCGAAATCCACATCAAGGTTTCGAACTCCTGCACGCCGGCCTTGGTGATGTATTCGGAACGCAGGCACGGGCCATCGCCAAAGAGATACATGCTGTCGTACATGTCGGTCTGGATATTGATCAGTTGACCTGCCGTGGGAGTGCTGATCCGCAGATACACCGACACATGCGCATCGTGCGGAAGCCGGGCGTTGATGACTCCGCCCGGGGCAACGGTCGGCAGAGAGGCCGCGTTCGTGTAGTTCACCAGTCCGCTATTCTTGAATTGCGGATACGGACGCTTGATCAAGGTATTCCAGGGCGCAATCGGAGGAGCGCCTTTTTCCGTAGCGGCTAGCCAGCTCGCGTCATCATAGCCGGGCTGCTGCCATCCATTGATCGCATCGTTCTGGGCGTTAAACCTTACATTGTATTCCGACAGCCGGAAATTGGGCTGTCCGCCCGTGGTTGAATTTTCATAGGCCGGATGCACCTGTAGTTTCCAAGTATTATCGGAACGCACGGCGGTTCCGCCGAAATCCCCGTCGAAAAGAAAACCGCCCTTACCGCTGCTATGATGATCAAAGCCGTCTTTCCCCCAGTACCAGACCTGCGCGGCGATGGTATTCGTTCCCGACTTCAAATAGGGCGCAAGGTTCAACGAATCGTAATACGTATCGCTGAGGTTGGGGTTGCGCTTGAGCTGCCCTTCGAAAACCACGAGCTGGCCATTTATCCAGAGCCAGTATTTCGAGTCCGCGGCGATACGCGTGTAGGCCGTTGCCGGGACCGATGAAAGCGAGACGGTTTTCCTGAAACACATCCAGGTGTTCGCCGGGCCGTCGACGCTCTGCCAGATCCAATTGGCGGTCCCTTGGGAATAGGAGGGAGCGGAAAACGCGCCGAGCAGTATCAACGCATGCACTACCTTGTTTTTTAAAAACATCGTCTACCTGGCTTTCTTAAAGACTGGGCGGCCGCAGCGCAGTGATAGGTAAATCGAACCCCTTTTTCCGTCAATCGCCGCCTTCCCCTTCGGCGGCCCGGACGGTTGAAACAACCGCTTGTGAAACACTCGTTCTAAGTGCATGTCCGATAGCATGATCTATATCGTTTTCTCCTTCTTCACCTGCGCAATCAGCCGAAGGCTGCCGCCGCATTGCGGAGACGCGACTTTCTCGCCAAAGGTCCGTCGCAAGAGTTCATGCCGCTTGGGGGATTGGAACGTTTAGGCGCCAAGCGCTGAAGCCGGTTACGGGCCTTGCGGCGAGGTCAGAAGGCCAAGGAAAGATGGACCACGCCGCCGTTGTTCCTATCGGGCCCCTTTTCGCCCATCACAGGCGGGGATTCATCCAGGATGCCGTCTCTATAATTGGACGATTGGTCATAGAGCATTCGCGCGGCCTCAAAGTGCTTTATCGTCCCTCCAAGCCAAAGCAAGCTGAAGGAAAAAGCGGCCAGGACGGGTTCTCCGGTGATTTTGGCGACTGCGAAAATGGATAGGACCGCGCCCACTTTCATGGCCCAACCCTGCAGATAGGCTGCATCCCCGGTTTGATCGAATTCCGGAGGGGCGTCGCCATACCTTTTGACGTATAGGTTTTTCAAATCCTTTTTCGAATTCATCATGGTCAGCATGCCTAGGTCATAAAGGCCCGGAACGGACCATAGGGAGAGGAAGGTCAATGCATGTCCAAAGTTTACGATGGTGGTAGCGCTCTCGGTCTTGCGGATCATCGCGCTGTCGGGCGGTGGCGGCGTGGACGCCGATAATGCGAGTAGGATTGCGAAAGCAACGGACACGAAAGCCTCCGGGGAGAGCGTAGACGGATGGGCGAATAGCCAAGGATTCCAATTAAAGCGCAGTCGGAAGAATAGGAAAAAATACCGTCCGCATTTCCCCGAAAGGCCGGGGAGAACGGCTAAATTTTAGGGGCGCAACTTTTTTAAAATGGATGAATCGAAAATGGCAAAGACTTGTTTTCCGGTATCGCTTTCCATCGGCCTAGTTCTTTCGGCTCAAGCCTTTTTCGGCTGCGCCAACGGTCCCAAAGGGGCCTCGACCATCAAATCGGAAAATGGAAGTCCCTCGTCCATCAATTATGTGACTGCGGAGGAGTTGGAAAAGTACCTGAGGGGAAAGACCAAGGATGAAAAGGAGCTTCAAATCGAGCTGAGAATGGTACCCCGCGGAGGTCGGCTTATATATGATGCGCACCACTACCGGATTTCCCTTTCCGAGCAGGACAATACCTTTCCATCCATTTCCGTTATCCAGGACGGAAAGGAAATAAAATTCTGCGATGACGCGGATTTCAAAAGCCGGGACGAATCCGCCGGAGCCTCCGTGAACGGCGCTGGTTTATTCTTGCCTATCAAGGACAACGAAGTGGAGATCCATTGCGATATCAATCGCAAATTGGCGGGTGAATTTGAAGTCCATATTTTGGACCAGGATAAAAAAGTCGTCGAGAAATACGTTTTGAATACCCCGAAATAAGATGAGGGCGATGAGGAGCCATTCTCTGGAACCGGAATTTCAAATCCTATATCGAGGTGTGGAATTCCATGAACGATCCGAATTACTTCGCGCGCGACAGCCGGACCGGGGAACTGAATTCCGCGCAGCTGAACTGGCCTTTCCCGCTGCTCTTCCTGGGCGTTTCCAGCGAGTTGTGACCTAGAACCGGTCTCAATCCAGATGCCCGTAATCGCGGCGCCAGCTGGCCACGGGATTGCCCGTAGGCAGGGCCATCTTGATATTGGTGACCAAGCGGCTGCTGGAGTGGTCCCGGTGGCGCTCGCATTGGAACAAATCGAAGTCGTAGGTGTTCCCGAACTTCAAGCTGGTCAAATCAT
Organism: Fibrobacterota bacterium; assembly: GCA_036732085.1. Taxonomy (GTDB): domain Bacteria; phylum Fibrobacterota; class Fibrobacteria; order UBA11236; family UBA11236; genus Chersky-265. The sequence continues at coordinate 1,917 of DAINDC010000380.1, read as the reverse complement.
CCAGGTTGAGGAAGCGGCTGCTGGCGACATGGATGCCGCCCAGATCGACGACTATTTTGCCGTCGATGAAGGCCCAGACGTCGTCGTCGCCCGTGAACTCGAACTTCAATCCGCTTTGGTATTGGAAGGTGGTATGCAGCTCGGTGCAGAATGAAAAGTTGTGGCCCGAACCGACCGGATCCTCGCCGACGAAATCGAGCGGGAAGTATTCGGAAGGATCGCCCCGCCAGCTCGTGGTCGGATTGTGGGTATCGTAATTGCCCATATGGCTGTAGACGTAGGTGGACGGCCCTTGGCTGGCGTCCAGGACGAAGGCCAGGGAATCCTTGTACTTGGTGTTCCGATAGGCCATGGTTCCGACCGGATCGAAATGGGAATCGCACCGGTCCGATGCCGGGTAATCCCAGATCGTATGGACCAGCCCCACGCTTTGGAACCAGGTGTTCAGCCCGCAATCGTAGTTCGGGGGATTGAAGCTGCTGCGGCTGGGCTTGCCAATTTGCGCCTTCCCGAAATAGGCCGCGTCCGTGGCCGTATAGTTCGTGAGCGTATTGTTCACCATGCCGGTGAAGATTCCGAGGGTAACGCCGGGCATGTCGAACTCCGGATTGAGATGCCCTGCCGTGACATAGTCGTAATGGATGACGCGCATATAGAGGACCGGGGGCGGGGCGACCGCAACGCCCTTCAAAGAGAGGAACTGCGTCAGCGGCGCCCGGAAGGAGGTATCGGCCACGTTACCTGACTTGACGTTGACCGCCTCGGTGAAAAGCCGGTAGCTGTCCTGGCCGGAACCCAGGACCTGGTAACGAACCGGCAGGTCGCCCACCATGACCGATCCCGTCCAAGCCGGGTCGGAAGGGAACGGGCTCAGGTACTTGCCGGAGATGGGCCGCTCGGCGAAGAACTCGGGGCCGTCCCACCCCATCTGGCCGATGTCGAAACCATTGCCTTCCTTGTGATAGTACTCGAAGTAGTACCGATTGCCGCCCACGAGCGGGATCGGCTTGGAGACGGGCGTGCCGCCGGTCGGCCACTTGAAGGCCCAGCCGTCCTCATGGCAGATCGGGGAGGAGGAGAGGTTCCCCGGAGTGGCATCCGTGCTGAGGTAGAAGGCGGAATTGTCATCGGAGCGGGTATAGAAGGTGTAGCTGCCTGACAGCGGCGGAAGGAGCCATCCCGTCCACTTTTCGCCGTAGTTATCCTGGTCGAGATGGGCGCCAAGGTAATCGGAAGTCAGGGGAATGCCGCCGCCCGGATCGCTCGCGATGGCCGCGGTCAGGTCGGAAACCGAATTGCCGGTGATTCCGGTCCATTCCTGCCCGAAGATTTTTCCCACCCGCGTGCTGTCGATGTATTTCGAACTGTTCCCGTTGATGAGCTCCTGGGCGAGCAAGGTCATGAGTCCGTCGGCGGCGGTGAAGGTCTGGATCTTATGCTTGTAGTTAAGGGCGGACATGCGGCCCATCTTGCCGTTGAACATGGTGCCCACGGAAATGGCGGTCACCCCCAGGATGAGGATGATGGTCAGGGCCAGCACGAACCCGCCGGATTCTTTTCGGGATTGCATGGAAGGGCCCTCGGCTGTCAATCGAGGCTCCCGTAGTCGCGGCGCCAGTTGGCCACGGGATTTCCGGTCGGCAAGGCCATCTTGATATTGGTGACCATGCGGCTGCTGGAGTGATTCTCA
>DAINDC010000380.1:0-207 GCA_036732085.1 Fibrobacterota bacterium | reverse complement strand
GTGGTATGCAGTTCCATGCAGAACCCGAAATTATGCCCTGCCCCCGAGGGATCCGCCGCCGCATATTTGTCGAGTGGGAAAAAGGCCGCGGAGTCCCCCCGGAAGCTCGTGACGGGATCCCCCGTATTGACGTTCCCCATCCTGCTATACACGTAGGTGTATGGGCCCTGGGAAGCATCCAAGGTGAAGGCCAGGGAGTCATAGTAC
>DAINDC010000379.1:0-5350 GCA_036732085.1 Fibrobacterota bacterium | reverse complement strand
GTATGAGGCTAAAAAAGCTGATAAAAAATTTATTACCTATAATGCCAAGGCGCACCCCAGCCTCTCCTCCAACGGCGATTGGCTCGTCAGCTACAATGTGAATACGCCCGATTGGAACCTGAACCTGGCCGATGCGCATATCTATCATCCCCGCTTTCTCAAACTGCGGTTCGACCCGCCCGCCTCAACCTTGCTCGATGCGGATTTCAAACACCCGGCCGCTCGCCGGCATCCGAATTTACGATTCCCGGATGGCTCCGCCATGACGGTTTTAGGGCTAATCCCGGATGAGGTTGGAACTATACGGTCCGTCTCCATGAATGGACGCCTGATGTCCCTGCCGGTCCGCTAAAAAACACGGTCTACCCTCCGGTGACCATCACCCGGGCGACCCGGCTCGCCCGGAAATAAATTTGAAAGCCTATATTATTAAGCTCACGACCGTTATTAAGCACACGACCGGCGCGGGAACCAAGACGGCGAAAGCCTTGCTCGTCCCGTAGCCCAAAAGCGGAAATCGCAAGAAGGAGATCCATGAAGAAGCCGACCCTGTTGCCGTTGTCCCTTTTCCTCATCGTCCTGCCGTGGGTCACGGGCGGGATTGCCTGCAATAAGAAGGCGGCGGACTCGTCGGCAGCCTCATCGTCGTCCTCATCCTCTTCTTCAAAAGGAGCCGCGCAAACCACTGATGCGGACGCGGACCTTCCCGTCCCGGCCCAGCCGCCCGTGGCGGGCGAACTGGTCATGACGGCCAAGCTGGTGGAAATTCCCGGAGCCTTCCCCGCCAACGATCTCTACAACTACGCCTATGTCATGAAGTACAAGGTGATCAAGGTCCTCAAGGGCGCCTATGCCGATGCGGACATCCTGGTCGGCCATTACAATCCGCGTATCGCGCGGGCGGACATCAAGGATGAGCAGGATGCGAACGTGGGCGGCAACGTGAAATCCTTCCAGGTGGGCGATATCCATTACCTGGTCCTGTCCCCCATCGAAGGAGCCTGGACCGGCGCCATGGAGGACGATTTCTTCAAGGAGAAACGCGGACGTTACTGGGCCTTCTGGGCCGACAAGCTCAAGTAGGTCCGGAAGGCGTCCTCCAGCACGTGGCGGAGGATTTCGCGCAGGCCTTTCCGGGGCGCCCAGCCCAATAGCCGCATGGCCCTATCGATCCGCGGCATGCGCCGATCCGAATCGGCATAACCCTCGCCGTAGAATTCCAGGGCCGGCACGTCCACCATCGGATGGTGAAGATAAGACTCATCGCCGGTAAGCTCGGCGGCGATCCCGCGCATCAATTCCGCCAGGCTCCGGATGGTGACTTCATTATCGGGATGCCCCAGGTTGAAGACCTTGTGCTTAGCCATCGCGGGACGCTCCAGCATCAGGCGCAAGGCTTCCACCGCTTCCTCCACGGCCAGGAAGGTGCGGCGGGCATACCCTCCGTCGACCAAGGTCAGGGGACGCTTGTCCACCAAGGCCGCCGTAAAACAGGCCAGGACGCGCGGGAGACCTTCGCCTTCCAGGCCCGGCAGGTAGTCCATGCGCGTCCCCAGGAAATTGAAGGGGCGGACTATGGTATAGGCGAGTGCCTGCTCCCGGTTCAAGGCCAATATATACCGTTCCAGCATCTGCTTGGCGCAGGCATAGCTCCAGCGCAGCCCCGTCACGGGGCCAAGCAGCATCGGCGAGGTTTCCTCATCGAGCTCGTAGGCGGATCGCGGCGGATTCTCCTGGCCGGTCCAATGCGCCAAGGTCTGCCCGTAGACCTCGCTGGTCGAGAATTGGATCAGCCATTTCCCCTGGCGCGCGCATATGTCCGCGACCAGGCGCGGCTGGATGAAATTGCTCTCGATGACGTCCACCCCGCGCACATTGTACTGGGAAGGATTGCACATGGCCGCCAAGGCGATCACCACGTCGCAGGCCGCGAGGCTCGTCTCGAGCCCGGGATACGCATAGACATCGCCCTGATGGAAGGTGAACTTCGGATTCGCGAGGTGCCGGCGGATCTTGCCGGACTCCCAATCCCAGCCCTCGATTTCCCATTGGGGATCGGCCAGGAAGGCATCCAGGAAATGGCTGCCGATGAAACCGCCGCAACCGATCAAGGCTATCCTGGGCATGATATTGACCTCTTGAAAAGAACTAGGGAAAAAATACTAGGAAAAAAACACCAGGAAAGGTGGTCTCAGAAGAACGTCCCGCTCTTAAAAGAAAGTTCCACGAATACCCACGGTCGCGATATAATTCTGGGGCTCCACCAACCGGCCGCGCGTCACCACGTCATTGAGCTTATACGGCAGGCCGAGCGACAGGAAGATGGGGAAATTCGGATTGGTGATTTCCAGGCCGGTGCTGAGCTTGAGCGTATAATCATTGGTGCGGATGCGGGTGCTGAGCGGGAAGTTGGGCCCGGCGGGCCCGTATTCCCAGTAATAGGTCGGTGAAAGCGGGATGGACAGGGTGAGGCCTACGTTCTGCGTCGAGTTTTCCTCCTCATGCCCCACATAGCCGTACATGCTGACGCCGTCCGCGCCGGTGGCGCCCGTGCCCGGCGCGCCGTAGCTGTCCTGCCAATCCTTCACGTCGCCGTAGAATGGTTGGTGCCGCAGCTCCCAGACCTTCCAGGTGAGCGCGGAAGGCGAGGCATTCTGGCAACTATAGACCTTCTCGCTGACCGTGGGGCTGGCTCCGGGCACATCGCGGCAACCTTGGTTGTCCCAGGCCCAAGCGGAAGTGTAGCTGCCTCCGAAGACCAGCAGGCCCCAATCCTTGGTCTTGGTGTACTCGTAGCTCAGTCCCAGGTTGTAGAGGCCGGAACCCGGTTGCACGAAGGGATTCATCCAGCGGATATCATCGCTGCCGGCATTGAAGCCCTTGAGATGCAAGCGCTTGATATCGTGTTGGCCGGTGGGCAACGATACGGAGAGGCCGAGGGAATGCTCGTTCTCGTTCCCGAACAGCTTGTTGAGGGAGAGGCCCACATCCCCGGAACCGCCCGTGGTGCGCGGCTGCAGGGAGGTGAAATCCTCCGCCGTCTTATAGCCAGAATATTCGAAGTGGTTGGATTTCAAGGCGTCCGATATCCCCACCGTATAGGTCGGATGGGCGGGGAAATGGAGGGTGGCCGATCCCGCCAGGGCGAAATACAGGTAGTCCCCGCCGAGGGTGCTATTGGAGAGGATTTCCACGTCGGCCAGTCCGCCGCTCACGCCGCGGCCGACCCACTTGCCCGCTCCGGCAGCAGCCCCGCCGCCGCTGCTGCCGCAGCCGCCGATATTGTTCCATACCGCCACCTCTTCCCCGAAGCCCTTGCGGGCCGCGTGCATTTCATGGAGGATCAGGAATGCGGCCGCCACCAAGAGGAGCGCGGGCCGGAAATATCTGCGGGTCATGGAGAGCAAAGGTCGGTTTCCCATCACTGATTCTTCCTTTAGAAAATTACGGTCAAGGCGCCTTGGTGGTATCGGCCGGAGCCACCCATAGATGCGAAAAGACGTCGCTGTTGAAGCCGCCCGCGCCGATCTTGAGGAAGCCCTGGGCCTGGGCCAAGGTATCTTCCGCCGCATTGGCGAGGTCGCCGATCTTGACCACATAGAGGTCGCCCGTTTCCCCGTCGGGATACATCGCGATGGCGGTGGCGAACTGGGGATCCGTGGACCATTCCGGCTTGTCCCATTGCTGGTAGGCGGTGGTATCCGGACGGCGGGCGCGCCAGACGATCTTGTCGTCATGATTGTAAATCCACAGGTTCTCGTGCAGGCCTTCCATGAAGGTCTTGCCGTCGATGAGATGGTAGGTGGTCCCGCCGAAGGCCAGGACCATCATATAGTCCGAATGCGTGCTGCCCGGCGCGAAGGGATTCATGGACGGATTGCATTGCTGGAAGCCGTCCGCCAGGATCCGGGTGGACTTATCGGCCATGTTGAACAGGGTCGAGGTAGCATAGGAGGTACCCACCCATTGCCCGTCCTTGGAGATGCCGCCGCGGTAGGACCCGGCGATGCCGGTGGCTTCGAACGGCCCGATGCCGGTATCGCCCAGGACCTCCTTGCGGTAGGTATCGCCCGGGATCCGGCCGCATTGCTTATCGTACTGGAGGAGGTTGGCCAAGTTGGAGAAATAGATCCAGGTCTTGCCGCCCGGCGAAAACAGGGGGCTGTTAATCGCTCCCAGACCCCCGTAGATGCCTTCGTCGCCATGGGACAGGCGGGTGACGGTGGGCGTCCCGTCCTGATAGGTCAGCATGTACATGTTCTGGCTGAGGGTGAAGACGAGCTTCATGTCCCGGCCCCCGAAGAAGGACCGCACGGAATCGCCGCTGGCCCATTTGACCTTCGCGAGCGTGTCCAGCGCGCCCCGCAGGCGGAGGGGCCGGTTATGGGCGGTGGGGGTGAAGCCGGAGAGGACCACTTGGCTCGGATCGTCGCAGACCACCGGGGGCATGGTAATTGGCGTGCTACCCTGGTCCTGGCAACCGGCCAGCAAGGCCGCCGCGGCCAGTACGACTAGCGGGGCAATTACGGCCATCACAGCCGCCCGGGCCAGTACGGCTTTGGCCAGGGGGTAGGCCCCGAATCTGAAGGCTCTCATGCGAAATCCTGTTTCTGGTTTACCGCGGTTCCCGCCCTGGAACCGCCTACGCCTGGCCATTCATGGAATGGCCGGCAACAATGTCTGACAAAAACGGCCGGCTTCGAAGAGTCCGACACCGCTACCATCCGGCCAGCATGCCAAAATATAAGGCCTGAATCCAATTTACGCCACGAGCTCAAATTAAGGTCGGGGTATCTCCGGCTTTGACCGCTTATTATTCACATAGGTGAATTTAGCAGTCCGAACCCTCCTGGTCGAAAACCCCCGGAACTTTTTTTCACAATTGTGAACTGCCCTTTATGACGGGAAATCGCGGTTCCCTCGCCGCTTTTACCACTAACCGGTTTGGAGGGCCGGAAAGTAACCGGTTTCGCCCCAAAAAACGAGAAGCAAGCACGGCCAGCCGACTTTACATTCTCATTCACACTGGAGCAACTGATGAACAACCGGAAAAAATACCTCGGACTCGCGTTTCTGCTCTCGACGGGATTGGCGCAAGCCTTGTCCCTGGGGGGCACCGAGGTGGCCAAGGATAAGATCGTCGTCTACCTCCTCATCGGCCACTCCAACATGGCCGGCCAGGACGTGGCCCATTCGGACGGGACCACGGATCCGCATGTGTGGAATTACCAGTGGAACTCCACCAAGACCTGGGTCCTGGCCAAGGAGCCGCCAAGCTCGCCCAAGCTGGGCCTTTCCACCCACGGTTGCGGCGGACCGGGCATGCCCTTCCTCAAAGGCATGGCGGCGG
>DAINDC010000378.1:0-5359 GCA_036732085.1 Fibrobacterota bacterium | reverse complement strand
CTCCTCGTATGCGCCGTCGGCCTGTCCTTTGCCTTGCAGGGCGGGCCGGTCATGCCCGAATATGTTCAGTTCGAACCCGCCGACGCGCCGGACGTGGTCAATTTGAACACGGGAAATTTTTCCTACAGCTTGCCGCTCTCCGAGGTGCCGGGCCCCTATGGGAACTTTCCCATTTCCATGTCGTATCATGCCGGAATCGGCCCCAATCAAGAAGCCACCTGGGTGGGATTGGGGTGGACGCTCAATGCCGGAGGCGCCATCAACCGTAACCTGCGGGGTACCCCGGACGACCAATCCCATGGCGGGGATTTGGCCTTTGTGTACGCGTTCAGCTCCACCTCGGTCATGAGCGTGGATTTGACCCTTTCCTACGGCCCCGTGGGCCTGAACATGAGCTACAATAGTTATTCGGGGTATGGTCTTAATGCGACCATTTCCGCTTTTTCCGCAGGACCTTTTAAAATGGGAGTCAGTTTTGGAACGGATGGAATTGGATTAAGCGCGGGACTCGACCCGGCAACGGCGAATGGACTGGGAGTCAGCGGTAGTATTGGAATTACCGCTTCAGGATTTCGAGCGGGCGTGGGCCCTACTTATTCCTGGTCCGGCGATGACGGCACTCGAACGACAGCCTCCTCCTCCATTGGCGTGCACGTAGATAATGGAAAAATGACCTCGGCGCAAGCCGGATTCGGAATGACAACCTACGATCAGGGCTTGGAGTCCGTCACGAGCAGTACCAATGTCGGCGTGGCTGGAGGAGCGAATGGCGCATCCATTTCCGCGTCGTACAATGATGTGGGTGGTTCGGTCAATCTCAGCTCCAGAGGCTTCTCAGCCAGCGTCTCGGTGGGTGGTGGCATCGGGTTAGGGGTTACCGCCGCATCGGATAATCGACAAAGTAGCGGCGGCAAAACACTGGGCATTTCGATTCCAGGTCTTTGGAGTTATTCCCAGACTCTTTATGAAAGCTGGATTCGCCAAGCCACTTCGGAACATTCTTATGGCTACTTGTACCAGGCCGGTCCCGCCATTGCCGCGGATGGACCCTCCGAGGATGTGGCGACGACCGCTTCTTCCGGAACCTCCTCCGGCGCCGCCGGGGCCGGGCAAATCCCCTGGAACTGGAATTTTAAAGGCAAAAGCCTCGACCATGTGGGCAATCCCAGCGAAGGCCACTTGTTCCCGGGGTTCGATATGTTTGAAGTCAACGCCCAAGGCATCAGCGGGGCGTTCCGGGCCATCGGGCTTTCCAAACATGACATGTACATGTCCATCGAGGAATTGGGAGGCGTGAACGGCAACGACTTGAGCACGGGCGATGTGCGGCAAAATCCGAATCCGCTCTTTTATTTGCTCAAGGAAGACGCCCAACCGACGAATCGCAATAAAAGACATCAACTCCTGGCGGACTTTAACCTCGCGGCCGACACGGTCGACTCGGCGAAATTCACCCGCTATGCTTATGACTACTGCTTTGACAAAACCGCCACGGACACATTGAATGTCAATTATGTCGGCGCGGAAACGGCATCGAGCCGCTTTTTAAAGGCGCGGTCTAAATTTTGTTCGCGCTATGCCGTTTTGCAGTCCAATCATTTGAATGAAGGCAATCGCCTAATATTCTCCCGAAACCAAAATGCCAATCTGGATTTGAATAAGAAATTCCGCAGTCGCATGGTCTTCGCCTTTCTGGGCGAAAATGGCGGATACTTCGAGCCGGAGGATTATACGTCAACGACCAAGAAAGGTCGTGGGGATTTGGCTGCGTTTTTGATGCGGAAACGGATTCGGAGTTGGAGCCGTTCCCCGTATTCCTCCGCCATGGCCAACTGGGATGAGCCCATCGTCAGCGTTCGGCGCATCGAGCCCATCTTGGAGGACAATTCCAATATCGGCCGCTTGCAGGGGTTCAAAATCACCAATCCCGACGGCACGCAATATTTTTTCACTCAACCCGTACGCAGCCTGCTCACGGCTAACTACACGACCAATAAGCCCATGGGAGGTCCTGCCTTCATCGATCGCCATGATCCCAAGGAAAACGATAATATCGTCGATCTGCTCAAGGACCTGTGGGGCAATTGGCAGGATCATCCCGTGTCCGCCATCGTGGATAACCTCGGGAAATTAGTCAAAGGTTCCATCTCGAGTTTCCTGTTTGATTCACCTAATTTTAAAACGGCGTGCGACACGGCCGACCATAGCCGAACCAGCACCTATACCTTTTCCTATACCATGAGCACCAATCCTTATGCGACGCAATGGCTATTGACGGAGATTCGCGGCGCTGATTTTGTTCAATTCGACTCGACCCGCATGGATCATAATTTCGGCTACCAGGTAAAATTCCATTATACCGAGCCCACGCATTATGCCTGGCGGGCGCCCTATGCACCGCCGGGACTGCCCAACGATTCCTTGCCCAATTTGCATATCGAAAAAAACGGCATGACGCCGGAGAACTGCCTTTCCGAATTGTATCAAGCCTCCTTCGGGGTCAAGGAATTGGTGTACTTGCAATCCATTGAGACCGCCACGCATCAGGCCGTCTTCCATTTGAACGACGTGGATTCCATGCCGCGCATCGACGGCAAAGGATGGGTATTCAACTGGCGAGGGGATTACAAAAAGAGCGGAAACCCGGATTCCCTGAAGCCGAATCAACCGGATTCGATCTACGAAAAAATCCGGGAAGGCATTCCCATCGTGGTCGGAGCGAATTTTCCGATTCATAAAATCGTGGATTCCCTGCATCCCATCTCGAACTCCGCTTACCTCTATCGTCAGGATTCCACGACCACGCAATTCATTTCCAAATTGACATGGAACAATGACCCCGTGGAGTATTCCATTTCCGAAATTTATTTGGACATCCAGCCGACGGCGGAACAGATCCGGAATATGACCCACAAGAAAATCGTTGTGACGGGAATGAGCCGCATTTCGACGCAAGATACGATGCGATGGACCACGCCAGGAAGAGACCCGATGTTCCCCACCTATCCCTCGAAATATCTTCTTCATGAATTCAAAATGCCCGATACGAGCGGAAATATCACATTCGCTCAGCCGGGATATATCATAGATCCCATTCCGCCCCCGGCAGTCGGAGAAGGCTATAGTCGGGAGGGTAAAATGTTCGCGGCCTATGTGGATACCATCGTGAGAGCGCGGGGGGATGAACTCCAATTCGGGCCCTATAAAATCGTGCTGGACCATGTCATCAAGGTATCCGGCATCGTCTCCACGGATTACCGCTTGGACTCGGGAATCAACGACAGTCTCTATATCGCGAATTTCGATTTGGATCACCCCGGAATTCTCTCCAAGGACTCGTCCGTTATTTTGAAATTGACGGGCGGGGGCGGTGACTTCCACGGGGTAGCCACCCAGCCCTTATTGACGTTCAATGATTTCGTGGACTTCAACCACGAACATGGCGCCAACCAGATGCGCTACTTAACGCATTTGGACATTGCCGACAAAAGGACGCCCGACTCCCCGTTCAAGCGGTTCGTCTTCAACTATAAAAACGACATCCAACCCAAGACTTTAAACTCCTATGCCTTCGTCAACCAGGACACCGATCTGGTGGCGCGGCATCGGGTGAGCTATCCGACGGGTCGTGGTTTGGAAAACGTCTCCCCGGATACCACGCGGCCGGATACGGTTCTGCAAGGCAAGCTGAAACTCGAGTCCGTCACCGAATTGGCGTGTTCGGGCGTGAACTGTTCGGAAAGCATGAGTCTGCCTCCATTCCGCTTCTATTATCAAAATCCATCCGCGACGCCGGTGCAATTAGTGGGCGACGATCGCGCGGAAACCATCCGCGCCGCATCCGAGAAACAGGATGAGTGGGGACTTTTCAATCCCCTCGGCGGTGCGGGCAATTTTAAAACCGTCCAGGCTTCGGCGGATAATGCCGCGTCCTGGAGCTTGAACAAAATCGTCGACCCCTCCGGCGGAATCATGGATGTGATGTACGAACGCGATCAATATTATGGCGAAGATTATTCGGATAACAACATGGCCTTGGGCATGCGCTGGGGCGCATGTGACAATGATTCCACGCACGCGTGCTTGTATTTCCTCCCCAAAAAATGGCAGATCTATTGCGACCGGTTGGATCAGTTGAAGGGCGATTGGGTTTATACGGACCAGGGTAGCGAACAGAACATGGACTATGTCAAGAAAAAGGGATTTGTCCCCGGCGTGGAAATGTTCTTTAACCTTCAGCAAGTCCTGGTCACCGACATCGGCTGCGGCGTCAATCTAGGGTTTTTTAAATTCGGCTCGTGCGACAGGACGCGAAGCATCAGCCTCGTCGGCTCGGCGCGGATTAAGAATATCAAATTGGTCACGGGCATCACCGACCCGCTTTATGACGCCCAGGCGCATGCCAAGGACGCCGCGAACAACGACGTCAAAACCGGTGCCTGTGAACGCAGCGGCGATTGCTGCGTCGTGCCAAAGTGGGTCGGGAATAGCCGCAACGGGACGGGTCATTATGTAACCGATTCCCTGGACTCGTATTGGCATTGCAATTACAGCGCCTATCGCATCCAAACGGATTTGTTGATGGACAGCCTGACGACGCAATTCCGATCCACGGCCAAAAAATTAAAGGATAGAACCTGGGAAATCGACAGCTCCCGGGCTAATGAGCGCTTCGGCGTGGCCTGGGCGCGGCAAAGCAATTTGGCAATCAAGGGCGGCAGTATCCGGGTTCGCCAACTCATCAAGCACGATATCGGCCTCACCCAACGCACCGAGTATGACTACGGCATCGGACAGTTGGCGCAGTATCCGGATTCGGTCTTCTCCACGGCCTTCGCCACGCGGTTTTCCACCGGCAAAATCACGGAAATCCTCGGCACGGGACGCTCGGATTATTTCAAAGGCTATCATGATTTCCCCTCGCGAAGCCGCATCCCGGGCATCGGCGACGAGGATCTCTTTCTGTTGCCGGGGGCGTCCATCACCTATCCCAAGGTCACGGTCACCAATATCCTGAAACAAAACGACTCCAAGACCATTCTGAACGGAAAGGTCGAATTCGAGTTCCACACACCCGAGCGCATCGGGTATTTGGATGTCAAGATTACTCCCTTCCACGTGGCCGCGAATGATTTCCCCCGCAATATTTACGTGGATTATTACGACGGTTCCGGGAACCCCCTTTTCTTCCGGGAGCGCTTCGATGTGAAGGCGTTGGACACGAAGCCCGGGACTCAGCCCAAGGATTACATCTACCAACTGGTGCGCCGCGACCTCCCCGATCCCGCCGATCACAAGGTGACCCAAATCAAAAAGCTGCGGATCTTTTATGACAATTCCTCCACCGACGGCATGGATG
>DAINDC010000377.1:0-5361 GCA_036732085.1 Fibrobacterota bacterium | reverse complement strand
GCTGGGGAACGGCGTCCCCCTTTGTTCCATACCATATTTCAGAATTTTCATCTAACCGTGCCATGGATTCATCGTTGAACCTTCGGAAAGTTCCTTTGGGGGGCTGCCAAGAAGAGCCATTTTGAAAAGTGTATTCAGAACGATCTTTGCCGCTTTTCGCATGCAAGGGAGTTGGTTTCCAAGGTCCGAGTGGGTGGTTGTCTGGATTTTTATATGCTTTATCTTGCGCTTCACCGCGTTCAATTCTTCCGATTTTAAAATCTGATTTTGATCGTGCATAGGCCAAAATATGATCGTGGTTATCACTAAACCACCTGGCGTCATTCGCCCTCGTATATTTTTTCTGCCATACGCAATTCGCTAATAAATTGTTTGCCCCAAAAATTTCGTCCATTAGCAGACGTAACTGGCCGACTTCAACATCATCGATACTCACAAAAATTGCGCCGTCCACTTTAAGAAACTGCTTCAGTAAGGCGAGCCGAGGGTACATCATACATAGCCAACGATCGTGCCGGTCCAAGGTTTCACCCTCTTTGCCAACGGTTTTGCCTAACCATTCACGCATCAATGGGCTATTCACATTGTCGTTATAAACCCATCCTTCATTCCCCGTATTATAAGGCGGGTCGATGTAGATACACTTCACTTGACCAGCATAGTAGGGAAGCAATGCCTTCAGGGCTACAAGGTTATCCCCCTGCACGATAAGATTTCCTTCTCCGGGGTTACCGCAAGCGAGATCGGGAACGTCTTTAAGGAGGTGAAAGGGCACTTGGTGGTGGTGGTTGACGACGGCTTCTTTACCGATCCAATTGAGTGTAGGCATTACGTTGTTTTGAGCTCCACCGGGGGAAAGGGGAAATCGGATCAAATTACCAGTTTGGGCTTTAGATATAGCATTTTTTGAACAGATTTAGCCGTTTTCATAGCAATTCAACTTGTAGAACCGCTACGGGTTTTGTCGTTAAAGGGGACCCCCAAGGCGGAATTGACCCGTTCGGTATGGTCTCGCCTCGTGTCGAAAACTTGCAGCCCGGTAATATTAATGCTCACTTTGTCACAAATGATTTCAGACTCTCGAATCGGCTCCCGCTCCCGAATGGATGGATGGAATGACCCAGCACTATCAACCGAAACGCTTTTTCCGCCAAGCCCCCAACCGCTACTTGAAACGATTTTTTGCCGAGCGGAATGAGCTGGTCGGACTCGATTTCGAAGCCTTGGGCGAAACCCAGATAGATCCCATTTATCAAGCCTGGTTGCAAATCCCCGAAGCAAGCCGGAACGAAATAGAAGGCCTTTTTCAAGACATAGACGATCTGGCCTCGGAAAAGGGATCGAAGGCGATCATAGACGAAGCCCAATGGCATGGGGAAGACTTGGCAATTCAATTCGCATCCCTGACGGGTTTTCATGAACATGCCTTTTGGACCTATTTGGAACGACCGAAATTTTGGCGAGGTGCATTGGCCTTCCATCATGCCGATACCCTTCCCGGGTCCTATTGGAGAAAAAGGAAAAATCTTCCGCGTAAGCCTGCACGCGTTGGGCTCGCCGATCTTCAAAGACTGGAACGGGGGATAGGTGATTATTTCAATACCATGCAAGGCCGAGGCAGGAATTGTAGGGTGGAGCCCTATCGCCGAAACAGCCTCGATTATTTTTTCGCTTATCCGGAGGACTATGCCCAGGCCTCGGTGGAATGGGTGGGCCAGGATTTTCAGCGCCGCCCCCGGAATCCAGCCTTTGAAATCATTTTCGTCTATTCCCAGGAAGACGGCACCTTGGATCTTTTTTTATCGGGGGACCGGAAACCGGTTCCGGACCTGCAAGAGATGTTCGCCGAAATCATCCTGCATGATAAACTTGGACCCGATGAAAAAGATGATCGGATTTACGATTTAAAGCCAGTCCTTTCCACGGAATTTGATTTCGTGATTGACCCCGATTCCGGGATTGAATCCGTGGCCGTCAGAAAGATCCGGTTGAAAGCCTTCGGCAAGGAGGAGCGGATTACCCTGGAAGTGAATCCGGCCAATGACGACATGGCGATTTTTGATCTACTGGATACCATCAAAGCCGTGCTACCGGTGGATCAAATGTCCATTACGCAAATGGGATTTCTCGTCACCTTCGCACCGAACCCAAATTCCAATCGGGTGCCCACACGGTCCTTTGAAATCAGTTGGCCCAATTCCTGTTCCCTCAAGCACGATAAAAGGGATTTGATAATCCGGAAAATGCTTTCGCAATCCGGGATAGAACCCGTGAGCCCGCCGGTAGCGCTCACTGAGGCCGCATGAATGCGGGTAACGTACTTGATACCCTTTTAGCCGCTCTTGCCACGTCAAAAACCGGGGAGTTGGTCTTTCGGAAATCCCAAGTTTTGGAATGGCCAAAAGGAGTATTTGACGCTCTTCTAAAGGACCGGGTAATCAAGGCGGTAAAGCCCGCCAATTCCTTGGATTGCGACGGATGCGAGAGCAATTGCTTCATGCCGGTGCATGTCCTTTCGGGCCAGGAAGGGAAGCCTTCCAGGGCGTTCATTTCTTGCGATAAGCCGGTCAATATCGGACGTGTTCGCGTGCCCTTGGAAAAACTTCTCCAGTGGAAATTTACCGGGCCGTTATTTGCTTCCGCCGTCAGTCGGGTTCTTGGGATGCCATCCGCGCCTAGACCGATAGGGGAGGGCCCGGTTACCGACTGGAACATAGGCATGATCCGGGGGACCGGCGCACGGGGTGAATTGAATCTCCACCTTGGTCCAAATCCTTGCTTTGAAATCGTCGGCCACCAAAAACCGGTCCGGGAGTTGGTGACCTTGACGGAAAGCGGCCTCGAAGTCAATCGCGAGGAATTGGTTTGGTTTGCGGACCATCCCGTAGGGTCCAGTGAGGCAAGGGGATACAAGCCTACCAAAGCGAAACGCGAATCCCGGAAGCTGGACACACAAAAAAGATATGCGGAATGGCAGAGGCTTGCTAAAGGGTATCATGCCACGCATCCAAATATTTCGGACCGGGAAATCGCCCAGCATATTTCCCGATTACCGAAGTGGAAGGGCACGAATTCGGACACGATCCGACGCCATTTAAAAAAGTGGGTTGAAATTTTTCCGCGCCACTAATCCGGCGAATCTACCTCGTTTTGGCCAATATCCCGGCCGTTTCATGCCGTAACAAAAATCCAATCCTGGTCCTTCATCAGGCTTATCGTTCATTTGACGCCATTGTGCCCATGCCAGGCCTCGGCGTGAAAAGATTTCCGCCCCAATCGCCCCACTAGCTTGAATCCCGTAAGAGTCACTCTCATTCCAAGGGGTTCAATAATGCCGCATATCATCTTAAGGCTTCCAACCGTAATCGAGCGCACGGGACTTTCACGAAGCACCCTTTACCTGCTCATTTCCAGGACGGAATTTCCCAGTCAGGTTCAATTGGGTACCCGTTCCGTGGGTTGGGTCGAATCCGAGGTTCAAGCATGGCTTGAGGGCCGGATTACCCAGGGTCGCAAGGCGAAACCGTGATTTCCGGGCAAGGTCGATGTCCGCTTTGGATTCGGGCAGGAGCGTTCCGGTTATGAAACGAACCCGGAAGCGTCCCAACCATCAGCACGTCAAGATCCACCGGAACTATGATCCCGGGGAAATCGCCGTCCTGCTTGGAGTTCACAAAAATACCGTTCTCCGGTGGATCAAGGATGGGTTACCGTTGATTGACAATCGACGGCCTTACCTGGTTCTAGGGGTGGATCTTAAAGCCTTCCTTCAGGAAAATCGTGCCGCTAAAAAACAGAAATGCCAGGTCTGGGAAATCTTCTGTCTGAAGTGCCGGAGCCCCAAAAAGCCGGACCTTGGGATGGTTGATTTCAAACCCAGGAACGGGCCAATCGGGAATCTTGTTGGCCTTTGCCCGGATTGCGGCACCGTGATGAACCGCTGCATCAATGTTGCCGCCTTGGGCCAGCTAAAGGGCTATTTGGACGTTTCAATCCAGCAAGCCCGGGAACACAAATAGTTGAGGGTTATCCGCCCACCCTAAACAGTGACTTCAAGAAAGCAGGTTGACGCCATGAAAAATACCAGGGCCTTGAATCCAAAAAATGAAAGGGTGAAACGCGAATATTTGCACTTCCTGAAGCATGCGAAGGGCCAGAATGAACAAAGCCTCGATGCAGTGATCAAGGCCATATCCCGCTTTGAATCCTTCCATCGGTATAAGGATTTCAAAGATTTCCATCACGCCCAAGCCGTCGCGTTCAAGCAAAGTCTTGTGACCCAGGTAAGCAAGGTAACCGGGGAAAAGTTGTCCCTTGGAACGGCCCGGGCATCCCTTGGCCAACTCAAGTCCTTTTTCCAATGGGTTTGCGGACGGCCCGGCTATAAGTCAGGGTTCCAATTCTCGGATACCGAATATTTCAACTTGTCGGAGAAGGAAAACCGGATCGCAACTGCCCGGCGAAACAGGAGTTTCCCGACCTTGGAGCAAATGCAAAAGGTGCTTGCCTCAATGCCGGATGCCTCGGTGATAGAGCGACGAAACCGGGCCCTTATTGCTTTTACCATGATAACGGGGGCACGAGACGGCGCGGTAGCCTCCTTGAAGCTAAAACATATCGACTTGGAAAAAGGCTTGGTGTTCCAGGATGCCCGGGAGGTTAACACCAAGTTTTCCAAGACATTCCCAACCTATTTTGCGCCCTTAGGTGGGGGTACCCTCCAATTAGTTACCGATTGGATTTTGTATCTTCGCAAAGACTGTCTTTGGGGGAATGACGATCCCGTATTTCCGGCCACGGAAATTGTGGTGGGAGAAACCCGACGGTTTGAAGTCGAGGGGGTCAAGCGGGCGCATTGGAGCAATGCCTCCCCGATTCGAAAGATTTTCCGAAATGCCTTCGAAATAGCCGGATTACCCTATTTTAACCCACATAGCCTTAGAAATATGTTGGTCCAACTTGGGGAAAAGTCTTGTAGGACTCCGGAGGAATTCAAGGCTTGGAGTCAAAACCTTGGGCATGAGAAAGTGATGACCACTTTTTTTAGTTATGGGGTGGTCGATGAAAGACGGCAAGGCGAGATCATCCAAGGGCTTTCGCAAAAGCCTACCGTGGCGAACCTGGAACTTTCAGATTTTGCGAAGGCGTTTTTTAATGAAGCCGCTTCGAGGGGGTTTCCATTAACCCAGGGTTCTAGGGTGCCCTAACAGGTTTGGACACACGGTAATCTGAATGAGGCTCCAGTCATCTAGGTGGCCGACCCCATACGTCGCAACCAACGGAAGTGCGACGCTAGGCCTGCGCGGAAGGATTTGTGTTCGGAGTATTTGACGCCGAACTCTAGACAGGTCGCCTCCACCA
>DAINDC010000376.1:0-5369 GCA_036732085.1 Fibrobacterota bacterium | reverse complement strand
ATGCAGGACGAGGACGACAAGGCGCCCTTCGAACGCGAACTCCTCAAGATCAACCTGCGCATCAACGGCATCGATATCGAGGATCCCAAAATCGTCCATCTGCGCCAGCCGGAAGACAGCCAATTGCTCGCCGACGAGATCGACAAGTACGATGAGGATACGTTGCTCACCGTAGTGGTCGAATTCTTCGACATGCTCAACCAGCTCCGCCGCGAGAGCCCGCTCATGAAGGAAATCGTGCCCGATGAGAAAGGCTTCCGCGAGTTGGCCAAGATCTGGTTCAAGTCTTCCAAGCTTTTCGAGATCCTGAAGATGTTCTCGGAGCGCAAGCGGCATGTCATCCTGACCAGCGATCATGGTACGGTCCTGGTGGACTCCCCGGCGGAAGTCTTCTGCCAGGAGGAGAAGACCCCGAATCCCCGCGTGAAGATCGGCCAGAATATCTCCTGCGACGAGCGGCATGCCTTGTTCGTGGAAACCCCGGTGCAATATGGCCTGCCGGGCGAGGTGGGCGAGGTGGCCTATGCCATCGCCAAGGACAAATACTACTTCGTCTATCCGAATAAGTTCCAGTACTTCGTGACCCAGTTCAAGGGGCAGATGGTGGGGGGCGGGCTTTCCATCGAGGAGCTTTTGGTTCCGCTTGTGACTTTGTCGCCTAAATAAAGATCGCTGGGTCTGAGGGCGGGCGAGGGGTTTCCGGCTCAGGCGAAGCTGGTCTTGGCTGTGGGGCTGTTGAACAAACCGGGATGAGGGACGTTCGCGAGACTGCCTCCAATCAAATCCCTGCTCCGCGAACTTTCGATTCATTGAGCCATTGCCTCACCCCGATTCGTTCTCGCTTCAATTTCGCCGGGAATCCCTCGCCCGCCCGCAGGCCCAAGGGGCCCCTATTCCGGCGGGAAAATCAGAAGAAAAATCTAAATTCCCCCTCAATGGAAAGGCGCGCTTAAGAGCGTTCGTTGGAAGGGGAGAAAAATTTGGAATGGGATAAAGCCTTGGGATGAGAGCGGACTCTGGGTCTATGGGAATTGAAGAGTTGGTTTCTGGTTCCGAGGAGCAGACCTTAGGCTGGGCTATGGGATTTGCCAGTCGCTTGAAGCCGGGGGATACCGTGGCGTTACGGGGGGATCTGGGGGCGGGTAAGACCGTGGTCAGCCGGGGGATTGCGCGGGGGTTGGGTTATGCGGGCGATGTGCATTCCCCATCGTATGCCCTGGTCCATGAATATCCCGGGCCGATTCCCCTTTTCCATATGGATCTCTATCGCCTCAAAGCGGGCGCGGATTGGGAGGAGATAGGGCTGGATCACTATTTCCAACAGGGCGGCATTTGCCTGGTGGAGTGGCCGGAGCGGCTTCCGGTGGGACAGCGATTTACTTATCGGATTGATCTGGTGGCCGAGGGCGAGGAGATACGTCGCATCCGAGTTACCGCGGGCTAAGAGCCCGTCGCGGGCTAGGATCCAGTTCGTCGGCTGAGGCAGCCGGTTTGCCGGCCTAAGCAGTTAGGTCGCCAGTTGAGGCAGCCGACCAATCGGTTGAAAACCTTTTAAGGCTTGGCCGGTGATTTGGCGGGAGCTTTGGCCGAACCTTTAGCGGGTGATGCGGGCGTTGCCGGGGCCGAGGCGGAAGCGGCTGGTGCCGGAGCCGCTACGGGCATGGGTGCGGCCATTACCGAATCGACCCAACCCTTGTCTTCATCGGAAAGAATTTCCGGATAACGGATGGCTTTCAGGGCTTCCCGGACGGCGGCGGGATCGGCGGAGGCCTTGGCCTTGCATTGATTGACCAGGAGGGCTTGCAGTTCGCGGGTGGTCTCGATGGTGTCCATGCGCGCGTAAATCGTGCTGTCATCATGGGTGGTGAGGTACTGGGCGGACTTGAGCTCCTCGTACATCTTGCCCGCATCCTTGAGGTTACCTGCCTTGTAGAGGGCATCGGCCTGCTCAAAGCGGCTGTGGGAGGAGCGTTTCTGGTACTGGTAGAAGACCGTGAAGCCGCCGATGACAACCACCAAGCCGATACCCACGACCCAATCCCAAACGCTGGACTGCTTGCCTTCGTCTTCTTTTTCCAGAAAGCTCATGGATCAATCCTTTCCCGCGCCGACCCTTGCCCTGACCAAATAGAGGGAGGAAAATCCGGATGGGGCCTCTAAAATAGTAAAAGGCGGCGTTGCCACTGTTTCAGGCGGGGATTTCGCCAGCTATGGATGAACCGCGAGCCGAGTCGGATCCAGGGGAAGGAGAAGAGGGTAAGCAGCCCGAAAACCAGGACGTCCCAGCCCGTGAAGCGGCTGGCCACCTTCATTTTTACGGAAGCGGGGCGCTCATTGAAGCCATATTCAACGGGGCAGTCCAGGCCCGGAAATATACCGCGCAAAGAAGACCAGACCGCGGCAAATCCACCCATCATCAGAACTTCTTCCATGCCCACATGCAGGTATTCCAGCCGAGGGTGGAGCAGACCCAGAACACGCCGACCCGAGCGGGTGGTATATGCGAAAAGCGCGCGCCATACGGATAGATCGAGGGCGAACTTCAAGGCGGCCTGGCGGAAATGTTTTTTGAAGGCCGCCAGCTTGCGGCTCAACCCCGATGGAATCAGGAGGAAGCCGGCTTGTCCGCGCAAGCTTGGATCTTGCGGGTTTGCGGGAATCGAAGGCGAGGCCGGGTCTCTTTGATCGACCGGGTCGATGTGCTCGGCCGATTCTTCCTGCGCATCGAACCAATCCGCGCGCTTGAACTCGAATCCCTTCCGGTATCCCAGGAAGGAAATGCCCGCCGTGGTCTGGAGCCCGGCCGGCGAGCGCCATTCCAGGGCAAGGTGGAACTTGAGAAGATAGGCCAGCAGGCAAAAAAGAATAGGGATGGAAAGGGCGATGCAGACCCAGACCATGCTCATTCCTTCCGATCAGGGATTGGCGATCGGGGCCGAAGTCGATCCCGCAGCCTTGGCAGGGCCGGTGCTTTTGGCGGATGAAGCGGAGGTTTTCTTGGCGCCCGCTCCCGGCGTGGCCTTGGTTTTCAGGTTGTCCGCGGACTTGCCGTCGGAAACCTCGCTGCTCTTCTTCTCCAGCTTGGCGATGAGTCCGTCCATATTGGACGTCTGCAGGATTTTCCGGAACTGCTCGCCGTAGTTGCGGGCGGTGCTCAAATCGTCGATGATGAGATCCCAGGCTTTCCAGGTGGCATCCTCGACCTGTAACTTATAGGTTACGATGGACTCCGTGCCGTTGGTGAAGACATGGCTGGTGACGTTCGCCTTGCCGCCCGTGATTTCCGGGGGATCGTAGGTCGTGGAATCCGACTTGTAGACCTCGAGCTTCTTGACGGATGCGTTCTCGACCATGCCCTTGAAGGCCTTGACGAAACGGTTTTGTTGCGCGGGAGTCATGGTCTTCCAGAGTTCCGGGCCCAGGGCGCGCTTGCCGAGCTCCTCGAAATCGAAGATGCCGTTGATGAGCACCTTCAGCCGATCCGTCTTCTTGGCGGAATCCTTGTCGCGGAGCATCTTCTGCAGCTCGGCGTCCTTCTTCTTGATGATGGCGACCGGATCGCCCGGGGCCGCGGAGGCCGCCTGGGACACGAAGGCCGTGCCGATCAGCGCCAGGGCCGCGATGCCTTTGAGTATTCCGAAACGAGAACCGCGCATGAACCTGCTCCTTTACCGGGACCGGCCGCAGCCGCGTCAACCGCCGTTTTGTTCCGATGCCTTCGGCGTCGAAGGTTTCAAATTATGAATATAATCAGTCAGAGTCCATCCGATGGATTTTATGACCTTGGATACCGCGAGATTGTAGTTCAGAACGGATTCGAAATAATCTTTCTTGGCGGTGAGGGCTGCTTTATACGGCCCCAAGAGATCCTTGGCCGAGCCCGGATCCAAATCGTACTTCATCGCCGCGGCTTTGAGCCAAGCCTCGGCCGCACGCAGGGATTTCTGGCTTTCGTTCACATTGATCCGGCAATTGAGCATCTGCACGTATTCGTCCTGCATCTTGAGGAGCAGGCCCCGGGCCGCATAAACCTCGGTGCGTTCCAATTGAGTCAGCTCGATTTTCTCCTTGCGGACCTTCTCGTAACGCTGCCAGAAGTTGAGATTGAGCCGCATACCCAAGCCGCCCACGCCGGTGATCTGATTCAAGGGATCGCGCGCGAAAGGATCATTGCCGCCCGATTGCCGATCCGTGGACCATGCCTTGGTATAATTGAAAGTCGCGAACAGGAAGATATCGGGCCCGATTTCCCCCTTGGCCACGCGCACCAATTCCCGGCGGGCCGCCAGTCCGTTGGCCAGGCGCTTGAGGTCGGGATGGTTGAGCAGGGTCAGCATCTTCAGGGAGTCCAGGCTCGGCAGGACTTCCGGCCGCACGAACAGGTTTGCCTCCTTGGGGGCGATGTCCATGGTATCGGCAACCTGGAGCAGGAAACGCAGGCCCAAATCGGCGCGGGCGATGCCGAGCGAAGCGTCGCCCTTGGCTTTTTCCAGCGTGAACTTGCCGGCCTTGAGCTCCAACAAATCGGTCTGCTTGATGCTTTCGTCGCCGTTGTCGAGCAGGTCTTCCATCTTCTTCTGGGCCCGATCCAATTCATGGGATGCATCCTGGAGCGCATTGGACATGACGCCGGCATAGACCCGGTTGTAGTAGAGCTTTTGCGCATCCTCGGAGACATCCATGCGTTCCTTCTGGAAGTCCGCCTCCGAGACCTTGATCTGCGCGGCCGCGGCGCGGTGACCGGCCCGATACCGGGAGATATTCAACGGTTGGGCGACGTCTACCTCGATGCCGAAGAATGGGCCCCAACTGGAGAAATCATATTCCTTCTGGTATTGCCTTACGGGAACCGTATCCCCGATGGCATTGGCGAAACGCAGGCTGGTGGTGTCCAATACGAACCGGAGGCCCGGCGCCGGACCCACTCCCGTCTGCACCTGGAACCTGGGAAGGATGGCGGACATCTCCAGCTCATGCATCTGCTGTTCGGCTTTGTCGATATTGAGCTTCTTCTCCCGAAGCATGGGCTGCACTTCCTGGGCCAGATGCTCGGTGCCCGCGCAGTCCAGGGACAAGCTGGCGCGCTTCAGGGAATCCGCCACGGTCGCGGAAGGCTGCGGCGGGTTGGCTTGGGAGGCGGAGGGATCCGTTATCTGGGATGCCGTATCGGAGGAATCCGAATCCAGCAGATCCACCGACAAGGGCGACTTCGCAGCCTTGGCCTGCTTCGCGGGAACGGGCGCCTTCTTCGCGGGAGCGGGGGCGGATTTGTTGACGGGCGCCGCCCAGGCCGGATGGAAAACCGGGACCGCGAGGAAAAGGAGTGCGGCTCCCGACCAAGCGGAAACACGGAGGTTAACCCCTTGTCG
>DAINDC010000375.1:511-5405 GCA_036732085.1 Fibrobacterota bacterium | reverse complement strand
GGATTTCCTTTGGCCCTTTCTTTGGGCGCAGAGTCCGCGGACCTTTTCAGCCAAGCCAAGCCGGACGGTTCCGATCTGCGATTCACCGCCGAGAACGGGACCCATCTTCCCTACCAGATCGAGTCCTGGGATGCCGCCGGGCATAAGGCCGCGATCTGGGTGCGACTGCCTACCGTCAAGGCGGGCCAAATCCTCAACCTGCGTGCGTATTGGGGCAAAGCTTCCGCCGCCGACAGCTCCTCCGGGCCCGCCGTCTTCGGCGCCGCGGACGGCTTCCAAGGCGTTTGGCACATGGGTTCCACGGCCGATGCCTCGGTTAACGGCATAACCGCCCAGGATAGCGGCACCGTGGCCGATCCGGTCGGCCGCATCGGAGCCGCCCGGTCTTTCCCCAATACCGCCGATGCCTATGCGGCCAAAGGTGCTTATCTGGCCCTCGGAAACCCTGCGGCCTTGAACATTACGGGGGTCATCACCATGGAAGCGTGGGTCAAGTGGGCCCGCTCGGACAAGCATCGCATCATCATCTGCCATGGCGGGGCACCCAAGCCGGCGGCACCCTACGAGACCGTGTTGCGCATCGGAGAGAAGCTCGATTACCGGGCCGGCGTCTGGACGGGCAAGGACCATTACGCCGCTTCGGTGGTGTCGCCTTCGGATAGCGGCGTGTGGGTGCATTTGGGCGGTGTATACGATGGCGCCGCCTGGACCTTGTACCGCAACGGCGAGAAGCTGTCGTCGTTCGCATCCGATACCGGGGCGATGCCTTCGACCGGGGGCTGGCGCATCGGGGCGGAGTACGCCACCATCGGCACGACCACCACAACCGGCGTGACCCGCTATTTCAGCGGATCCCTGGATGAAGTCCGCGTCGCTTCGGTGGCGCGGAGCGCCGAATGGTTCAGACTGGCCTATGCGACCCAGAAAGAGGGTCAAACCGCCGTGAAATGGTCCGGTGCGGCGGGCGTGCATCTTATCGTTCCGGCGGAACGGACGCGGATCGGCGGGCTCCGCGCCGGACTATGGAGAGTGCCCAAGGCGGGGAAGACCGGACTTATCGACGCATCGGGCGCCCTTTTACCCTCCCCTTGATCCGGAACGGCCAATCCCATGCGATATCGTGAACTCGGAGATACGGGCTTAAAGGTTTCGGTGATAGGCTTGGGCACCTGGCAATTCGGCGGGGAGTGGGGGCGCGCCTACGGACCGGCCGAGGCGGGCGCCATCCTCGGGCGGGCCCGCGAGCTGGGCATCAACCTGATCGATACGGCTGAGTGC
Organism: Fibrobacterota bacterium; assembly: GCA_036732085.1. GTDB lineage: Bacteria > Fibrobacterota > Fibrobacteria > UBA11236 > UBA11236 > Chersky-265. Next base: position 4,127 of record DAINDC010000375.1, on the reverse strand, counting down.
TACGGGCCGGATCATCTCTCCGAATCCTTGATCGGCCAATCCCTCCCGGGCCGCCGCGAGGATTGGATCATCGCCACCAAGTTCGGCCATCGCTTCACGGGCCACAACCAACGCGATGCGGCCTGGGCCGTGGATCAGGTAGCGGTCCAATTGGAAGCTTCCCTGCGGGCCTTACGCACCGACTACGTCGATCTTTATCAGTTCCATTCCGGTTCGGACGCGGACTTCTTCCGTGAGGAGCTTTGGGCGGCCTTGCAGGCCCAGGTGCGCGCCGGCAAGATCCGCCATTTGGGCGTTTCCATCAGCTCCCAGGCCGAGAACCTGTCCCAGGTCGAAGCCGCCCCGCGCTTTGGGGCCCGTGCCGTGCAGGTGGTCTATAACCGCCTGGACGACGGGCCGGAAGCGCGCGTACTGCCCGCCTGCGCGCGCCTCAGGCTGGGGGCATTGGCGCGCGTGCCCCTGGCCAGTGGCTATCTGTCCGGCAAATACCGGCCTGGGCATATCTTCCCAGCCGACGACGTGCGCTCTTCCCAAAATGCGGCCAAGGCGGCGGCCCGCATGGAGAAGGCCCTGGAAATCGGCCGCACCGAGGTTCCGGCCGGTATGGATATGGCCCGATGGGCCCTGGCCTGGTGCCTGCGCCGCCCGGAGGTAACTGCTGTGATACCTGGAGCCAAGGATCCCGCCCAGGTCGAGCTCAATGCGGCGGCCGCGGACGTCGCTTGGCCTCCGTGAACGTTATGGCCCGTCCTTTACGTGCTGGTCTATCTGGTATGAAGGTCGGCGTGCGGAAGAGGTGGCCGAGGGCGTGGACGCTTAGGCCAAGGGCGCTTCGGGTTTGGGCGCTGGCCCTGCCCTTGCGCCGGCACGCCGCCACGGCCCCTACGGCGGGGCTGGACGACGACCCTAGGAGAAGAACCGCAGGCCGTGCTTAGCGGCCCAAACCAGGGCTACGATGCCTATCGCGTACACCGCGCCAGCGAGCTCGATGGTCACGTTGATAATCCAATCCGAATTGCGGATCGTCTCCCGCATCAAGATGACACTTAAGGGATAGGCCAGGGAGGCGGCGATCAGGAAGGCCGCGTGGGAGCCGTCCAACCATCGGGTAGAGGCCGCGATGCTCGCTATTGCCCCGCACCAAACCAAGGTTAGGGCGGCGATCCAGCGGTAGCATCCTGCCACCCCCAAGGCGTTGGCGAGAGTCACGACGCCTGCCGCCCGGTCCCCTTCGATGTCCCTGAGATCGCAGAAAACGGTATTTAGGAAGTAGTAGAAGAAATAGCCGGTCGCTAGCAGCCAAAAGGCGGGACTCGCGGCCCCCAAGCCGCGATGGGAATCGTAGAGGGGAACGACAAAAATCGACAGACTCCAAGCCAAGGCGATGGAGGGGTTCTTGAGGGAGGGTATGGCCTTCAGCCGCTCGCGGAAAATCCCTCGGCCTGGCCGGTACCAGGGGAGGATGCGGTACGAGTAGACGACCCCCATGGCCAGGATGGCGGCGTAAATCCAATGGAACCGTCCCAGCCAAATAGCATAGGCGCTGGCGACCGCCAGCAGCGCGCCCGCGATGGCGGTTTGCAGGACGGCGCTCCGGTACAAGGCATCCGCGCTGCCTGAAACGTTCACGAGATCTTCCTCGTGATCGGTGACGCGATTAAAGGCGTAAATGAACAAGGCCAGGGAGGAAACCACGAATATGGGCAGAGGTCGCAGCCCTAAGCCCAGGTAGATCTGCACGGAGCCGAGTCCGATCCCTGAAATCAGGGGCATCATAAGCAGGAGCACCACGGACTGGAGAATCCCCCTGGATGGGGGAGCGGATTGTTCGAAATGCGAGAGGGCCGCAACCTCTAGGGGAGTGGTCTTTAGCGGTCCGTTGGAAAGAAGAGTCGATTTGGTATCCATGGCCGTTTCCGGAATGGTTGAATGCCGCTCCCGATTTGAAAGGAGTTGCCCTTTGGCATCCAAAATATAGTCACAGGATCAGGGTCGGAACGGGGGCGATAGGGCTCTCCCGAGAGGGGGTCGGGACGCAATCCGGGCCGTCCGGATCCCAAATACCCAAAAGAGGATCATTTACCAAAAAAAGAATCATTTCTCGAGGAAGGTATGCACTCCGTCCCACCGGTTGATCTTCTCCCAGAGGTCGGCGCTTTCGGCCCGCCATGCCTCGCAGTGATCAAGGTAATAGGCTAGGAGATTATCCGTGGGGGCTTCGGGGTCCAGCCGATGCGGCGGCACCCGCTCCCCGAGCTTCCCGAAGAGCCTGTACGCGTCCCCGAAACCCTTCTGGAAGTAGATGGTAAGGGCCTTTCCATCAGATCGCGGCATCCATCCTTGTAGCGGCGCACGTCCGGCGACTGGTGCGAATAGACTTCGTAGAGGCGCAGGTGGCGGCTGGAGCCCTTCACCTTCACGACGTCGATCCAGCGGTAATGGGCCTCTTCGGACCCCAGATCGCGGATGACGTCCTCGGTCACGACGATCTCCAGGTTATACATCTTGGTCTTCGATTCCAGGCGCGAGGCGATGTTGACCGCCTCGCCGATGACGGTGCTGTCGAGCTTCTCGTGGGATCCGAAATTCCCGAGCAAGACGGACCCCTTGGCGATGCCGATGCCGTTGCGGAGCTTGGGCTTGCCCTGCCGGATCAAATGGCGGTTGAATTCCTGAAGGTTCATGCGCATCTCCACCGCGGCGCGGATGGCGCAAGATCCGTCGGGAAACACCGCCATGACGCAATCGCCCATGATCTTGTCCACCTCCCCGCCATGGCCGAGGATGGGGCGGGTCATCATGGAGAAATAATAGTTGAGGAAATCCTGCTTCTCGGAAGCGGTGAGGACCTCGGTCAGGGGGGTGAAATCCCGGATATCGCAGAACATAATGGCCAGGTCGCGCTGAACGGGTTCGAATTCGGTGGGATCCTTGCCCGCGCGCAGTTCCTCGAACAGAGAAGGCCGCACGTACCGCCTGATCACCTCTTCCCGGCGGCGCAGTTCGGTGTTGGCCGCCTGATCTCGGCCTCGCGGGCCTCGGCCTCCTGAGCGCGGGCATTGGCCTCCCCCAGGGCCAGGCCCCGGCGGTGAAAGATCTCCAGGGCGATCTTGATGCCCTGGCCGGTTAGGGCGGTGATCCCGATGGTGAGCTGCTGCGTCAGGATGGCGTCCAGTATGCCCGCCGCGGGTTCGCCATAAAAGTACCGGAACAGGACCACGCCCAGGAATTGCCCCAGCCCCAAGTGCACGGGCAGCCAGACCAATTTGGTCCCCCCCCCCAGGAAGAAGGCCCAGAATACGTTCGAGCCGATCCAGTAGGCGTCGGGGCGGTTGATCAGTAAAAGGACGATCTGGGACAGGGGCAGCATGAAGAAGAGGAGCGCCTCCCAATAGACCAGGCGCGAGGCGCGCCACCGCGGCCGGGCGGGCTACAGGAACAGAGCCAGGCAAAGCAAGGTGCACGCGATGCGCATGGGAACGCAATCGCGGTAGCCGAGGGCTTTTTCGGAATAATGGAAGGCGGGGAATGCGACGAAAGCGATTAAGCCTACGATGCGCGAAAAACTTTCGGTCAGCGCGTAGTCCAGGTTGAACAGGGCGGCGAGCACGGCGGG
>DAINDC010000375.1:0-501 GCA_036732085.1 Fibrobacterota bacterium | reverse complement strand
CGGACTTGAGGATTAGCTTCCGGAAGGGGATCATTTGCATCGATTCGGTTTCAGCGAGGGTTGCGCATTGGAATATTCTCCAGGAATATTCTACAGCATGGCGCAGCATAATTATCCTCGCCGATGACCGAATGCGTTCACTTTGTATGTGCCCGCGGATTATGGCAAGCAATCGGAATCCTTTATGATTCCTTGACCTGCGCGCGGCACGGCGAGCCGGAATCCCTCTTTTTCGACGCTCCCGAATCCGATCGACGAAAATACCACGCTCGAGGCGCTCCACGTGACCGACGCCAATAAGAAAACCTTTTCGTGTTCCGGCGACGCTTCGCCAAGCGGCTGACCCTGCGTACCTCCTCCGATCCCGGGGAAGCGCTCGCCTTCATCCGGGACAATCCGGACGTGGGGCCCTGGCCTGGTGCCTGCGCCGCCTGGAGGTAACTGCCGTGATACCTGGAGCCAAGGATCCCGCCCAGGTCGAGCTCAATGCGGCGGCCGCGG
>DAINDC010000374.1:0-5411 GCA_036732085.1 Fibrobacterota bacterium | reverse complement strand
GTCGAATCGGAAACCGTCCACATGCATCTCCTCCACCCAATAGCGCAGGCTGTCCATGGCCATGCGAACCACCGCCAAGCTTCCGAAATCCAAGGTATTGCCCGTGCCGGAATGATTCTGATAGTACCGAAGCTGTTGGGTCCCGCTTCCGGCCAGGGAATAGTATTGGGTATTGTCGAGACCCTTGAAGAACAGGAGCGGCCCAAGCTCATTGCCTTCGCAGGTATGGTTGTAGACCACGTCCAGGATGACTTCCAGGCCCGCCTTATGCATGGCCTTCACCATGGACTTGAACTCTTCCACTTCGCATCCGGGCCAGGCCTCGGATCCATAGGTGGCTTCCGGGGCGAAGAATCCGAAGGTATTATAGCCCCAATAATTCCCCTTCCCATCCACGCCCTCATGTTCGGACGGGAACTTCGCATGGATAGGCAGCAACTCCACCGCATTCACCCCCAGCTCCAGGAGGTAAGGAATCTTTTCGATGAATCCCAGATAGGTGCCGGGATTGGCCACCTTGGAGGAAGGATGCGCCGTGAAGCCCTTGAGGTGGACTTCATAAAGGATCAATTCGGCCATGGGGATTCTGGGAGGACGATCTTCGCCCCAGTCGAATTCCTTTCCAAAGGCCATGCATTTGGGAACGGAATTGAAATCCTCGCGATCATCCAGAGAGAAATCCTTATCCGGAGAATTCGGATCATAAGGAAGGAGCACGTTCCCTTCCATTTGGAACCTTCCCGCGAAGGCCCGCGCATAGGGATCGAGGAGCAGCTTGTTTTCATTGTATCTCAGCCCCTTGGCGGGATTGAACGTGCCGCGGGCCCGGAAGCCGTACAACTGGCCCTCCGGAAGGCCCGGCACGAAACAATGATGGATCCGGCCCGTCCGGCCGGGCATGCGGAAGGTCTCCGTCGGGGGTCCATCGGCTGCATCGAACAGGACCAGGAAGACCTCCGCGGCATGCCACGCATAAACGGCGAAGTTGATGCCATCCGCATGCACGACGGCGCCCAGGACTTCTCCCAAGCCCTCCTGCACGGCCCGGGTGATGGTCGGTACGAGCCTATGCTCCGGCTGTCGGAAGCGGGTTTTGCTTGGAAGGTACTTCCCCTTGGCCAGGCGGTTCCGGCTGAAGTTATCAACGCTGGCAAAGGTCCCATCCTTGGCCTTCCGCCGGATTTCCGGTTTCTTTCTTTTAGACATTCAGGTTCTTTGGATGCATCGGTCTCCTTACGGTAGGCTGAAGATAAGCGGCTGGGAAACCCGAAGCAAGCCTGGCATGCGGCTTAATTCTTTTTTAAATTGCTATCCGCTGATTTGGAGGCGTGACCGAGCGGTTTAAGGTGTCAGTCTCGAAAACTGAAGTACGGGAAACTGTACCGTAGGTTCAAATCCTACCGCCTCCGGATTAGCTAAAACTTGAAATCCAGCCTTTTTTCGCCTCTTTCCAAACTTACGGTTCAATACCTTCGTTTTCAGTCATATTTTAATGGATTTGAACCATATAAACAAACGCCATTTTTGGTTCAATTCCGCCATTTTTATAGTTCAACGGAATCGGTTGTGCAACAATTTGTGCAACCAGGTCTGAGTATTCTTCATCTGGGGTCAATATTCCTGCATAATTTGGTTAACCCGCAGTCATCTGAACCAAATCGCTCCCCCCGAATCCTTCTGGAAAATTCTGAAAAATATTCGCCTCATTAAGGTGATTTTGCACGACCCTACGACATCGTCTAATCAGGGATTCTAACTCCCCGCAGTACCATCCACAACCGGCAAATCCGGTCCAAGATGACCGGCTATGACTAGGAAGGTATTGGTCACTTTCCCTGGACGAAAACCGCCCCCATTTCAGGAGGCAAAACCAGAAATTCCAGAGTTCGGCACCCCACCCCCATGTTTTCCCACTTCTTCAATATGGATTCCGGTCCAGTGCTCACCCGGCTCCGGGACAGCGCTCACCCATAACGGTCCAACCAAGGGAAACCGACCCAAGGAAGTCGGATCGGGCGATCCAACGCCACCGGAAGCACTGATCTATTGATCCGGATTGCGCCCCTCACCTTATCCGACGCTCCCGACGCTTGTAAATCGGCTTCGGATTCGCTCTCCGATGCTTCCCAGCCTCGGCTTCCCCAAGTTCCACGGCAATTCCGATGATGCCATTCAAAAAGTCCTCTCCAATGCCCCGGCACCGCCCAGGACCGGGGAACTCGGCATCATCGAACAACACCGGCGTAACGATTCGGCGTACCAGGAACCGATGTCCAGGTCCTAGGGTTTGAATCGGACCCAGAACCCACATATAAATATCGATGCAAAGCCCTCCGATGCTCACCGCCACCACTAAGCAATTCTCCGGGACGACGGCGATGCACTCGTAGACGTGGCATTCCTGGATCTTCTCTGGCTTCAACCTGAAATCAGGACAAGCATTGATCCGAGTGAGGGTATAGCGGTGATTTTGGAGAGGCATGAGTCGATGAAGTCAGCGCTACGGGACATTTTCAAAAAATCAAAAAATATTTCCGACCTTCTCCCCCCCCTACCCCTGGATCACTTCCCTTTTTATACATGCCTATTTATCGATCCCTTAAAATCTTTCCAAGTAAAAATCAGGGGTAAAGCCTTCACGGTTATTGAAATAATATTAATGATATAAATTTGAAAATAAACGCCATATTTAATGCAAATAGCCGAATCCAAAACAACCCATATGCCAAAAGCAACGATGATAGCGTTTCGTGCCCAGGGTTCTTTTCCTTTGAATGGATAATAGGCAATATAAGCCAGCAGAATATAGCAGCAGGCAATTGTTGCACCCAGAGGACCCCAAATGAAGGCACGAAAAGGCTCTACTGCATTCGGTATCTCGGATTTGTTCCAAAATATTTTCGCAAGCATTTCGTTGTAGGGCAGAAAAAGTTTATTGTTTCCGTAAATTGCGAAAAGGAGCCCAGAAAATGCGAACAGAATGCTTGAATAGAAAAGCCATTTCTGCCAGAATATGAACGAAGGTTTTTTCAACATTGGCGTGTACATCCTTTTACCGAAATCTCTGAATTCAAAAAAAGGTCACGAAGAATATACCCTTGTCTTGTTAAACCTACTTTTTTGAAGTCTCATGGGTTAAAGGTTAATGGGTGAAGAGTTGGATGAGCGTATCATCCGGCGAGTAAGAGCGCCTGGCACTCTACCCGGGTCCCCGTTCTAGATCGGATTTCATGAAGTAAGCGTTCCGGGACATGTTCAAAAAATCAAAAAATATTTTCGACCTCTTCCCCCCTACCCCTGGATCTCAGCCTTGAATACCGGCTTCATCTCCTTCACTTTCTTAAAAATTAGGCGAAACTTCGAGTAGTGCTCGGTCAATAACAGCGGAAGGATATCGGTAAGTAAAGAGCACATACGCTCGCCGTGGGTTTCCCCGCCCAGGTGAATAACCTCATGGCATGCAATTCCGATAAGCCTGACCAGGAGGCTCTCATCAAAGTTGTATTCGCTGATTTTCACCAGGTTCAGCAGGACTTTCCCACCTACACAAACCGCCTCGTGCTCGGAATCCCTGTTCACGAATCCGCCGACCACGAAATTTCTTGGTGTGGTGATCTTGCCCTGCATTATTTTTGCCACCTCTTTCACAATCCCGAACCAGAGGAAGTTGATCTGAGCCGCCTTGACAGAATTCATAAACTTTTGGCTGGATTTGGAGAGATCCGTGGTACGAAACAGGAACCGACCCTTCAGAAATTTCGAGTAGAATTCAGTCTTCTGAGCGAAAGTGTCCATTTCCGACAACTTGGCTTTCTTCTGGAGGACTTTAACGATCTCCTGTCCCTTTTTCGAGCCGATTTCTTCCTGGGACATGTTCGCAACGGACATCGTAGCGGTGGGGATGTACTTGTAAGGCTCGATCTTTCGCTCGGATTTGATCAGGTCATCCATCAACTCGACAAAATTTTGGAAGACCCCGTCCATTCCGTTATCCGGCTTGGAATTTTGAAAAATATTCTTGGCTTCCTCCTCCTCTTCGTCATTTTCAGCCACCATCAGGTCGATTTCAACCTTGTACTCGGTCAATCCACTGGCGTTGAAGGTCATTTCCCGGAAAAGTTCGGCGAATTTCCGATGGAAATCATTCAAAAATCCATCTCGACTTGCCGACATGCAGGACGAAGAGTTTGAAATTTCAAAAATAAATCCACTGTTCCCCTCGATATATTCTTCGAACATTAAAACGCCGTTCGCACGGATCAAGCATACAGGCTCGGATAGGGAACTTTTATAGAGTTTACCAAATCCGTCGATGCAAGCAACTTCACCTTTGGTCTGTGTGGATCCTGTATATGGCTCCCCGTTGATTTTTACACTTGCGCTGATCTGGCACTTTGAAAAGAAATTCTGGATCACATAGTCATCCAAGAACATGCCCGAAGAAAATGGAATATGAAGAGTGATCGTCGTGCCCTGCTCGAAATCGCATTCCTCAATCCGATATTCGTTATGCCGACCTGTAGCCAAGTGTCCGCCTGACTTTACCGACCACGCCTCCCAAGCCGCAAGGATGATCTCTTTGGCTTTTCCGAAACCACCCACGGCTCCTTCAGCCTTCTGAGTCCCGCCAAATTTGAGGAAAATATTTTGGAGGACATCCTTTGTCATTCCCGATCCATTGTCCTTGAAGACCAGGATTCTGGAATCCTGGTTCCAATCTACTGAGATTTCAGAGGCTCCCGCATCGTACCCGTTCTGTAGGAGTTCCCGAATTAAACTCTTGTTCCATTCACGGTATTCGAGTTTTGCAATTCGCTGGAAGTGGCTTCCATCCAATTTCATCTGGTTCGGGAACTCGGGATTTTCCATGGTGACTCCTAGGGTTGCGTCCCTATTGAGTCAGCCTAAAAGGAATTCGTCTTGAGGAGCAATGGATATCAGGTTCTTGGGAAGTTGAGGAATATTTCGGCGTGAATAAAATCGATTCATCCAAACGATTCCGGCTCAGGATGAATTCATCTTCTCAGCACAATCAAGGAGCCGACGATGAATACCAGCAACACTCCCAGCATCACCACCGAATCCTTCGAAACCTTCCTCAAGAAGACTGGCTTGGACATGGAAGCCGTGAAGGTCCCGACCCCCAATACCATGACCGGCGAGTTGGAGAGCGGCTTCTACAGTATCCACAACAAGCAAACCGGAAAGATGATCCATTCCGGTGTATCCAAAATATTCGAAGTGGTTCAGCATCGAGAAGCGCTTTCGGTTATCCAGGATATTGCAAATCAGCGGGACATTAAGTTGGCTTCGGGGGGAATCTGGAACGGCGGTGCCCAAGCCTATGCCCAGGTCAGCGGCTGGATTCAGGCAAACTGTCCGCTGGTTGATCTAATCTATATCCTTACGAC
>DAINDC010000373.1:0-5414 GCA_036732085.1 Fibrobacterota bacterium | reverse complement strand
CTTTTCGACGCGCAAGCTCTCCTCCGAAAAAGGTCCCGATCGGGAATTCCTGGAAAAGTTCATCGAGGAGTTCAAGGCCAAGAAAGGCGTCAAGGAAGTCTCCATCGTCAGCAACCACCAGGAGGTTATCGCCTCCAGCAATCCCAAGCGGATCGGCCACCATGAGATGGGGCTGAGCGGCAAGGAAATCGTGGTCCAGGAGCAGTTCGGCGTTCCCGATTCGAACAGCCGGAGAATCCGCTACGAGGTGCGCATGCCCCTCATCCGCGACGACCGCGTCATCGGCCTGGTGCAGACTTCCATCGCCCTCACGGACTTCCGCGTCCTCTTGCGGGAAGTCTATGTCAAGAACATCGCCATCGCCATGTCGGCCCTGCTGGTGGCTTGCGGGGCTTCCTTTTTCATCCTCCATCGCCTGAACAAACCCATCCGTTCCATGAGCGCGGCGGCGGAGCGGATCGCTTTCGGAGATTTGACCGTGCGGGTGGAAGAGTTGGGACAAGATGAGATGGGCCGATTGGCCTTTTCTTTCAATGGCATGATCCTGAAATTGGCCGAGCAGAAGGTCTTGGAAGAGCGCCTCCGCCACCTGGAGCGCCAGGCGATTCTCGCCGAACTCGCATCCACCTTGGCCCATGAGATCCGCAACCCGTTGAACCTCATCAATCTTACGGCTGATCATCTCGGCGATCAGTTCCGGCCGGAGGACAGCCAGCGGCGCGAGGATTACCTTGGCCTGGTGCAATCTCTCAAATCCGAGGTGAAGCACCTCAACCTGGTAGTCGGGGATTTCCTGACCTTGGGTCGTCCGCATAAGCTTCAGAAGGCGCGCTTCCGCCTGGCGGCCCTGGTGAATCAGGTCGAGGTGATGGTCAAGCAGCAATTGGCCACCAAGGGCATCAGCTACAAAACCATTTGTGCATCCGATCTTTGGCTGAATGCCGATCAGGAACAGTTGCGATTGGTGCTGCTTAATCTCCTGCTCAATGCCATCGAGGCCGTGCAGCCGGGCGGGCGCATCTCCATCGATGCCCGCTTCGAAGAGGACGGGATGTTGGCGCTTTCGGTGGTGGACAATGGCAAAGGCGTGGAACCGAAGGATTTGCAATTGATATTCGAAGCGTATTTCAGCAAGCGCGAAGGCGGCACGGGATTGGGTCTGGCCCTGGTCCGACGCATCGTGGATGAACATGGCGGTCACGTGCACGCCGAAAACAACCCGGGAGGCGGGCTCCGATTGGAGCTGCGCCTGCCGACCGAGGCCTGACCATGGCGAAAATCCTGATAGTCGACGACGAAGCCGCGCAAAGGCGCATCATGGGCGATATCCTCAAGGCCGCGGGACACCGTATCCTGCTGGCGGAAAGCGTGGATCAGGCCGAAGAAGGCATCGCCGATTTCCAACCGGATGTGGTGCTCACCGATATGAAGATGCCGGGGCGCGGAGGCCTGGCCTTGGTCGAGGCGCTCGCCAAGCTGCCGCTCCCTCCCGAGGTGGTGGTCATCACCGCCTACGGGACCGTGGATACGGCCGTGAAGGCCATGAGGCTGGGCGCATACGATTACCTGACCAAGCCGATCGAAAAGGAAGAGCTCTTGCTGGTGGCCGAGCGCGCGGCGGAGAAATATTCACTGCGGATGGAGAGCCGCCGGCTGCGCCAGGAATTGAATGGCAAGGTGGGCGAGGGCCTGGTGGCGGAATCGCGAATCATGCGGGATATCCTGGAGATGGTGGCCATGGTGGCCCAGAGCGATGCGACCGTCCTCATCCGGGGCGAGACCGGCACGGGCAAGGAACGCATCGCGAGGCTGATCCACCTGAACGGATCGCGCGGAAGCAAACCCCTGATGGCCATCAACTGCGCGGCCTTTCCCGAAAACCTGCTGGAGACCGAGCTCTTTGGATATGAAAAGGGATCCTTCACGGGAGCGGCCGCGAGGAAAATCGGGCTCATCGAATCCGCGCATGGCGGCACGCTTTTCCTGGACGAGGTGGGGGACATGTCGCTCAGCACGCAGGCGAAATTCCTGCGCGTTCTTCAGGAGAGGGAAATCCGGCGCGTGGGCGGGACTGCGGCGATTCCCGTGGATATCCGGGTCATCGCGGCCACGCATAAGGATCTCTCCGAAGGCATACGCCAAGGCGCTTTCCGCGAGGATCTCTACTACCGGCTCAACGTAATACCCATCCTCATCCCGCCCTTGCGCGACCGCAATGAAGACATCGCCCCGCTCGTGAACCATTTCCTGTCGAAGTCGCCCCGACCCAAGACCATTCAACCCGAGGCCCTGCAATTGTTGTTGCAATACGATTGGCCCGGGAACGTCCGCGAATTGCAGGCGGTGATGGAACGCGTTTCGGTTTTGACCAAGGCCTCGGAAGTGACCTCGGCCGATTTGCCTTTCGAACTCCGCAATACGAACGCACGGGCGCGCGGAAATGGGGCTCCGGGGACTTCACCCTGGGACATTCCTGCGGGCGGCCTGGTGTTCGAGGAATGGGAGAAAAATCTCTTGGCGCAGGCCTTGGCCCGATCCGATGGAAACATGGCGGATGCGGCCAAGCTTTTGGGCATGACCTACCGGACTTTCCAGTACCGTTCCATGAAATTCGGACTCAAGGGAACGTGAGCGTGCTCCCGTACCTAATGAAGCCCTGCGGATAACCCCAAAGGTTACCATATGGGTTGCTTAGGTAACCCATATGGGTTGCTTCGGATTTCTGCCCGTAGAAACCTCTCCCCAATCCCTGAAAATCGAACCGCTCCCCCCTGCCGCCATTATTTCCGAATGGCACCGCCTTTGCATTGTCTATACCTCGTGGGCCGATCCAAAGTCCGATGTGGACCCGGGATTACGGTTCCTAGTAACCCTTCCAAGGAGTCTCAAATGCAATTCAATTCCCTCTCCAAGCTCGCCATGATTGCCGGCCTCTCCCTCAGCGCCATGGCTTTCGGCGCCGACAAGGCCGCTGCCCCTGCCGCTCCCGCCGCCCCGGCCGCCGCCGCTGCTCCTGCAGCCCCTGCCGCTGAAGCCAAGGCCGCTCCGGCTCCCGCCGCCGCCGCTACCGCCAAGGCCAAGGCCAAGTCCTTCACCGGCACCGTGGTCTCCACGGACGCGATCGCGAACACCATCGTGGTCAAGAATGCCAAGGGCGAAGAGACGTTCAGCATCGCCGCCACCGGCAAGATTTCCTCCGGTAAGAAGGAAGTGAAGCTCGCCGACGTCGCCAAGGATCAGAAGGTCACCGTGAAGTACACGGAAGAGGCCGGTGCCAAGACCGCCTCCGCCGTCAAGGTGAGCGCCGCCGCTCCCAAGAAGGAAGCCAAGACCTCGACCGCCGCCGCTCCCCAGTAAGGGACGGCCCGTGTAAAACACGGGTTCACCGGTGCGGAGCGCGGGTTCGCCCGCGTGATGCCGGGTTTATTTCAGGCCGTAGCTACGGCAAGACCGCCGCTTCCCAAAGGAGCGGCGGTTTTTTTATGCGGTGATTTGAATGATGAGGGTGCTTGGATCCGGGAGGATCATTTGGCCTTGGGAGGCCGGATGTCGGGGCAATAAAGGACCGAATCTGAGGACGCTTCGTTCCAGATCCGCGAACAGCCCACCGGAACACCGGAGTTACCCGGGGCGGGCGCATCGCGCAGGGCCTTGCCGGGATCGGCAGTGCTCGACGAAACGGGATTTCCGTCCTGAGTCGATGGTTCCATCAGGCATCCCCCGCACATGCCCAAGGAAACCAGGATAGCCAGCGCCGGGAGGAAATCCTTGGCTGCATTCAGTCTCCGCCACGAAAGATTCTTGTCCGGCTTCGCGCGCATGGATCGAGTATATCACCCGGCGCGCGGACTGTCCAGCGCGGGCAATTGACGCCTTCCAGACCAATATCGGCGGGCCTTGGCGGTTAAGGTTGAGGAATTGGTGGCACGCGGAGGCGAATGGGAATATATTATGTACCCATCGTCACGATTCTGGTAAAGTTTTCGTAAACCGGATCGCTTGCATTTTTACGAGGAGTACTGTCATGTCCAAGTTACGTAACCCAATTGCCTTCGGGGCCCTTCTGCTCGCCGCCGCCACGTCCGTGCGCTCATCGGAGTGCGACGGCTGGCAGACGCGCCGCCCGGAGTGGATCTTCTGCGATGATTTCGAGAAGCCGGGCGCCATGGTGGGCCCGGGCCGCTATTTCGAATACGACAACAACAAGGGTGATTTCACCACCGTGGCCGGAGTCGGCGTGCAAGGCTCCACCGGCATGCGCGCGCGCTGGCAGCCCGGGGAAGTGGATGCGGGAAACATCAAGCTCGGATTCGGCCGTTCGCCTTCCGCCTATTTTTCGAAAGGCATACGGCTGGATTCGGATTTCCGCGAGATCTACTACCGGGTCTTCGTGCGCATGCAGGCGGGATGGAAGGGCAATCCCTTCAAGCTATCGCGCGCCACCGTCCTCGCCAAAGCGGACTGGTCGCAAGCCATGATCGCGCATCTCTGGGGCGATCAGGCCAAGGGCCTCCAATTGGATCCGGCGCGGTGCACGGACGGCGCGGGCAATGTGAAATGTTCCGGATATAACGACTTCAACAATATCAAATGGATCGGGGCTAAGGCCGGCACCACGCCCATCTATGACGGGAGTCATGACGACAAATGGCTCTGCGTGGAAGCGCATGTGCGCCTGAACGACGCCGGTTCGGCAAATGGCGTGCACGAATATTGGATCGACGATAAGCTGGAGGCCAGGCGCGAAGGCCTGGACTTCCTGGAAGGGTACAACTCATACGGGATTAATGGCGTATTCCTGGAGAACTATTGGAATTCCGGATCGACCCAATTGCAGGAACGCTATCTCGATAATTTTGTGGTTTCCACCAAGAAAATTGGCTGCGCGGAAACCGCGAGCACGCCTAACCTACCCCAACCCCACCATTCGATCATCGCGCCCATGCAAGGGGCCGTCCGGAAACTCCAGGCGGGAATGATGATGATTTCGGGAAGAAACGGGTTGGACGGCACGGACGGCAACTGGTCCGCAAATGGCCGGCTCCAAGCCCAAACCCAGGAAAAGCCCAAAGCCCGGAATAATCCGTCGGAATAGCTGACATTACTTCCAATACCTCTCATTGCCCCCGGTTCGCCGTGAAATGGGCATACCCCTCCTCCTTGGAATAGGGTATTTTCGGATCAGAAACCCGGAGGAAATGAATGTACAGTTTCACGGTAATAACTTGGAGCGTTTCCATATTCGCGCTACTGGTCGTCTTGGGGACCATGACCTTCCGTGAGTTCCGGAAGATGAACAGGAAGCCGGATGAGTTTACCGGCTCGGACAGATTGGCGGGTTCCGCGGAATAAGATTCCGTCCGCGGAATAAGATTCCGTCCGCGGAATAAGATTCCGTCCGCGGAATAAGATTC
>DAINDC010000372.1:0-5427 GCA_036732085.1 Fibrobacterota bacterium | reverse complement strand
CGTAGTCCGCGGTGAGCATCTTGGCGCGACGGCCCAGGCCTTCCAGGCGGCCTTGGGTGAAATTGTGCTCGCGGAGGACCTTGCTGCCTTCGACTGCGCCCCAACCCGCGGCGGCGAGCGCGGGGTCGATATGTTCGGCGCGGGTTTCGGCTTCGTTCATTTTTTCTTGGCCTTGTTTTTTTTCGGCTGAGGCAGCTTTTTGACTTGGTCTTCAAGCTGTTTTAGCGTGTCCATTTCGGCTTCGTCCTCGATTTGGGTACGACGACGCGCGGCAAATTGTTCGTATTCCTTTTCCGCCTGGGAATCGGCTTGCTTGCGATTAACCTTGCCTGCATCGGGGAGGATATCGCGCTCATTCAGTCGCAGGAAATCATCCAGCCGGGTCTGCCAGTTTTTGAGAAAGATTTGCTTGCGGCGTCGTGCTTGATCTTCCGCAAAATCCAGGAACATGACCACGAGGATATTGAGCTCCTTAATCTCTTCTTCCTTCAGGTAATTCTTGGCTACGGTCACATCGCCCTTGCGGACCATGCCGCTTTTCCAGGAGGTCAAACCCATATTCGGCTGCGTGGCATTGGCGCGTTCGGCAATCAGTTCAGGCGCGGTCTTGCCCGTGGCGGCAAAGTGGAGTTTGTTCTGGATGGTCTGGAAGAAGACCTGGGTTTCCGGTTCGGCAGGGGAATAATCGGCGGCCAGGGCCAGAATTTCACGAACGCGCAGGTACATCCTGCGCTCGGAGGAACGGATGTCTCGAATGCGCTCAAGAATTTCGTCGAAGTAATCCGTATGGCCTTTGCCGGGCGGGTTTTTGAGCCGCTCGTCATCCATGGTGAAACCCTTCACCAGGTATTCGCTCAAGCGCTCGGTGGCCCATTGGCGGAATTGGGTGCCGCGAGGGCTGCGGACACGGTAGCCGACGGCTAGAATGGCAGGCAAGTTGTAATGCAATACCTCACGGGATACCTGCCGGGAGCCCTCGTTTCGAACTATTAAGTAAGGCTTAATAGTTGCCTGTTCCGTAAGTTCACCTTCCGAGAATATGGCTTTCAAGTGAAGGTTGATGTTTGGGATGGATGTCTGAAATATTTCCGCGATCTGAGATTGGGTCAGCCAAAGGGAATCGCCTTCGAACCGGCATTGGATGCGGGTTTGGCCATCTTCCGTCTGATAGAGGATGATGGAGGATTGCGGGGACGCGAGTTCGTTCATCAGAGGGACTCGAACCTCAGGTCGTGCCGGGGGAGGTGGGTTTCAATGGGTTGGGCGGTGACGGAGTAGGGTTGGGTGGAGCAGGGACTTTTTCAGTGAGTCGAGGGCAGTGAGATTCGAGACTTTGCATCTTATCCGACTTTCGCGGCGACCAATTTGCCCATACCCTTAGGAACAAGGCTCCGTTCCTTCATCCATAGGATAGCCTTGAAAAACTTTTCCCGCGGAATCTTCAGCTTTTCGGAATGCCAATTCTCCCGCGCTTCCAGAACAATGTCCTCATCCGTTATCGACTTGCCCTCCAATAGCAAATTATTCCATGCCGCATACACGGTGCAGAAAATCTCAGCTTGGCGCGTAGTCATGCCCACCATCACCTGCATCAGGTCGATCACTCCCTGAATTCGGTCCCCGAGCTTTTCCCGAGTCCGCATAATCAAGGCGTCGAACTTTGGACCCTTTACCACCCTATATGCGGAACCTTCTATGCGTTGGAAGTCAAAGAAGCCGGCCATCCTGGCCCGATGCTCTACGCGCTTCGAATGCGGGTAATCGTTTGGTCCTGCGGCGTCCTTGACGGGGCTTCGCTCTAAATCGATCCCCAGATAGGACTCGACCAGATGGGCGATCTTCTCGGATTTGACATGTCCGTAATTCGCGAGGTTGCCATTATTGTCGTGGAATTGATAGCCGATGGCGAGGATGCCGGCATGCAGGTCGGTGGGGGAAATGTCCGGGACCTTGGTGGGGAAGGGAATGATTACCGGGATGCGCGAGGAGGTGAGTTCGCCGGAGAAGGCTTGCTGGAGGAGGGATTTTTTCAGGGCATCGAGGGCGGTGAGTTTGCGCTGGTAGATGGATTCGAGGCGGCAGATTTCAGAGTAAAGGTTACTGAACTTTGCCATGATAACCCCTTGTTTGTTTACCGGGGGGAGTATTAAGGGCAATTCTTTAATAAGGCCCATATTTAGCCCTGCCATAATTGAACCCTTCGCTTTTTTAGCGAGAAAGTCTTGAGCGATTGGATGATAAAGGAAATACGCATGCAGATATTCTGGCAAGCATTTGCTCTTATCAAGTGAGATACAACACAGGTGTTTTGAATTAATTGCAATGGGAATATCGTCAGGTACAATTGCGCAACGCCCGCAGGTTCCCATGATTGTAATCAATACATCTCTTGGCTTAACCTGATATCGCATTAACTCCTTAAATTTTAAGAGCGAAATATACCGCCGCTCTTTCCATTCAAAACGGTTTGAAACTGCGTTGTCGATTCCTAAAACCGCAATTCCAGAATCGACAAATTCGCTCGTTAATAATTGGCTGCCAAACGGTCCAGTCCGAATAGATCCTTTTTCTGAGAGAGCCGCATTTTCGACACTCATCTGTTTCAATTCACTTTTTCCAATGGATTGAACAAATGCCATAAATGCAGGCTGAATTAGATCGCGGGCGTTTTGGAGATTCTTTTCGGCGTTGGCTTTGGCGGTGGCGATGGCTTCAAAGGCTTGGTCGAGGATGCGGACGATGCGGAGTTGTTCGGTCAAGTTCATAAGAGGAACCTGAATATTCGCCATCATTTCTTTTGAAATGACTGTCTGAGCTGCACCAACTGAACCAGATCGGAGTTGCTCGACCAATGTCATCATGAAATAATAGAGAAAGAATTGATTAAGTTTTTCCTTATGAGGACGAATAGCGGCAACAGAGCGTCCGATGGCGCATTCTGTACCCAAATTAATTTTTCCACAAGTAGCACCTACCACACATAACAAGACATCAGTTTGTTGAGCTAGTTTTAGTGGCTTAGTCGTCCACTCTCGAATAATCGGACGCAGCTCGCTGAATTCACCTACTTTTACAAATGGCGTTCCTCTGCCTTCGAAGTTGCAGTCCTTACCGGGTGGCGCCTGGCCCATTACGATATCCGCCAGGTCATTCAATTTCGCCTGAATCAATTGTTTTTCAATCCCAGCTTTTCGATGTTTTAGTCCAGTTTCCTTCGGTTCAATCCTCTCCACCCCACCCTTACTCACCCCTCCACCTCCGCCGCCCACTCTTCCAACTTCCGCTGCAACGCTTTCTTACTCGGCAAATAAAGCCGATACTCCCGCGCATGGATATTCGCCTCTTTAGGCAAGGTGATTTCCACCATGGTCTCGTTCTTTTCCTTACACAGGACTATCCCAATGGTCGGATTCTCATCCTTGGTCTTCACATGGCGATCGAAATAATTCACATACATCTGCATCTGCCCCAGATCCTGGTGCGTGAGCTTTCCAATCTTGAGATCGATCACCAGATAGCAGCGCAGCAACCGATTGTAGAAAACCAGATCCACGAAAAAATGATCCGAGTCGAAGGTGAAGCGTTTTTGCCGGGCCTCGAACAGGAAGCCCTTGCCCAGTTCGAGCAGGAAATGTTCGATACGGCTGATGATGGCCGACTCCAACTCCGATTCGGAGTAGCGCACCTGCTCGCTTAGACCCAGAAACTCCAAGACCAAGGGCTCCTTGAGAATGTCCTTGGGGTTTTCCACCGCCTGGCCTTTTTTAGCCAAGGCGCGGATTCCTTTTTTGTCCCGGCTCAGGGCCAAGCGTTCATACAGGCTGGTATCGAATTGGCGCTTCAGTTCCTTAACGTTCCAGCCTTGTCCTTCGGTTTCGATTTCGTAAAAACTACGTTCGTCGGAATTCCTGATGCTGGTCAGGAAGACATAATGGGACCAGCTCAATGCGAAAGGTTTCTGCAATTCGGCCTTACTGGATTTCCCAGCTTGGTTCTGGGATTTTCCACGAACCGCGGATTTCCCAGACGGCGTCTGGGAAATGTTGGCGCGGGTGGAGTAAGCCAGGTAGAATCTCCGCATATATTCCAAATTACTTCTGGAAAAACCCTTGCCGAATTCCGCAGTCAACTTCTCCGACAAGCCGAGGAGAACTTCCTGGCCATATTCCGCACGACCTTTCCCCTGTTGCTCTTGATTGATGATATGGCGACCAATCTCAAAGCAGGTATTGACCTGCACCAAATCGACGCCCCGGGCCACGGTGGCGCGGGCCGAAACGATCAGATCCCGGATCTCGTTGAGGAAGGCCGCCGACAATTTCATGGTTGATCTCGGATTTTTTTGATCCTTGTCTTTCC
Organism: Fibrobacterota bacterium; assembly: GCA_036732085.1. Taxonomy (GTDB): domain Bacteria; phylum Fibrobacterota; class Fibrobacteria; order UBA11236; family UBA11236; genus Chersky-265. The sequence goes on along the minus strand of DAINDC010000372.1, from coordinate 1,068 downwards.
AGGCGGTAAATAATTTTCGCCCGTCACCACTTTTCTTCCGGTCTTGGATTCCAACTCCAACCGGGCTCGCTTTGCAATCTTTCCCCCGGTTTTTGCGGCGGTTTGGTTTTCGACCATGCCGGTGGCATCCGTAGTTTCAGCTATCTGACGCGTCGAAAGTTCAGCGAGGGCGGTGAAGATCAATTCGGCTTCGCTCATATGGTCGCGGAGATTCTGGGTCTTAAGGCCTTTCATATCCTTATGAGTCTTCACGCTGACATCGGCCCATTCCTGATGGATGATATTGGTAAGGATGGCGTATTCGTCACCTTTCTTCACATCGTGCGTGGCCCAATAATCGGTGAGCTTATTGCGGGTTTCCTGCCCCGTCATCCGCTGTTGAATCCATTTGTCGCTACGTCCGTGTTTCTGCCAGGTTGTACGGGCGCGTTCGAGTCCTAGCGCAGGATCAGCCATTTCCTGCATGCGCTCATAGCCGACTTTGGCGAGCCAGAGTTTGATGGGCTCGGCTTTAGGGCTGGGAATGCTTTGGACGAGGCGCAAAAGGGTTTCAGCATTGGCGACGTCGGTGAGACGCAGTTTTCCATCATCGGCGGGTAATTTCAACTGGTGACAATCCGTCACCAGTTGGCTTCCTTCCTTGCCCAATCGCTCTTTCAGCTTATTCCAGTATTTTCGAGAGGTCTGGTACTCCGGTTGTTGAGTAAGCACTTGAACAACATCCACCACCGAGAAAAACCAGGTTTCAGATTTTTCATCATACACCCGACGGATTTCCGTTTCCTCAAATACGACAGGCAGCAATTTCACAGTAACCTCTTAATCTTCCCAAGCACCTCAGCGCTCTCCAGATCCAAAGCCGCAATCTCCTCCATGATATCGGCCGGGCTGCGGTGAACCACTTCCTCGCCCCCATTCGGATTCTTCACGGAAAGATCGAAGGTAACCTTGTCGATACCCTTGGCCTCGACGCTCCAGCTCTTATCGGAATCGGCCTTGGTCTTTTGCAGTTTCAGGAACTCGACGAGATCGGCATCGTTGAGCGGATTGGTCTTGCCCATATTGCGC
>DAINDC010000371.1:0-5512 GCA_036732085.1 Fibrobacterota bacterium | reverse complement strand
AAGCAGGTCCACCGGCTCGCCGGCCAGCCGGTCCAATTCGATGATGGATCCCGGGCCGAGTTCCAGGATCTTGCGGATGCTCAATCGCGTGCGCCCCAGCTCGATGGTGACGTTGAGGTTGATGTCCAACAGCATCTGGACATTCGGCGGGTTGTCGGAAAGGGTGCGGGACATGGAATCGTCGAAGCCGCCCTGGTTGGACAAGGCGCTCCCGGCGCCGGAATAATCGGAGCCGGAGGCGTCCGAGCCTCCGGAAAGCTTGGCGGCCAGGGGCGGGGACAGGAGCAGGCGGAGGGTAGCGTCCGCGGAACCCTCGATGAGAAGGTCCGCCTCCACGAGGGCCGCGCCCTCGAGCCCGAAAGGCGGCTGGTTGGGATCGAAGGCCGTGGTTTGCGCTTGGCCTGCGGAGACCGAAACGCCGTAGCGTCCGCCCAAGGCGGTGCAGACGGCGCCCATGAACTGGTTCCCGAATTCATTCAGCGCGTCCGTGTCCTCGTCCTTGAAGGGGGCCATGCCGTCGCCGCCCATCATCAGGCCGCAGAGCAGGGCCGCCGTCTCCTTGCTCACCACCAGGCACAGTTCTCCCGGCAGGCCGTGGTCCATGGGCAACCGCACGATCAGCGCGCTTCCCAATCCCTCCGACAGCGAGGCGGAGTCCGCCTCCTTGAGGTCGCGCACGGTCATGGTGGCCTGGCGGTTGAGCAGGCCGGTCAGCACACGCGTACCTTGCTCGGCTATGATGTCCGCCTCGGGACGGAGGGACGCGACGTCCAGCCCCCCGCCGCCGGACTCGTTGCCCAAAAGGCCCGCGGTCAGGGCATCGATATCGGCTTGGCTCAGCGATCCATCTTCAGCCATCTTCCCCTACTTCCCTGTCGATGATCGAGGTGATCTGGATGCATTTGTTTCTGCCCACGATGCCGACCTTGCCCAGGAATTTGGGCTTGTCGCCAATCTTCACCACCAGATCGCTCTGGGCCAATTTGTCGAGCACCACCACGTCCCCGCTCTGCAATTGCAGGAGGTCGCGTACGGACAGGCTGGTCTCGCCGATGACGGCCGTGGTCGCGAGCTCCGTGGTCGACAGTTCGGTCTCGATGAGCCTTCTGGTTTCCTGGGTCGTCGTACGCTGGCCCGAGATCCAGGATTCGCCCGAGAGCTTGGTGATGACGGATTCCAGCAGCATGTACGGGAAGCACAGGCTGATGAGCCCGGAGCCGTGCTTCATGCGCACTTCCAGGGAGATGAGGATGACCGTCTCGTTGGGCGGGGCGATTTGCACGAACTGGGAATTGGTCTCGTAGCTTTCGATCTTGGGAGTGAAGATGCCCACGTGCTCCCAGACTTCTTTCAGGTTAAGGAGCGCCCGCTCCACGATCTTGGTCAGTACGTTCTTCTCGATGTCGGTGAGTTCCCGGTTATGCTCCGATGGCTTGCCCTGGCCGCCGAACAGTCGGTCGACGATGAAGAACACCAGGCTGGGGTTCACTTCGAAGATGGCCGCGCCTTCCAGGGGCTCCATCTGGAACACGTAGATGCAGCTGGGATTGGAGATCGACATCATGAATTCGGAATAGGTGAGCTGATCCACGGAGACGATGTCGATTTCCACCAAGGTCCGCAGGTAGGAGCTCAAGGTGGTGGAGAGCAGGCGCGCATACCCGTCGTGCAGGTTCTGCAGGGTGCGCATCTGGTCCTTGGATACCCGGTCCGGACGCCGGAAATCGTAGATGAGGACGGATTTTTCCCTGCCGCCCTCCTCCGGCGTCGCGCCCCCGTCCATGGGCAGAGCCTTCTCGCCGCCCGATTCCGGGACCAGGCTGCCGGTGGAGACGGCGTTGAGGAGCGCATCCACCTCTTCCTGTGAAAGTATGTCGCTCATGCCGTTTTTACCGTAACCTTCATGCTTCCGTAACTTTCACAATACTGCCTGGGCCTTACTGTACGATGAATTCCGTGAAGAAGGCGTTGGTCAATTTCCCGGAAGGGGCTTCCTTCCCGTCTTTCTTCTTCTTGGGATCCGGCGCCGGATCCGGCATGATGGCGTTGATCTCGGTGACGATGGATTCCTTGAGCTTCTGCTTCCCGGAGGGCTTGAGCAGCTCCGCATAGGATTCCGAGCTCAGCACATTGATGATGATGTCCGTGATCTTGGGCATGCGCTTTTGGATTTCCTTGCCGGTGGCGTCCAAAGCGGCGCCCCCTTCCTTGCCTTCGCCGCCGCCGTCCGCGGCCTCCTCGCCTTCCCATTCCAGTTGGATGGCGCATTTCAGGTAATGGGCTTCGGGCTGCCCGCCGATGTTCACGGTGAAGGGGAGAGGCTTGGGAAGGACCATGCCTATTTTGGTCAGCAGCTCCTTCTTGTGCTTCTCATGCTCTTCCTGCTCCTTCTGGGCCTCGGCCACCGGATCCACGGTATTGCCCTTGAGCTTGCCCACGATGAAGAATCCCAGCCCGGCCATGATGCCGACATCCGCCACCAGGACGGCGGCGATGATGATGAGTTTCTTGTTGATGGGCTTCTTGGCAGGCTTGGCCGCGGCCTCGCCTTCCTTGCCTTCCGTGGCGGGCGCCCCGCCTTTAGCTTTCTCGTCGGACATTTCGCCTCAATCCGTTCGCTTGGCGGGCCCGGCGGACTTCGCCGCCTGCACCACCGCGCCGTTGTTTTCCACGCCCTCGGCCACCGAGGTCCGCGGCGGACCTGCCGCGCGGATCTGCCGTTGGTATTCGATCACCTTGCGCACCACGTCCGCCACCTTGTCGAGCACCACGATGCGCTTGCCGTTGCCGAGCAACAAGGCGGTATCGGGTTGCGCTTCCACGCATTCGATATGGTCGGCGTTGACGAAAATCCGTTCACCGCCGAGTTTGGTCACCTCGATCATGGCCGCAGGTTCTCCCGTCCCATTTTACCTTACAGGTTCACGTGAATTCAATAACCAGGCCCGCAACACGCCGCGTAGGGTTTTGCGCCGGCAGTCCAAGGACCAGGCGCTGAGGCCGGGGAGAGGTCGCAGAATGGGTAAGAGACCGGTAAGGCCGGCAGGGCCGGTAAGGCCGGCGGGGCCGGTAAGGCCGGTGACGGGGAGCCCGGGGGCTGGAAGCCCTGTGGAAACGGGGCCGATTAAGACCCGCATATCGCCTTCTCCCCTATTAGTAGGGTTCATATATGGACTACCGCTTCAGGGATACCAGTTCCTCGAGCATGCTGTCGCTGACCGTGATGACGCGGGCATTGGCCTGGTAGCCGCGCTGGGTGGTGATCATGTCGGTGAACTCCTGCGCCAACTCCACGTTTGAAAGTTCCAGGGCTCCCGGCTTGATGACGCTGGAGCTCTGCTGGCCCGCGGCCCCGAAGATGGCGTCGCCGCTATTGGAGCTGGTGCTGTAGACGGAGTCCTTCACGCGCTGGAGGCCGCCTGGGTTGGTGAAATCGGCGACCAGGATTTGCGCCAGGTTCTTGTTGGTGCCGTTGGTGAAAGAGCCGGAAATAACCCCGTCCTCGCCAATGGAAATCTGGCGCAGCCGTCCCATGGTATAGCCGTCCTGTCCCACCGCGGTGGCCGTGGTGGCCGAGCGGAACTGGGTCAGGCCGGTGAAGTCGCGCGGGCCGCCCACCTTGAGGCCGAGCACCACGTCCTTGGAGCCGTCGCGCGGATCGAATTCCAGGTTTGAGCTGCCGTCGTCGAAGGTGAAGGAGGAGACCGATCCGTCCTGGCCGAAGTTGAGCTTGCCCTTGGATCCCTTGATGATGTTCTCCTGCCCGGAAAACTTGACTTCCCACAGCCATTGGTTGGGCGTGGCGGTGGGCGTATAGCTCATGGTGGCGGTATGTTCCTTGCCGATATCGTCGTAGACCGTGATGGAGCTTTCGGCCACCTGCGAATCGGTGGCGTCGCGCAGGACGGTCATGTTGGTATTGGTATTGAACAGGTTCGGCGAAGGCTTGGCATTGTTCGCGTCGGTGGCATGGATGGCCACGTCCTTGATGGCGAACGCGGTTTCCGGCTGCCCGCGGATCACGATGGAACCGTCCGGGATGTTGTCGTCGCTGCCCGCGGCGTTCAGGGCCACGGAGAGGTTGTTCTGGATGGTCCCGTCGCGGTCCGGGAGCTTGAAGTTGTCCTTGATCTTGTCGATCATGTTCTGCAAGGTGGTGCCGCCCGCGCCGGCCACGAAGGAGAGCGGGGGGGTGTTCGTCGCCGGTTGTCCGCCGATGCTGCCGCTGAAGCTGATCTGGTCCCCGGTTTCGAGACCCATATCGTTGCCGTTGGCATCATAGAGATCGCTGATGAGATCGGTGGCTTTCGCGGGCGCGCGGAGCGTGTCGGTCACCACGGCCATGCGGGTGGTGCCCGCGGCGATGGTCGTGGGCACGGAGAAGGCCTTGGTCACGCTGGGTCCGGTGACGGGCCGGCTGCTGGTGACCTGGAAATTGTTGATGGCGGCGGTATTGCCATAGATGGTCAGCGCGCCGCGCAAGTTGGCGCTGTCGGCCGGGAGCACCATGTCCACGGTGGTGCCCACGCCCGCGTTCACGCCAGCGCTGCGCAGGAAGGTGGTCATGGCGGCGGTGAGGGTGGCCATGGTGTCGGATTCTTTCACGATGAAGGGCGGATTGTTGTTCACCGTGGCGCCGCCGAAGCTGGCCGAGAAGGTGAGGACGTCGCCCGCTTGAATGCCTAGGCCGATGCCGCTATGGTCGGAAGAGCCTATCAAGGAGTCGGTGGCTCCCGCGTTCCGCAGGTACTTCTGCGTATAGAGGATCGATCCCTTGGCGCCGGAATCGGAATCCAGGTTGCGCGCATAGCTGACTTCCGTGGAAGCCTTGGCCGGCGCCTGATCGTTGAAGGGCACGCGGATATTGCCGATGAGCGCGCCCTGCGGGAACTTGCCGTCCTTGTCCGCGATCCGGCCCTGCAGCACCATGCCGTTGGTGGGCAGCACCATCTGGCCGCTGGAATCGAACTGGAATGCGCCGTTACGCGTGAAGTACGTGCCCTTGCCGTCGGATACGGCGAAGTAGGCCTTGCCTTCCACGGAGAGATCGGTGATGAGACCGGTCGATTCCAGGTTGCCCTGGCTCATGCGCGAGTCGATCGAGCCGATGTTCATGCCCAGTCCCACCTGCATCGGATTCGTTCCGCCGCCCCCGTCCACGCCGCGCGAAGCGCCCTGGATCAGCTGGGACAGGGATTCCTCGAAGGTGACGCGCGAGGATTTGTACCCTACGGTATTGACGTTGGCGATATTGTTACCGATGGTATCCATCCGGGTCTGATGGTTGCGCAAACCCGATATCGCGGCATATAGGGATCTTAACATGGTTCTATCCTCCGGTTGACTTCGTTAGCTTTCTTCTTCATCCTGTCGCCCCGGCGCATCATGGCGTCGGCGCCTCGCCCACGTGGACCACCTGATCCATGGCGATGGATTGGCCGCGCACTTCCAGGCGCACGCCATCCTTGCCATAATTGATTCCCGTAACCTTGTCTTCGAGATAGGTATACCC
>DAINDC010000370.1:1199-5525 GCA_036732085.1 Fibrobacterota bacterium | reverse complement strand
CCAAGCCCCCGGTGCTCGTCAACCTCGAACAGGCCATCGAGAATATGAAGATCGAAATCGTAGCCCTCGAGAAGGACGATAGCGCCGGTATCCTCGCCGACCGGGAAATCCTCGGCAATACCAAGGCCCGCCTGGAAACCGCCGTGGCCGAAATCGTGGAAGTGGATGCCAAGTGGAACAAAGAGCTCACCATGGTGAAGGATATCATCGCGCTTCAGGATAAGCTTGCCGAAGGCAAGCCATTGACGGCCGGCAAGCCCGTCTCCGCCGACGCCAAGGCCGACGCCAAAGGCGCGAAGGATGCCAAGGCCGCACCCGCACCCGCCAAGGACGCCCCCGCTCCCCTGAACACCGCTCCCCTGAACACCGCTCCGCTCACCGCCGAACAGGAAGCCGCCATCCGCGAGGACATGGAAGGCAAATGGAAGGCCCTGGAGGAACTGCAAGGCGAGAACCCCACCGTGCATGCCCATGTCGGCCCGGAAGTCATCGCCCAGATCATCGGCGAATGGACCGGCATCCCCGCCGGCAACATGCTCAAGAACGAGGCCCAGGCCCTGATCGAATTGGAACGGACCATCAACGAACGCGTGGTGGGCCAGGACGCGGGCGTCGAGGAAATCTCCTCCACCCTCCGCAGCGCCAAGCTCGGCCTCAGCAATCCAGAAGCGCCCATGGGCGTCTTTCTCATCACCGGCCCTTCCGGCGTGGGCAAAACGGAAGTGGCGCGCGCCATCTCCGACATCCTGTTCGGCGGCGAGAAGTTCGTGGTGACCATCAATATGTCGGAATACCAGGACAGCATGTCCATCACCCAGCTCAAGGGCGCCAGCGCCGGTTACGTGGGCTATGGCGACGGCGGCGTGCTGACCGAAGGCGTGCGCAAGCGGCCCTATACCGTGGTCATCCTGGACGAGGTGGAGAAGGCGCATAAGGACGTGCTCAACATGTTCTACCAGGTCTTCGACAAGGGCATGCTGCGCGACGGTGAAGGCCGTGACATTAGCTTCCGCAATACCGTCATCATCATGACCAGCAATCTGGGTCTCGACACCATCACCCGCATGCATGCGGAAGGCACCGCGAACAATCTCGACGATTATCGCCAAGCCATCCTGGGCGAATTGACCGATCACTTCGCGCCCGCCCTATTGGCCCGTTGCAAGGTGGTTCCCTTCCTGCCGCTGGACTCGGAAGTCTTGAAGCGCATCGTCTTCCTCAAGCTCATGAAGCTCGGCAAGCGCCTCATGGAGAAGCACAAGCTGGCCTTCGCCGTGGCGCCGGAAGTGGTCCGCGATATCGTCATGCTCTGCACCACGTCCCAGAGCGGCGCGCGCAATATCGACACCATCATAGATCAAAAACTGATGCCCGAGATCTCCAAACATCTGCTGTATCACATGGCCGACAGCAAGGTGTTCACGCACCTCTTCTTGACTTCGGATCCGAAAACCGGCTTCGGCTGCTCGTTCTCGGTCGGAGACTTCCAGCTTCCTGCACGGGAAGAGGATCCTTTCGCTGAAGCGGATCAACAGGCGGCGCGCGGAGAAGAAACCTTGACCTTGGAACGCAAAGCCGAAACGGCGGAGTAAACGGTCTGATGGCCGGGTTCCCATGGGTATGATGCTTATGGGAACCGCCGATTCCTTGCCGAGTTCAAGGACTGCGACCGGAGTGAAATCTGGGAACGGGAACGGAACCGAAATCTGGGAATCCTACTCGAGGAGAATGGCCGGAATTGCCGGCTTCCCCGACTTCGGGATTGTGACCTGGGTCACATCGTTCCCGCCGGTTTTTACCATTTTTAAAAAACACGACACTTCCTGGTACCCTGTGCTCCTCAGCACAGTCTAATGCCTGAGGGAAACCATGGCTTCAGCAGATACATCGATATTCTCCTTACAAATCGCCTCCTATCCGTTGGATACCTTCCGGGTCATCGAGTTCCTGGGGCAGGAAGCCCTATCGGAATGCTATACCTTCACCATCCGGGCCACGGCCTTCGACCTGGATTTGAAATACGAGGATGGCATCGGCGTGGCGGCCTGCCTGATCGTGCGGGGAACGGAATACGAAACCCACCACTACGGCATCATCACCCATTTCACCCAAGTCCCGGACAGCGACGGCACCGTCATGCTGAGCTCCACCTACGAGTTCACCTTGGAACCGCGCGTCAAGACCCTGTCCTACCTGACCCAAAGCCGCATCTTCCAGAACATGACCGTGCAGGGAATCGTCGAGGCCGTCATCGGCGATTATATGAACAAGGATACGGACTTCAAGTTCGAGGCCAAGTACGAGGTGGCCGGCCAGGATTATGCCAAGCGCGAATTCACCGTGCAGTACAACGAATCCGATTTGGATTTCGTCCAGCGCCTATTGGAAGAAGAAGGCATCTACTACTTCTTCAACCATGAGGGCGATCGCGAGGTCATGATCATGGCCAGCAAGGCGGACTCGGTGAAGCCGCTGCCGAATACGCCTTCCCTGCCTCTGATGGCGGAAGTGGGCATGCATCGCGAGAACGAGGAATACGTCGACTACCTGAGCCGCAGCGTCAAGTTCGTCACCGGCCGCGCGACCATGAAGGACTATAACTACCGGACCCCGGAAGTGAATGTCATCGGATCCTACGAGCTGGAAGGACCCGGCGAATACTACCACTTCGGCGATCATGTGAAGACCACGGACGAGGCCAAGCGCCTGGCGCAGATCCGCACCGAGATGTTCGGTTCCGAGCGCGAGACCTACAAGGGCACGGGCGTTTTCCGCGATGCGCGCCCCGGCTACCGCTTCAAGCTGACCAATGCCGATGCGGAAGGCTTCAACGGCGAATACATGCTCACCCGCGTCACCCATCGCGGTGACATGGCGCAGGCCGCGGACGACGGGACCGTGGAGCAGACGAGTCGACCCGTTCCGCACTATACCAATAGCTTCGACGCCATCCCCGCCAAGGTGCCCTTCCGCCCGCAGTTGCTGACGCCCAAGCCCAAGGCCCCGGGCATCCTGACCGCCAAGGTGGACGGACAAAAAGGCTCCTACGCCTATCTCGATGAAGAAGGCCGCTACCGGATGAAGCTGTTCTTCGATCGCACCGAGGACAAGGACGGCAAGGCCAGCAAGGCCATCCGCCTGGCGCAGCCCTATGCGGGCGCCGGCTACGGCATGCACTTCCCCCTGCATACGGGCACGGAAATCGCCGTGGGCTTCATCGATGGCGACCTCGATCGTCCCATCGGCCTGGGCGCCGTCCCCAATCCCGGCAAGGGTTCGCCGGTGAAAGCCGGCAACAAGTCCCAGAACATGATCAAGTCCCATTCGGGGCATTCAGTCACCTTGGACGATAAGGAAGGCAAGACCGGCATCCACATCGTCACCTCCGGCGGCCATGCCTTGGGCCTCGACGATAGCGCGGACACCAAGGGCTTTTCGGTCAAGACCTCCGGCGGCCATGCCTTGGCCCTGGACGACAAGGCCAAGAACATCGACCTCAAGACCACGGGCGGCATGGAGCTCAAGCTCGACGACCAGGGCACGGCCATCACCCTCTCCTCCACGGGCAAGAACATGCTCGACATGAAGGACGGCGGCCATGTGGTGACGCTCTCGGACGGCAGCGGCAATATCTCGCTGACCATGAACGGGGATGCGGGCAAGGTGGAGCTCAAGGCCACGACGGAAATCAAATTGACGGTCGGCGCGAGCAGCATCACCATGAAGTCCGACGGCACCATCGAGATCAGCGGAAAGGACGTCACCTTCAAGGGCACGGCCAGCGCCATGGTCGATGGCGGCCCCAAGGCCACGCTGACAGCAGCGGATACCAATGTCAAAGGCACGGGCTCGGTGAATATCGCCGGCGGCACGGTCACCTCCAAGGCCGATACCGTGAATACCATCAAGGGCGCGGCCATCATGTCCGATGCCTCCGCCGTCAACACCGTCAAGGGCGGCGCCGCCGTCATGCTCAACCCCTGAGGACGGACGAGACCGCCATGGTTACCGAGACGACTAAACCGACGGTGGAAAAAAAAGCCAAGGTCGCTTACGAAATCCTGCCCGGCCAGGATGATCAGGGCAATCCCATCTTCTCTCTGCTCGTCAAGCGCACCTATGATATCCAGCCCGGCCTGGCTTTGGCACGGGCCGCGACGGACGAGAAGCTTCGGCCCATCGACGAGTATTACGATATGGGCGATCCCCAGACCGCCACGGTCAAATACGAAAGCGATCTGGTGCCGTTCAAATCGCATACGGACGTGGTCTTCATCGGCAAGGCTTACGCCCCAGGTAATACGCCAGTTACCATGATGGACGTGG
>DAINDC010000370.1:0-1154 GCA_036732085.1 Fibrobacterota bacterium | reverse complement strand
CGGCCGCCCCTTTTCCCCCAGCCGTTGCCCTTCAAGGAAATGGAAATCCGCTACGAGAACGCGTATGGCGGCAAGGACAAGAAAAGCAATCCGGACAATCCCTTCCACTTCCCGAGCAATGATATGGGCAAGGGCATGGTCCTGAAGAACAAGAAGGAACTGGTCGAGGGTCTGGAGCTGCCGAACCTGGAAGACCCGCGCGATCTTTTGACTCCGGACAAGGTCATCCTGGAGACGCCGGAGATGTGGCCGCGGCAGCCGATGCCGCAGGGCTTGGGATGGTTCCAGCGCACCTGGTATCCGCGCAGCTTCTTCGCCGGTTCCTGCCCGGCCTATGTGGATCCGGGCACGGTCACCAAGGAGGAATTCCTCGGTTACGTGCAGAAGGATCATATCGCCCTTTCGCGCAAGTTCAAGCTGCCCGGCTTCCACACCCGCTTCCAGCAAGGCGCGTCGCCGGGCCTGTACTTCCCCCTCCTGAAAGGCAACGAAACCTTGCGGTTACGGGGTCTCACGCCGGAAGGCTTCCTCCAGTTCCAGCTCCCGGACGAGAAGCCCGCGATGAAAGTCGATATCGGCTTCGGGGCCAAGGACCTTGATCCGGTGCTGCATACGGTGATGATCCGCGCGGAGGACAAGCAGGTGGACCTGGTCTGGCGCGGCTCGCAGCCTTATCCCGGCATCGATTGGCTGCCGGAGATGACCACGCTCGCGGTGGAAGTGGACTAGCCATGGGCAAGATCCAGAAAATCTTCCTGCCCGGGCAAAGCCCCGAAGGCCAGCATATCTACAGCCTGCTGACCAAGCGCACCTATGATCTCGTTCCCGGCAATATCGTTTCCGGTAATATCGTCCCAGGCAAGAGCGCGACACATACCTGCGTGCGGGCGCAGGAGGATCGCAAGCTCAACGGTTCCGACGTGCATTTCGGCGATCCCATGAATTCGACCGTGCGTTTCGAGACCGATTATATCCCTTACAAACTTCAGACCGACGTGGCCTTCGACGGCAAGGCCTATTCGGTCGGCGGCATTCCCGTGAACTCCCTGTTGACCTCCATCACGGTCGGCAAAAGCCGCAAGGAATTACTGGTCGTGGGCGATCGCATCTGCCGCTACGTGGACGGGGGCCGCATTGCCGCCACCGCGCCCGCG
>DAINDC010000369.1:0-5536 GCA_036732085.1 Fibrobacterota bacterium | reverse complement strand
TTCGGGGAAGGGGAAACCCTTCTCAAGCGATTCGCCCGCGCTTTTGAAATCACCGGTCTGGATGCGATGCCAGATCCGCCACAGGCGCAGGGCATTCAGGTTGATGCCATTGCTGAAGGACTCTTCCAGTCTTTTGCCGCCGGGATCCGACAGCTCGCCGAAGGCATAACGGTAGCCAAGGAAATCCAGGCTGTACTCGGTGGTCACCACCTGCTGGTCCGCTGAGAAATCCCAGCGCGGGATCTCTTTTTCCAAATCGTTGCTCGCCCGGATTTCCAACAGATCGGCGAGGCTGAAGGTGAGGCACAAGCCTATCCTGTAGGTGGTGGGAATCGGATCGGCCTGGAGGGCCTCGTTGTAAAAATTATCGGGGCCGATGTTCTGGTAGAGCATGCCCAGCGAAGGTTTGAATTCCAGCGAGGAAATCCCCGCCGGATCCAGGGGATGGAAATCGGGATCGATCAGGAATCCGATATCGAAGGCCCAGCCTTGGGACTTTCCGTTGGCCCCAAGGCCTTGAGCAAGCCTGCTGTCGTAAAATTTAAAGGTCCCTCCCAGCGAGACCGGCATGCCCAGGCGCACGCCCATCCCTAAGGCATATGAGGTTTCGTAAGAGTCGAAGATCGCTTCAGTCGGCTGGCCGTTTTGATCCGTCTGCTGATTCGTCCCGAAGTTCACCCGGTTCCGGAACAATCCGAAGCCCAAATCGAAACCCTCCTTGGAATCCGTCAGGACACCGGAGACCGCATCGAATTCCTGCCTCAAGTCATCCAGTTTCAGCACCGGCAAAGCTGTTGGTCGGAATGCGTGTAGTGGATTTGCGACCCCGTGTTCCGGCCCAGGACGGCCAGTGCGGCCGGGTTATAATACATGGCTGCCGCGCCATCGGCGAACGCGCTCCCGGTCTGCAAAGCGGACGATCCCTCACCTCCCGGCGGAGGCATGACCAAGGTGATGATGATGCTGCCGCCCTGCGCCTGCGCGGCAACCCAGGCGAAAAAAAGAATCGTTCCAATCAGCTTTTGCATGGGACTCCAAATCGAAAACGGGATTATTGCTTGGACGCGCGCGCGTAATGATTCCGTACCTTCGAGAAGGTAATTCAGTTCATCTTCCGCTTCTCGGTGAGGGTATAGGCAGCGCCGTTCACCTTGAAGAATCCGAAGTCCATGCCTGCGGTTCACTGATCTCCCACGGCGCCCAGCCGGCGGAAGCCCGGGAGCAAGGAGGTATGGTTCCAATCCTCCACCACCAGGTCTCCGTCCGTACCGTTCGCGACGGAGAAGGCGCCCATCGGATCCACGGGAGGGCCCCCGCCCGGGCCCGAGAGGCCGCGCAGGTTGATGGCGACGATATTGTTCTCCACGAGATACAGCTCCACGCGCGTGCGGATGCCGATGCCCGGATGGAGCGGGTGATCGGCTGCGAAAAGGTAAGTCTCGCGCAGGATGCCCTGGCCCTGCCGATAGGGGATGGCGGTGGCGTTGAGAGCCGGTACATGGAGGTTACCCAGCCCGCCCGGACCGGTGATTTGGGCGAGAGCCAAGCCGGCACCCGCGGGCGGATTGGCATTGGCCGTATCCCAGGCCGAGATCAGTCCGTCGGGATTGAAGATGAGCATCACGCTCAATTGTCCCGCCTGCACCAAGGTGTCGAAGGGGACGGCATGCCCGGACGAATCCCGGCGGCTGACGGTATCGTGCACCAGGGCCGTGGTGTTGAGATCGCTTGGGAGGATGGCGAGCGGCTTGAGGAAATGGAAATAGGTTCCCCCATTATGCGAATCGATGTCCACGGTTTCCGCCGGTCCCGCGAACAGGGAGCCGGCGGCATGGATTTGCGAAATGTTCGAATCCAGGGTCCCGTTCTTGGTATAGAGGATGTCGCCGCCCGCCAATGCGACGGAGGCGAGCACCTTGAAGGTTGGCGCCCAGCCCATGAGGACGTAATTGTACTCGCCGACCTGTTCCGAGTGGAAGGCGGCCGAGGTGGCCAGCTTGGCCAAGCCTTGCGAGGACATGAAGTCGATATAGTCGCCGTCCTGGACGGCATTGCCAGGAAGTTCCGGATGGGAGAGATCCTTTTGGGCCAAGCCGGCATTGGTGAAGATGGGGAAGGGGTCGACCGGATCCTTATAGGCGGTGCCGGTGAGATCGATGCTCTTGGCGAGCTGGATGGAGCTGACGGCCACTTGGAAGCTTTCCAGCGTTTCCGGCGTATTCCCGGCGCCTCTGATGGCAGTGCGGGCCAGGCCACTGACCTTGCCGACCGGCCCCAAGTCATCCGTGGCTTCGCGCACGATCACCAGGCGGATGGAGGCGGAAGATTTTTGGGTGGGACTCGTCCCATCCATGATTCCCAGGCAGGCGGACAGGCCCAACGGCGCGATCATCAGCGCGAAGGGAAGAAAGGCGCTTTGGATTTTTGAAGTCATGGAGGACTCTGCTTCCGTGAAGAAGGTCATGCGGTAGTATGCTATCGGCGGCGGCGGGCCGGAGCATGAATGAATATTGCTAATTTTCCGTTCCGAATCCTCAAAGGAAATGCCATGGAAAAGACCGCCGAATCCCTCCTGTTCATGGGCAACTCCCCCGCGCATGGCAAGGGGGTATACGCCCTCGATTTCATTCCCAAGGGCACGCCCGTCATCGAATGCCGCGGCATCCTGCGGCATAAGGACGAGGTGGTGGAAGGCATGCGCGCCCTGCAGGTGGGCCCCGAGACCTATCTCGCGGAAGATCCCGAGAACCCGCGCATGGACGACTTCATCAACCATAGCTGCGATCCCAATGTGGGCTTCGCCGAAGGCTCGCTCATCCTTTACGCGCTCCGCGATATCCGCAAGGACGAGGAGCTGTTCTGGGACTATAGCACCTCGATCAACGAGGAAGGCTGGGAAATCACCTGCGGCTGCGCCTCCGAAATCTGCCGCGGCAAGATCCAGAGCTATTGCGATCTGCCCAAGCACCAGCAGGACCGCATCCGCGGCTACGTCCTCGCCTACCTGCGCTGATCCTCCCGCTTCCCCCCCGAGACCCCCCTTGGGCGAGACCGCAGCCTTCTCAAAAATCGATCTTCTTACAAATCGATCTTCTCCCAGATCGAGAAGCGCCGCTCGGTGACGGACTCGTGGAAATCCACCAGCTTGCTCGCCACCGGTCCCTCGCGCAGCAGGCGATAGGCCTCGGTCGCGCGGCCGAGTTGCAGGAACAATTCATGTTCGCGCACGCTATGGCAGAAGACCACCAGCCATCCGCCCGCGCGGTTCTGGGCCGCGGCCTGGGTCAGGAAGTGGCGCGGGGAATAGAAGCGCAGCGGCAGTCCCCATAGGAGCAATTGGTAGCGAGTCACGAACGGATAGAAGATTGTGATGACATCGTAGCCGCGGCCCTGGCTCTTGAGGAAGTCGCCGATGACGTAGCGCGCTTCCGGATTGCCGGTTTGGGCGGCATAGGCCCAGGCATAATCGCGGCGCGAATGAAAATCCGCATAGATGCCGTAGCCGTCGAGTTCGAGGCCGGTGAGGTCGACGCGCCTGCCCTGCGGCCGGTCGCAGTCGCGAAAGCGCAGCCATCGCTCGAGCCCGAATACATAATGCCAATCCTGGGATCCCACATCCAACGCCTTGACGCTTCCCCCCGCGGGGGCGGCCGAGGGAGCGGTGGATTCGCGATCGGAGCCGGATGGCGGGGAAAGCCCTTTCGTGGCGGTCTCCAGGGTATCCAACAGGTAAAGGTTCTTCCGATACAAGGCCGCGGTCGAGGCTTGGGCGAGCGGTTCCAAATCAAATCGCGACCGAAGCTCGGCCTCGCGGGCCAGGGCGATGGTCTCTTCCGGTTGCGGCAAGTAGTCGAAGAGATCGGCCTTGCTTTCCTGCGGGAGCGAGGGCCGGCCGCGGGACCAGTGGAGCGTCTGGCGGATCCAGAAGGAGAAGGCATTGCCGGGGATGCGCGTGAAGGCCAACAGGGACCAGAGCTGGTTGCGGATCGTGGTGAGCTGGTCCAAATCGATTCGGTTCCCGCGTTGGTTGCGGAAATGTAGGTAATGCGTCTCTCCAGCCCTAGAGCTTGGGGCTCCGGAGCCGGAGAGCGCGAAGGGATCAGTTGGTCCCGATATAAGCCGTCCCCACGGCCACGTCATCCACGTATACGGTGGAGGGCTGGCTGGGATTGGGGCAGGTATTCCCGTTCGCGGAATTCGAGTACCAGCCGCCCACGCGGATGCGGTTCAGCTTCACGGTAGAGCCGCCGGCGCCGCGGATATTGATCCCGGTCTTGGAGGCGACCTGGACGCCGTCCACCCAGAGCTTGACCCATCCGTCCTTGTAGCCGGGTGTGTTCAGGAAGACCTGGTATTCGATGGCATACCAGCGGCCGCGTTGGAAGGACTTGGAGGCGGTGATATTGCCCCAGTCATAGCCCACGGGACGGCCATTGAAGAAGATGCCCAGATCGGACATGTCGGTGAGCCCGCATTGGTTGACGGAGCCGGAGCTGCGCACGGCCATGACGATGTCGATATCGTTCAACTGGGTCGCGGTGTTGAAGGAGGAGATCCTCCCGATCTTGATCCCCTGACCGAAATCGAATCCGCTCGCGAAGTTGTAATAGGCCCGCACGTCCACGACATTGGCGGAGAGCGTCAGGCCGGCGCCCGCTACGTCCTCGTTCTTGGTGAAGGTGAAAGCCATGGCCTGGTTGCCCGAGCGGTGCACCGTGCCCACGGCGAGCTTGGCGCCCCACGTGCCGATGGAGGTCCATTCGCCGCAGAGCTGGGTCGAGTATCCGGAGGAATTGCGGGAGCCCCAACAGGTCGAGGTCTGATCCTCGAGGTTGCTGTTGAACAGGATGGGGCCCGCGCCCGACAATTGGAGCGCGTACGGTTCCACCAGCGCCGGGGCCGAGGTCTGCACGGCTTCCGTGCTGCTTCCGTTTTCGGCGGTGGTGTTGTAATCGCAGGCCGCGAGGAAGAGCGGCAAAACGGCGGAAAGAGTATAAAGAGGGATGGAGCGCATGTGAGCCTTCCTGGAATTTATTCCGGATCTGGTGAATGCCAATTTCCTAGGGGCCGGAGCTTCCATCCACCGTCCCCCTGTCAGGGACCTGGGAACCTTGGATGGAATCGGTCAGAGTCTGGAGGAGCTTGGCTGTAAAGATTTTAATCTGATCCAGTGGCGCGCGTCCAGCATCGATCGCAGGTTTTACCTTAATATGAGTTTTACCTTACTTTTCCAGGAAGCAGGACACTAATCGCAAATGCGCGGGGATGCTACTTCGATCGATCCGGGATGAATCGTCCCAGAAATC
This sequence comes from Fibrobacterota bacterium, assembly GCA_036732085.1. Lineage (GTDB taxonomy): Bacteria > Fibrobacterota > Fibrobacteria > UBA11236 > UBA11236 > Chersky-265. Next base: position 230 of record DAINDC010000369.1, on the reverse strand, counting down.
TGAGAATGGCCCCCATGCGCGCCGGAAAGGGCTCCGCAGGGCCGATGCGGCTATTTGCGGGCGGGAGACCAAAGTAACATACAAGGTTCGGTAACCTTCAGGATACCAAATAGGACTAAAAGACGCATAAAGGATGCCTAAGCGATCCCTAAATGTTTCTCTAAACGGTTCTCTAATAGCCTTTGGCGGAAATAATGGGTACACGTATCATGGCCATGACAGGGGTGTAG
>DAINDC010000368.1:0-5577 GCA_036732085.1 Fibrobacterota bacterium | reverse complement strand
GCGTTGGGGTGCGCGGCGGTGCGGCCGCAACCGGGCGTCCAATCCTGGCCCAGCCAGTCCTTGAGTTTCGGCGGCGGCGTCTCCGTCAGGCCTTCCCACCAGACATCGCCGTCCGGAGTCAAGGCCACATTGGTGAAAATGGAATTCGCGCGCATGCTTTGCATGGCATTGGAGTTGGACTCCCAGGAGGTGCCGGGCGCCACGCCGAAGAAGCCGGCCTCGGGGTTGATGGCATGGAGCTTGCCGTCCGGAGCCGGTTTGATCCAGGCGATATCGTCGCCGACCGTCGTGACCTTCCAATCCTTGAAACGCTTGGGGGGCACGATCATGGCGAGGTTGGTCTTGCCGCATTGGCTGGGGAAGGCCGCGGCGATATAGAACTTCTCGATGCTGTTGGGCGGCTGCACGCCCAGGATGAGCATATGTTCGGCCAGCCAGCCCTCGTCCCGGCCCATCTTGGAGGCGATGCGGAGGGCGAAACATTTCTTGCCCAGCAGGGCATTGCCGCCATAGCCGCTGCCATAGGACCAGATGGCCCGTTCCTCGGGAAAGTGCACGATGTATTTGTTCGTGGGATTGCTCGGCCAGGCCACGTCCTTCTCGCCGGCCTGCAACGGGCGGCCCACCGAATGCAGGCAGGGGACGAAGTCGCCGCCGCCCAAGGCGTCCAGCGCCATCAGGCCCATGCGGGTCATGATCCGCATATTGATGGCCACGTAAGGGGAGTCCGTGATCTGGACGCCGATTTGCGCGATGGGCGATCCGATCGGCCCCATGCTGAAGGGGACCACATAGAGGGTCCGGCCTTGCATGCATCCCGTGAAGAGGCCGGTGAGCGTGGCCTTCATGGTCTTCGGGGCGATCCAATTGTTGGTGGGGCCGGCATCATCCTGCCGCAAGGAGCAGATGAAGGTGCGATCCTCCACGCGCGCCACGTCATCGGGCGTGGAACAGCAGTAATAACTGTTCGGCCGCTTCTCGGGATTGAGCCGGATCAGGCTCCCCTGCTTCACCATCCGATCGCAGATCGCATCGTATTCCGCCTGGCTGCCGTCGCACCAATGAATATGGTCAGGACGGCAAAGGGCGGAGACCTCCGCCACCCAGTTTTTGAGTTTCGTATTCCTGGTCGGTTCCATGGGTCTTCTCCTGAAGGGGAGGTTGTGAGGAGGCTGGCTGCCAAGTCAATCGGGGCCAAACCCAGTTCAACGCTAGCTCAAAGGTAGCCATTCCGATTGATCGCCGATGGCGGGCGCTTCCGCCTCCCAGCCCAGTTCCTTGCGGACGCGATCCCGCAAGGTCCTGGCGGCCATCGGCTCGCCGTGGGTGACGAAAACTTTTCTCGGCTTGCGCGCGGGTTTTAGCCAGGCGAGGATTTCATCCGCATCGGCATGGGCGGATTCATTGGGGAGTTGCACCACCTTGGCCCGGATGGGAACGAACTCGCCGAATATCTTGAGCGACTCCGCGCCTTGGGCCAACTGGGCGCCGCGGGTGCCGGAGGCCTGGTAGCCGGCCAGGGCGATGGCATTGGCCGGATTCCCGCCGAAGGCCTGGATATGGTGGAGGATGCGTCCGCCCGTGATCATGCCGCTCGCGGAAACGAGAAGCATCGGCCCCTTGCGATGGGTGAGTTCTTTCGATTCGTCCGGGGTGCGCACGTAATGGGGAAGGCCGAAGATCGCGCGGCATTGCTCGGGCCCCAGGCGGTGATCGCCGGGGTGATCGAGATAAAGCTGGGTGACGTCCGAAGCCATGGGGCTGTCGACGAAGACGGGCAAGCCTTGCAGCTTGCCCGCCTGCTTGAGCCCCCATAATTGCTGGAGGAGGGACTGGGTGCGGCCCACGGCGAAGGAGGGGATGAGCACCACGCCGCCATTGCCATTCGCCCGATCGATGAGGGCCGCGAGCGCGGCGGCCGGATCCACGTCCTCATGCCTTCGATCGCCGTAGGTGGATTCGACCATCAGGTAATCCGAATCGGGGAGCGGTTCGGGGGCCGGCAGCATCGGGTCATGCGGGCGGCCCAGATCGCCGGAGAAGGTGGCCGTAATGCCGTTGTGGCGGATGTGGATCAGGGACGCGCCCAGGATATGCCCGGCGCGCAGGAAGGATGCCTCCAGTCCGCCTTGCAGGGCAATAGGCTTTTCCCACCGAACCGTTTGGAAAAAGTGCAGGGTCCGCTCCGCATCGGCCACGGTATAAAGTGGTTCGGGATTGGCATGCTTGGAATAATGGTGGCGGCGCGCATGGTCCGCTTCTTCCTCCTGGATGGAGGCACTGTCCATGAGCAGGATGCGGCAAAGGTCCCGCGTGGCCGACGTGCAGTAGATGGCGCCTTTGAATCCCTCGCGCACCAGGCGCGGCAGGTAGCCGCTATGATCGAGATGGGCATGGGTCAGGAGCACGGCGTCCAGGCTGGCCGGATCGACGGGGAAAGGCTCGCGATTCTTGAGCCGGAGTTCCTTCAGGCCTTGGAAGAGGCCGCAGTCCACGAGGATTTTCCCGCCGGCATATTCCAGCAGATAACGCGAGCCGGTAACGGTCCCAGCCGCTCCCAGGAAGGTTATCCTCATCCCTGCGACCGCGAGGAGCGCTTCAGGAGAACCTCTTCCATCTTGGCGGCCCTGCGGAACAGGATGTCGGTCTCCAGGTAGGTATGCGCCTTCAATTTGGATCCATAGGAGACCAATTCGCCGAGGAGTTCGTGCATAGGATCGGTATGCACATGGCTCATGGGGACGGCGCGGACCTTCTGCATCAAGGCTCCCAGCATTTCATGGAACGCTTCCTCCGGGAGCCGGATTTGCGCGGGCGGGAACATGCTGACCGATCCCTTGAAGACTTCCGGGTAGAGTTCGGGATAGCGCAGGCAGGCTTCGGTGCGCATGATCTTGGGGAACAGGAAGGTTTCCTCCTCGTCCATATGCCAGGTGAATTCCTGCCGGAAGGATCGGAAATGCGCATGGGCTTCCTCCACCGGAGCCGAGGCCATTCCCATCTCGAGCTTGAGGATGTCGAGCAGGCGCTCGATTTTCGGGAGGTCACTCTCACGGAAGCCCGTATGATTCGCGGTCAGATGATCGATCAACAGATACAGGGGCTTGGCAAGCCAGTCCTCATGTTCGGTGGCCGGGGTGGTGGCGAGAAGCAGATTGTGGACGTCGAGGATTTGCAGGGAGAACGATCGGCAGAAAACCGGGAGCGTCGCATCCAGTTCTTTCCAGATGCCATGGCCCGCCAGTTCCTCGAATACCTTCAAAGTGGCCGGCCGGTTGCGGAGCCAATGGCGAAGCGTGAGATCGGTTTGCATTTCCTTTTCCATTTCTTCAGGCCATTTCCTGCAATATACGTTTCATCTTGCGTAGGCTGCCGTTCTTGATTTGCCGAACCCGTTCCTTGGACATTTCGAATCGGGATCCGATTTCCCTGAGGCCCATCGGGCTTCCGTTCCGGGTCCCGAAATAAAGGGCCAGGACCTCCCTTTCCCTAGGGCTCAGTTGTTCCATCAGCCACTCGGTCGTCTCCTTCGCCTCGAACCGGATTGTCTCCCGCTCCGATCCGGATTCCGAATCATCGGCAAGCATTTCACTGAGATTCGGGTTCTCCGTCTGGGATTCGAAATCCAAGGAAAGCACGGGTTCGGAAACCCGTTGGAATTCGCGGATGCGTTTCGCATTCATCCCGATTTCCAATTCCAATTCCTCCGGCGACGGCCGTCGCCCCAATTGATGCGCCAATCTCAGGGAAGCCTTGTTGATCTTGTGGATGAAGGCTCCGGCATTGGGCGGCGCCGAGATGATATGGGTCTGTTTGGATAGGGCATCCATGACGCTCTGGCGGATCCACCAAACCGCATAGGAGATGAATTTGAAATCACGCGTTTCATCGAATCTCAGCGCGGCCCGGATGAGTCCCAGGTTTCCCTCATTGATCAGATCCGCGAGCGGCATGCCCCTATTCTTATAGTGCAGGCAGACCAGGACCACGAATTTCAGGTTCGCCTCCACCAAGGTTTTCATGGCCGACCTGTCGCCTTTGCGAATCCTCGCCGCCAGGGCCCTCTCATCCTTGCCCGTAAGCTTTTCGGTGCCTTGAATGTCCTTCAGGTAGGCGGTCAGGGACTCGGTGGGATTCCCGATATTTTCGACTCGGTGGGAACTGTAAGCGGACATGGCGGGAATCCTTTCCTGAGGTTTTGCTGGCCTTAATGGAAAAGCAATCTCCAGGCCAGGCGCCTAATCTTCAGACCAGGACTTAATCACCGGGGAATCCCACTTCCAATCTGGGATGCGACAGGGGAAATCGCCGACCGGAACATTTTGGCAAGGCCTGGGACAAGTTGGCAAAAATCCAATCGGATGGTTTTGAATCCAACCCGATGAAATATTTCCATCAAGGGGGCGTCGCAACCGATTTCGCGAAGGCCGGGAAAGACGGTTCGTGGCCCGTGGGCAATACGCCTTGCAGCCATTCGAAAGCCTCTTCGGGGTTATCGGCGAAGCGGAACAATTCCAAATGCTCGGAACTGATCATTCCATAGCGGGCCAAGGCTTCAAAATTGAGGATCTCCTTCCAATAGGCGGATCCGTATAGAACGATGTGGATCTTCCGGGCCAGCTTCCCCGTTTGCGCCAGGGTGAGGATCTCGAAGAGCTCGTCCAAGGTGCCGAAGCCTCCGGGGAAGACGACCATGGCCCGGGCCAAGTGGGCGAACCAAAGTTTGCGCATGAAGAAATAATGGAATTCGAAATTGAGTTCCGGCGTGATGTAAGGATTGGGGCGTTGCTCGTGCGGCAGGCCGATATTGAGTCCGATGGTTCGGCCGCCGGCGTCCGCAGCCCCGCGGTTGGCCGCTTCCATCAGTCCGCCGCCGCCGCCCGTGCAGACGATGAACCGTTCGCCCCCATTGGTTAGGGATTTGGACCAGGCGGTCAACAATCGGGCCAACTCGCGGGCGCCCCGGTAATATCGCTCGAAGGCGCCGTCTTCCTGCTGCCGCGCCGATCCGAAAAAGACGATGGTGTCATGGACATGCTGTTTCTTGAAGGCCGCCAGCGGGGCCAGATATTCCGCCAGGATGCGGACGGCGCGCGCATCGTCGCTCAAGAGGAAGGTTTCATCCTGATAGGATAACCGGGGAGTGGATGCGGGAATATCGGCGTGGGTCATGGATTCAATCCTTGCTTTTAAGCTTCGGGGCTTCCGGGCTGCGATCCTGGAGCCCACAATATTACAACCCTGGACCTTGGAATGGCAAAGTGGCTGAATGGCATTGACCTTGCTCCCTGAAAAAGCGCTATTACATCCAGGCGCAGAATCGGAGGCGGCGTGAACATCATCGAGATCCATGGCCTGACCAAGGATTATGCCTTGGACAAGACGACCGTGCATGCCTTGCGCGGGATCGATCTGGAGATCGCGAAGGGCGATCTCGTCACCATCATGGGGCCGTCTGGAAGCGGCAAGACCACCTTGCTCAACGTCATCGGCTGCATCGATCTGGCCACGGCCGGCAGCGTCAAGATTGCGGGACGCGAGCTGACGGATTTGAACGATCGGCAGGTGACGGATCTG
>DAINDC010000367.1:0-5602 GCA_036732085.1 Fibrobacterota bacterium | reverse complement strand
AAAAAATCTGGCAAGCCATAATTGATTTTCCGGCCTACCCCGAATGGAACCGCTTCCTCAAGGCGGTGCGCGGGCAGGCGGCTCCGGACGCGCAGGTGGAAGTGGACTTGCAATATTACGGCAAGACCATGGAAAAGAAAACCGGCATCGTGACCGGGTTCGTCGCTCCGAAATATTTCAGCTGGGTATGGAACCATGCCTTGGGATCCTGGTTCCTCTCCTCCGAGCATGTCCTCCGCCTCAAGGATAAGGAAGACGGGCGCTCGATCTTTTTCCAGGAAATCTATCTGACCGGTCTCGGGCTGAAATTCCGGCGCCGGGACATGGAACATATGGCCAAGCTTTCGATGGGCAAACTCAACGATGATTTGAAAGAGCGCATAGAAGGGCCGGCCGCCAGCTCATAGCGGTAAGGCCGCCCAAAGCGGTAAGGCCGCCCAAAGCGGTAAGGCCGCTCGGAGCGATAAGGCCGGCAGGGATGGGCGACCTGCGGCTTCTGGCGACATTCCGGGACAGTGGGGAGGTCAGGATGCTGGAAATCAATACGACGATATTGGTGGTCGAGGACGACGACGGGATTCGCACCTTGCTTGCGACCATTCTCAGGTTGGCGGGCTATGACGTCTTGACCTATAGCGACGGGGACGAAGCCCTGAATCAACTCCGGGAAAACGGCCGCCAAGTCCACCTCTTGCTGACCGACGTGCATCTGGGTCCGCATATGGATGGGATGGAACTGGCCCAAGGCCTGCGCGCCTTCTATCCCTTCATGAGGGTCCTGTATATTTCCGGCATGGAGAACCGTGAGGAGATGCTGCTCGAAATCGATAGCGGCCGGGCCTTCTTCCTGTCGAAACCATTCAAGCCCAGCATCTTGACCGAAAAGGTGGCGTTCATCCTCAAGGGATCCATGACCGTCCAGCGGATCGACGGCTAGGCTTTTTTCCGCCCGGGCTTCCTCGCCCGCGGTTTCACAATTTCCTTCGCGGCCTTGGATGCCGCCAAACCGTACTCCCACAGGTACTCTTTGACCCCGGCCTTGCGCGAGGCATAACGCGACATCACGAAGAAATAATCGCTCAGGCGGTTGATGTATTTGATCAAGCGCGGATCCACCGCCTCTTCGCGCGACAGGCGAATCACCTCGCGCTCGGCCCTCCGGCAGACGGCCCGGCATTGGTGCAGGATGGCATTGGCGGGACTGCCGCCGGGCAGGACGAAAGAATTGAGCGGCTCCAGCGACTTCTGCATCCGGTCCATCCCTCGCTCCAGCTCCAGGGAATCTTCATCGGCGATCACGGGCATGCCCGCATAGCTTCCCCCGGCGGGTGTGGCCAGGATGCTTCCGGCATCGAACAAGCGGTTTTGGATGCGGCGCAGATCCTGCTCCATCTCCGCGGCGATTTTGGCGGGAAGACCGCTTCCCTTGGCCGTGATGAAGGTGCGCGCCGTGCCGACGAGACAGAGGAGCTCATCCACGGTACCGTAACTTTCAAGTTTCCGGCAATCCTTGTCCACCCTGACGCCGCCCACCAGGGAGGTCTGCCCCTTGTCGCCGCCGCGCGTATAGACCCGGGTAATATGTATGGCCATGGTATTCCTTTGGAGTGAAACCTCCAAGATAGATCGATTCGCGACTTTTAAGGCGTGGGCAGGGGAATGCCGGATTTGAATGGGCGTCTCTCAGCCATGCGCCTGACGGAATTTCTGCAAACGCTCGATGGCCAGGGCCAAGGTCTCCTCTTTCTTGCAGAAGCAGAACCGCAGCTTATGATCAGCCCGCGCCCCGATGAGCCCGCCGGATTTGGCCCGGTAGAAGGAGCTGCCGGGGACCGTGGCCACCTTCACCTCCTCCACCAGGTAACGCGCCAGTTCCGTATCGCTGCCGAAACGCATGGACCTTTTGGTTCCCCCGCCCTTCGTTCCCGAAGCCGTGGTCCGCGCACCCTTGGGCCCGGCCCCTTTGACGAAATCGGCGACATCGGCCATGACATAATACGCGCCCCGCGGCAGGTGGCAACGGAAGCCCGCCTCTTCCAAGCCCCGGACCAGGAAATCCCGGCGCTGGAGGTAATGCCGCGACAGGTCCTGGTAGAAAGCCGGCCCCAGTCCCAGGGCGCCGCGCACGGCTTCCTGCAAGGGCGTGGCCGCGCAGACGGTCATGAAATCATGGACCCGGCGCAGCCCGTTGGTGATGCCCTCAGGCGCCACGGCCCAGCCCACCCGCCAGCCCGTGATGCCATAGGTCTTGGAGGCGCTGCCGATGGTGACGGTGCGATCTTCCAAACCCGGTACCGAGGCCGGACTCACATGCACGGCCCCGTCGTAGAGGATATGCTCGTAGATCTCGTCCGAGAAGACCAGTACGCCCCATTTCTGGCAGAGGCCGGAAATCAGGGCGAGCTCCGCGCGCGTGAATACCTTGCCGGTGGGATTATGCGGGGTGTTGAGTACGATGGCCGCGGTCCTGGAGTTGAAGGCCTTCCGCAATTCCTTCTCGTCGATATGCCAGTCCGGTTCGCGCAGGGTCACGTAGACGGGCTTGGCGCCGCTCAGGTAGGCGTCCGGATGGTAGTTCTCATAGAAGGGCTGGAAGAGGATGACCTCCTTGCCCGGATCCAACTGGGACAGGAAGGCGCAGATCATGGCCTCGGTGGCTCCGCAGGTAACGGTAATGTTACGATCCGGATCGGCGTCGATGCCGTTATAGGCCTTGAGCTTGGCCGAGAGCGCCTGCCTCAGGGCCGGCATGCCCCAGGTGACGGAATACTGGTTGTGATCGGAATCGACGGCCTGGCGGGCCAGATCCTTGAGCACGTTCTCGCAGGGGAAGTCCGGAAAACCCTGGGCCAGGTTGACGCTGCCATGCACGTTCGCGAGCCGGGTCTGTTCACGGATCACGGATTCGGTGAAATTGTCCAGGCGCTTGGCTTGGGCGGTCAGGGACTTGCCGGAGGCTTTGGGAGCGGCCCGGCGGGACGGTTTGGATCGCGGGGAAGGTTTGGGCATGACCCAAATCTAGCTAGGATTTTCCGGGCCCGCCTTCGCCATTTTGCCGCAGGTAATCCGCATAGAGGAGCAAGGCCAGCCGCACCTGCAGGGAGTCCGTCTCGCGCAGCGCATCCGCATACTCCCAAAGGCTCAACCGGATATATTCATGCTCATCGGCCTGTCCCGTCTGGCCGCCGTCCAGGGCCGCAATCTCGCCGGGAGTCAAGGTGAGCCGGCAGAGGAAGTAGTGGATGGCTTCGTCATCGAGCCCGGGAGAACTGTAGAGGGGCCGATCGCCTAGAGGCTGCACGTCCGCAGGGGAAACCCGCAGGCCCGTCTCCTCATGGAGTTCGCGCACCGCCACGCCGATGGGATCGTCCACGTCCTCATCCAACATGCCGGCCGGAAATTCCAGGCTCTCGCCGCCATGGCCGATGCGGCGCTGCCGCAGCATCAGGAACCGGCTCGCACCGGTCTCGCTGTTCTGGATGACGGTGACTATCAGGCAGGCATGGCCCCGGAGCAAAGCATAAGCCGGCAAAGGCCGCCCCTCCGGATCCTCGACCCGAGTGCGCAGGAAGGCGAAGAGCAGGGAGCCATCCCGCTTGCGGCATTCCTGCAAGGCTTCCACCTCGCGCACGATGCAGCCCGCATGTTCCACGTTCCGTTTCCAAGCCCGGTACTTGGGTGAAGCGCGCAGGGATTCCGGGTCTTGCAAGCTCAGCCGCCCGGGCGGTATTCCACGCCGAAGCCGACGCGGAAAAGCGATTGCGAATCCGACTGCGAATTCGTGGCGATGAAGAAGGAGGGGGTGAAGGACGCATAGAAGCGCGTAGTGGGCATCACCTGGAAGACAGCCATCAGGTCGCCGCCCAGATCCACGAAGGGCTTGCGGATCTTGGACATGCCCACATGCGGACCCACGCGCAAGGTGAAGCCTTGATCGATCGCAGGGACAAAATAGGCGGCCAGGTAGCCTCCGAACTCGTCGGCAGCGCTCCAGGTTTCGGTCTTGGGCGCGAAGTGCGAGTAATTGAGATGCAGGCCGATATCCCAATTGGGATTCAGGCCGGCCACAGCCCCGAGCTCGCCGCCCACGCCCAGCTTGTAGTTGTCATCGTAGATCGAAGCGCGCAGCCCCGCATCGTAGTCAACGGGTCCGGCCGCGACCGGCAGGGCCGATAGGGGCAGCAAGAGGGGCGCCAAGAGGGGCGCCAAGAGCGGCAAGGCCAGGAACGGCCACCGTGCCGTACAGAGACGGGATTTTCGCATGAAGTTCTCCTTTGGAGGGCCAGCGTTCGATAAGCCCGTGGCCAAAATATAAAGTCAAAGCCAGTACTACGCAACCACGGACGGGCCGGAATCGGCCGGCGCATCCACATTAATCGAAACGAGGTGTCCCGATCGACTTTGAGACCGGTATAGGTTCAAGCCTCAAGCCGCCCAATCCTGGGGCTTGAGGAAGTAAGCCGTAAGCCGTTCCTCCTCGCTGCCGGGTTCGGGCTGGTAGCCGTAGACCCATTTCGCCAAGGGGGGCATGGACATGAGGATGGATTCCGTGCGGCCGCCCGATTGGAGGCCGAACAAGGTGCCGCGATCGTGCAGGAGGTTGAACTCCACGTAGCGCGCGCGGCGGTAGAGCTGGAAGTCCCGCTGTTTATCGGTGACGGGAAGGGCGCGGTTGGCGAAGAAGGGCCGGTAGAGGTCCGGGAAGGCCAGGCCCAAGGCCTCGGTGAAAGCCAGATCCTTTTCCTTGTCCACCTGGAGATGATCGAAGAACAATCCGCCGATGCCGCGGGCCTCGCCGCGATGCTTGAGGAAGAAATACTCGTCGCAGGCCTGCTTGAAGGCCGCATAGTCCCGTCCATGGGCGGCGCAAAGGCCGCGCAGGTCCCGATGGAAGGCGCGAACCTGGGCCTCCTGCGGGTAGTACGGGGTGAGGTCGACGCCGCCGCCGAACCAGCGGACCTCGCCGGCCTCGAAGTAGCGGATGTTCATATGCACGGTAGGAACATGCGGGTTACGGGGGTGCATGACCAGGCTGACGCCGGTCGCGAAGAACGGGGTGCCCGGGGCGATGCGGAACTGGGTGGCCGCGGACGTCGGCAGCGAGGCGCCTTCGATGGCGGAAAAGCCCACGCCGCCCTTTTCGAGCAGGGGACCTTCCTCCCAGACGCGCGTGATCCCGCCCCCTTTGCCGCCGCCATAGCTCCACGCATCTTCGCGGTAAGGCGCGTCCTCGCCGTTCAGGAAGGCGCAAATCTTATCCTGGACATTGCGGAAGGTCGCGGTGACGGTGTCTTTGAAGGGGGACATATCGGGAACTCAATCTAGAAATATTGCTATTTTTCCCGGCGGTCCTCTCTTTCTCTCTCCTCTTTCTTTAAAGGCGGCTCGATGGGCGATTTCAAATATTACTGGCAGCATCTGCCCGAGAGGATGGATCCGGTCCTATTGCATCTGGGGCCCCTCCGCATCCAATGGTACGGCCTCATGTACATCGTGGCCTTCACCATCGTCTATCTCCTGGCCCGCCATCGGACCCGGACGGAGCCGCGTTTCCCCTACGATGAGGAGTTCCTCAAGAACATCCTGACCTATGGCTTCATCG
>DAINDC010000366.1:4546-5612 GCA_036732085.1 Fibrobacterota bacterium | reverse complement strand
GTGATCTCCACCGCCGTGAAAGCCTTGACATGGATTTCCGGCCGGCAGGCTTTGACGAAAGCACAGAGGGCCTCGCCGTATTCGACGCCGCGATCGGGATGAACGCCGCCGGTGATATGGATTTCCGTGAGGGAGCCCGTCGGATAGGCATCGAGCTTGGCCTTGAGATCCGTGAAATCGAAATCCCACGCGCCCTCTTCCGCGCCGGCCTTGGGCGGCCGGTAGAAGGCGCAGAACTTGCAAGCGTAAACGCATTTATTGGTCGGCTCGAAATGGATGTTCCGATTGTAATAGGCTTCGCTGCCATGGAGGCGGACCCGCACCGCATCGGCCTGTTCCCGGAGCCAAGGCAAAGGGGCGGCCTCGTACAAGAAAAGCCCGTCCTCCGTGGTCAGCCTCTCGCCCAGGCGAAGCTTCTCCTCCAGCCGGAGGAGGGTTGGGTTCGGGGCGGCGTCGGGACTCGGAGAGGGAAATGTCATGCCCGAAAAAATATCATTTTCCTGGCGGGGCGGATTAAGGGAACCCGGGTGTTCATGGGAAAAGCGGCATGCGCTTTTGCCGCTTGGAATATCCGAAATCGAGCCTACCCCCTGCCTGCCAAGGCTGGTATTTTGTTCGTGAGGGTTGAAAATCGCCGAAATAGCGGAAATGGGCCACCCTTCCAGGTTTGAATTCTTGGGCTATTATTAACGACTTCGGATTCGCACGGATTTAGAAAGGGAACATGGCCAGCACAGTCGACGAAATCACCATCAACTTCTCGGAAGAAGATGGGACGCAAGTTTGCAAGGAAGTGGAAAAGGAAGTCCTGACCAAGGGCTCCTGGGCCACCATCATGTTCAAGTACCAGGATCTGGATCGGGCCAAGGGTGAATTCAAGGCGCCCAAGATTTCCATCCGTCGTTACCAGAAGCGCAATGGCGAGTATAAGACCAAGAGCAAATTCAATATCTCCTCCATCGCCCAGGCCCAGAAGGTCATGGAAGTCCTGAAAAAATGGACCGAAAATGAAAGCGACGACGGCGCGGTTTCGGATTCGGATGATTAGGACCTGATATGCAGGCGG
>DAINDC010000366.1:0-4536 GCA_036732085.1 Fibrobacterota bacterium | reverse complement strand
CCCGGCCAAAAAGCCTGGCCCGACTCGCCGAGAAGGTGCTGAGGGGGGAAGGATTGCAGGGTCATATCAATCTGGTTTTTTGCGAGAACGACCATGTCCGGGACCTCAATAAGCGGTTCCGGAAATTGGACAAGGTGACCGATGTGCTTTCTTTTTTATACGATGAAGAGGATGTCCTGGGCGAAATCTACATCGCATCGGCCCAAGCCAAAAAACAGGCTCCCAAGTGGAAAAACTCATTTTACAGCGAATTAAAGCGCCTGGTGGTCCACGGATCCCTGCATCTGGCAGGTTACGATCATATGAATGCGAAAGATCGAAAACTCATGCGGACGCGGGAGGACCTATATTTAGGCCTTTCCAAATGAATAACCTTTTACCCTTCTAGAACGTGGACACCACTCCCTCCTCCTTTCAGACCTTGCTCTACTTCATCCTTTTCGCCGGCGCGAGCGGGATCCTGAGCGCGGTCAAAACCGTCATAGGATTCTACCAACGCCAGAATGCGGATCACGCCCTCAATGGCGAATCCGCGGAAGTCCAAAACCTGGTCGCGCGTTGCACGGCGATTTGGGAGAAGCCGGGCTTCTTCGAATCCATAAGCTTCGGCCGTTTCTTCCTGGATGGGGCCGCCATCCTCACCGGCTTCCATTACCTGCAAGCCCTGTTTCCCTATACCCGGTTGGTGACCTTGGGCCTGCTCAACCTGGCCTTCTGTTTCCTTATTTCACATTGGATCTTCCCGGTCCTGGGGCAGGCCTTCTCCCCATCGCTGGGCCGCTGGGCATTGCGCGTTTATAAGCTCTACAGCTTCTTCTTCATGGGCAAGCTGGGGGAAATACTTTTCCAGACCCATGAAATGGCCTTACGCAGGCTCGGTATCGATCCCAAGCTGACCTTCCTGGGCGAGATCAACCTCCAAAAGCTGGTCCCCACCGCCGACGAGGACAATCCCGATCGCAGCGGCCTCGAGGACGATGAGAAGGAAATGATCCGCAGCATCTTCGACCTGCGCGAAACCCAGGTGAAGGAGATCATGACTCCGCGCGTGGACGTGGTGGCCCTGGAAATCGGGGCGAGCTTCAAGGAGGTGATGGAAATCGTCACCCGGGAGAAGTACAGCCGCATACCCGTCTATGCGGAAAGTGTCGACAATATCAAGGGCATCCTCCATGCCATGGACATGATGGGCCTGAGCGAACCCGCGCGCGAATCGGAATTCAAATTGGCTTCCCTGATCCGCGAGGCCTACTTCGTGCCGCGCACCAAGAAAATCGGCGAGTTGATGCGCGAGTTCCGCAAGAAGCATATCCATATGGCTATCGTGGTGGACGAATACGGCGGGACCGCGGGGCTCATCACTCTGGAAGATATCCTCGAGGAAATCGTGGGAGAAATCCACGACGAGGACGAGACGGAAACCTTTAAGGTCCGCAAGATCGAGGAGGGCGTTTACCTGATCGCACCCATCATCTCGCTCTCGGATTTAAATTCAGAATTGAACCTGAACCTGAAACCGGACGATCCCGATATCCAGATCGACACCTTGGGCGGCTTCATCCTCTTCGTGCATGGCAAGGTGCCAGAAAAGGGCGACATCATCCGCTTCAAGGACTTCACCTTCGAGGTGATGGAGATGGATGGACAGAAGATGGAAAAGATCCGGATGACGCTCCCGACCCTGGTGAATACCTAGGGCTGGGAGTCGCGCATGACTTCGATATTGCGCAGCAGATCGTCGTTGTAGAAATCCAGCAAGGGCAGCTTGTTGAGGATTTCCTCCCCTTGGGACAGGGTCTTGGCATTGTCCTGGATGACCTTGATCAATTTCAAAACGGAAAGATGGAGGTCCATCAAGGAGTCCTCCAGGCTGACTAGGTTTTCGGTATCGTTCAAAGTCGCTCCCGTGCGAAAATGCGGATGGCCGCGGAAATTTTCCCGCTTCCGATAATATACCACGACGTTCAAAACGCGGAATGTGAAATTAGCAAGGTTTCCGGAAACAGCCTACTGAAGCCCAATGTCCAAAACCCCGAATGCCAATATTGTCATTGGCCCGGGTTAACTAATCGTAAACCCAAGCTTGCGCGCCCGACCGCTCCGTGCCAGGTCCACGCTTCGGGGAACTGCGACCCCGTTCGAAACCTATTTATGAGACCCCTTCTCAGGTGCGAAGTTTGAGGAATTGCCTTCGTCCCCGGAAATTGAATCCTTGGTCCGGCAGGGCCTCCAATTTTCCCCTGTGGAGCCGGTCCCTGCGGTCGCGCGCCTTGGCCTGGGGTTCGAACTGGGATATCCAGACCTGCATGTCCGCATTCGCGGCTTCGACATTGGCGAAGGAGCAGCCGGGAAAGAAAAGCTTCTTCAGGATTTTCCCAGGCCTCTTGAGACGGCCCTTCATCCAGGGCGCGAAGGCGGGAGTCGCTTGGGCGATATAACCATAATGCATGGCGCAATCGACGATGGGAAGGTGGAAGGGATAGCCCCCGACCAGCCTCCGCATGATAGGGCTTTCATGGGTATCGTAGAATACTCCGGCCGGCACGCCCCCGAAGAATACACAGGCATTCTGGTGGCACTGGAGGAAGCTGCCCATGTCGCAGTTCTCGATCAGTTCGGCATAATACCGGCCCGAATGTCCGAGCACCATGGTGAAAAGATGGGCCTTGATCACGCCGGCCGGACCTTTGAGGGCGACCTTGCCGAGTTCGATCTGGGCGTAGGGCGCGTCCGGGGATGCGAAGACGAGTCCGGCCTGCCGACCGAGATCGCGGCGGAAGGAATGGATCTTCTTTTTAACCAGATCGTAACTTCCATGATACCCAAGATCACGCAGAATCAGGTAGAAATCCTTGATCTTGGCGCGCGGCTGATCCTCCACCATCCGCAAGAGCTGCTTCAGGTGCGGACCGAGCTTGCCGCGAACCGCTCCGGCTTCCGGATCGGAGGCTACGGCCCCGTCGGAGCCCGATTTGAAATCGGCCTCGGAGCCTGGCCCATGGCCAGCCTCGTTATTTTGTGAGAGTGATTTCCATTCCTGAATACCCGGGTTTGCGATTAAATCCGTAGTCGATAGGCTATCCACCCCGACTTCCTTTCTCCCCTCCAACATCCAACGCCGGATCGACGCAAACCCCTCTGCGGACAATCCGATTAGTCTCCCAGATTATGTGGAGACATCCCCAATTTAGAGAGTTTTCCGGAAATGCGTAGGCCTAATCAGCATCCAGGAAAAAAAACCGGACTTCGGACGGAGCGGTTTCCGGTCCTTGGGTCTTTTTAGGGAAGTTTTTGAAAATCTGGGGACCCGAAGAATGCCGGCGACCGATGCCGTGCATGCCGGAAAGGCACGGATCGCCTGGAAGGGGAGGTTTACCAGGAAAGCAGGACCTTGCCGGCCTGACCCGAATTCGCGATGTCGAAGGCCTCCTGGAAATCCGCGGACGCGAACCGGTGGGTTATCACGGGTGTTACGTCCAGGCCGGACTGGAGCATGGCCACCATCTTGTACCAGGTTTCGAACATCTCCCGGCCGTAGATCCCCTTGACCACCAGCCCCTTGAATATGACCTGTCCCCAGTCGATGGCCGTGTCGGCCGGAGGGATGCCCAGGAGGGCCACCTTGCCGCCGTGGTTCATATGCCCAAGCATGTCGATGAACGCTTTGCCGTTCCCGGACATCTCCAGGCCCACGTCGAAGCCTTCGACCATGCCGAGCCCTTCCATCACCTTTTCCAGGGCGCCGGGTCCGGCTTCCACCGCGCGCGTGGCGCCCATTTCATTTCCCAGGCCCAGGCGGAACGGATTCACATCCGTAACCACCACGTTACGCGCCCCCACGTGCCGGCAGACCGCGGAGGCCATGAGGCCGATGGGTCCCGCGCCGGTCACGAGCACGTCTTCGCCCGCCAGGTCGAAGGAGAGCGCGCAATGGACGGCATTGCCCAGCGGATCCAGGATGCTGGCGATCTCGTCCGGCACGCCGTCCGGGATGGGAAAGACGTTCACGGCGGGCAAAGACAGGAACTCGGCGAAGGCGCCGGGACGGTTCACGCCCACGCCCTGGGTATTGCGGCAGAGATGGCGGCGGCCCGCGCGGCAGTTGCGGCAGTGGCCGCAGGTGATATGCCCTTCGCCCGAGACTCGCTCCCCAAGCTTGAGGCCGCGCACCTCCCGGCCCATGGTTTCGATGGTGCCGAAGAATTCATGGCCGACCGGCATGGGCACGGGGATGGTCGCGCGCGCCCAGGCGTCCCAGTTGTGGATATGCAAATCGGTGCCGCAGATGGCGGTCTTGCGGATGCGGATAATCACGTCGTTGGGGCCGCATTCGGGATCCGGCCAATCCAGCATGGCGATCCCGGGTTCGGCGGCCGCCTTTCCCAGGGCCTTCATGCGGATGCCCCGGGCAAGACTCCGGTCGCGCGCCCCGCCTTGCGGAACGCCTCCAGCGCGAGTTCCAACTGTTCCGGACTGTGGGCGGCGGACATCTGCACGCGGATGCGCGCCTTGCCTTCCGGGACCACGGGATAGGAG
>DAINDC010000365.1:4060-5649 GCA_036732085.1 Fibrobacterota bacterium | reverse complement strand
TTTTTGATTCCGCCTCCGTGGTTTTCCCCTTCAACTCTACCGTGACGCAGCTTCCCGGCAAACGCATTCCGGGTTGCGCCAATTTGTACCTGGTGGATTCCATTTCCATCGGCAACCCCGGGGACGGGTTGGTGGGGACCATGTTGGGGTTTGCCCCGCGGGAAGGCGTCGATCTCGATCAGGACGTGAAAAGCCGCGTCATCCTGTCCAATCCGCATCGGCTGGGCACGGCCTTTTCTTACCTGGCGGTTACGGCGGCGCATGAACTGGGGAATTTACTGGGCTTGCGTCATACCGTTTCCACCCGGCACGATCTTTTGCCCCAGGATGGTGGGAGCTGAGTGCAACGCACTGGTTTGCGAAATCCAGAACCTGATGTACCCTTTTGCCCCATCGCCTGCATTCGTCGAGCGGCCAAGTCAGCTCGGCCGAGTTTGAAAATAGGGCGGATCGTGCTTAAGAACCTGTTCGTGAACAGGGGCGCAGATCGTTGCCTGGCTGAACCGCAGGTCTAGTCATTAAGGAGTCACGTCACATGCATGCTACTCTGGCCTCTCTGGTATTTTTCCTCTCCCTGGCATCCCTCGCCTCCGCCCGCACCTACGCCACCCGCTTCCCTTCCGCCGAGAATCCCGTCTCTGAAGGCGGCGCCTGGCTCAACGGCGCCAAAGACGGCCTCGATTGGGGCGACGTGTCCACCACCGCGGGCCAAACCCATCCCCATCCCGGGCCGGCCCGCTACGCCGACGCCACCGCACTGCTTTCCGGATCCTGGGGGCCGGACCAATCGGCCCAAGGCGTTGTCTGGGCTGGCAACCCGTCCAATTACCCGGAAGTCGAAATCCGCCTGCGTTCTACCCTGTCCGCGCATCGCTGCGACGGCTACGAAATCACCTTCTCCATCGCGCCCAACGCCTATATGCTCATCGTGCGCTGGAACGGCCCGCTGGGCGACTATACCATTTTGAGCAATCCCCAAGGGGCACAGTACCAGGTCAAGGCCGCCGTCGTCGGCAAGGTCATCTCCGCTTATAAGAACGGGGTTCTGATGGGCCAAGCCACGGACGGCGTCTATGCGTCGGGTCTGCCCGGCATGGAATTCAACGAGCAGCAAAACGGCGATTACGGCTATGCCGGCTTTTCCGCCACGGACGGCCTGGCAACTTCGATTCAGCCGATGGCACGTCCGCGAAGACGTCCATTCTGGGTAACTGAAATGTTACCTAAGATGGGGATTAAGATCTGCGATTTGTCGGGACGGGAATTAGTCGCCGTCCCGAAGAATGAAACATTCTTCCAACCGAAGGCGGTCCGTCGTTCTGATGAGAAGCTGCGTGAGGGAAACTGAACTATTTTCTGTTTTACTTTCTTGAAAAGGACGCCCCAGAAGGTCCGATGTATAGTTCAACTTTATCGGGTCCGCCATCCCGAGCCTCCACCGAGGCCAGGGATGCGCAGGGCCGCGGACGATGGATGTCCGCGGCCCCGGTACAATGAACCGCTAGTCGCAATAAGCCGGCGGCATGCCCCCGACGATAAGCGCCAATAGGCAGCAATCCTTTTCCTCCATCAGCACCACCACCTCGCTC
>DAINDC010000365.1:0-4050 GCA_036732085.1 Fibrobacterota bacterium | reverse complement strand
ATCCTCGATTTTTTTCTCCTTGCTGCAGACGCGATGGCGACCGCATTTCTCGTCCTCCAGGAAGAAGCCTTCGAAATCTCCGAAGTGGTTGTATATGAGTCCGGCCACCTTACCCTTCACTTCCCGGCCCACCGGAAGCCTGCCATGGCCGCCCCCATTGTCGATGGGCTTCCATACGCCGGTCCCGCTGGCCTTGACCGTGGTGGGATCTCCGCCCATGCCTTCCACGCGTCCCGCGATCTGGATCAGGCAACGATCGAAGACTTTGTACCAACGGTTGGACGGCGGAATGGACAAGCCGATCCAACGCAAGATGGAAAGCAGCCGCTCCTCCTTTTCCAGCAAGGCCGCCTTGGTGCTGACGGGTATGGTCAGCTTGAACATGCCCAGCACGCGCCGCCAAGCGACCACTTTGCGCGCGGCCTGTTCGGAGGTCTGGTTTTTATTGTCGCGGTTAACGATGTTGGCGGTCCGCGCCGCGCTCGTGAACTGCTTCACCAGGATTTCGTATTTCTCGCCCTTATGGATGGTGGGCGGCAAATCGATGCTCAGCAGGCCGGCGAAGTTGGGACCACTGCCCTGGGGAATGGGCATATAAGTCACCCCGCCGGTGACGCAGGCGATCGTATTCGCGTCGACGAAGGTGAGGCGATGGGTGGAATAGAGTTTGTCCGCCCATTTCAGGATTTGATTTGCGCTGGCGGCGGGCAGATAGATGTTCACGATGCTTCCGGGAGGAGTCTTGCCCCATTCGATCATGAGTTCATCCGGACGCTGATCCGGAAGCAGTTCCACCGGGCTCGGCCGGATCTCGAATGTCTGGGGCGCGACGCGGGAAGAAAGCACGCCCGGATTGGGCACATCCACGAAAGCCAGATTGCGCTGGGCCAGCTTGTCGCAATTGGAAGGATCGGAGTTGGGGGGAATGACTTCGCCGGGGAAGGAAAGTTCCACGAGCAGGCATTGATGCGCGCTGCGCACCAGTTGCTGGATCGAGACCAGCGGGAGGCCCGTAAAGGGGCCATCGGGAAGGTTGGCGGGATTGCCGCCGATGAGACGCGCGGGAAAACGCGCATCCGTAGGTTGGTTGATGTCCAGCCAGCAGCCGAAATAGGTATAGACCTCGCCGCCCAAATCGTCATGCACGATGTTCAACGCGACATTGGCCGGATCCGTCTGCTGCGACATGGCCACGCCCGGAGCCACGCGTTTGTTGGCGAAGAACGGGATGGTCATGATCTCGTCGCCCTGCACGCCCAAGAGGGAAATGGGCTGGCCGCTGGGATTGAGCGCGGTGCGGTTCAAAGTGGCCGCATTATAAGTGGCATTGGTTTGCTGCGCGGGCCAGAGGCGGAAGAAGGCGCGCACATTGGGCGCATCCTGGAGCAGGTCGCGATAGTGCACGCGCGCGATGGCGAAGTTGTACACCGCCGTGCCTCCCGCATCCGCCGGCGCCAGGGCCAAGGCCGCGCTGTTTTCCTCCTGGGGCAGGGCCAGAAATTCCGGAGTCAAGGTGGCGACATGCGTATTCAATTTATGCAGGACATCGGTGATGAAATTGGAGGCGGCATCCTGAGGGCTGCCCGTGGTCGCGATGGGAGCGGCCCCGAATTTGTGCTCGCCGGCCTTGACCTGGAAGACGCGCGTGTCCACGCTCAGATACCAGGTCTGATTGTTGGTCGCGTCGCCGTGCAGGATGAAGGGATTGGGCGTGGTGAGCAGGGTCAATACCGCATTGCTCAAGACCGCGGCCCCGCCCACCGGAGTGAAGGTCGCGGAAATGACCAGCGACGAAGACGCTCCCGAAAAAGTGAAGACGGAGTCATTGGCGAAGGAAAGCTGAAAGGGGAAAAGAAAGCGCTGGGGCTTATCCGCAGGCAGGGTGATATCCTCGGGAATCACCGCTCCCGTGAACTGGGCCGTTACGGTACCATTGGCGGTAACCACCGCCGGCCTTCGCGGAGGATTGGAGAGATTGCCCGGATTCAATCCTCCCAGATCATTGGCGCTGTAGCCTTCGACGATGACGGAGAGGGCGGGATTGATCACGGCGGGCGGACTGTTCAAGGCCAGCATGCCGTCGATCTCGCCCTTGCTGATCATGCTGCGTTCCAAAAGGATGAGGCAATCCTGGGTGATGACATTGACCGTCACCGGAGTGGAGGGAATGGCATTGGCTATTACCACCATGGAATAGGTTCCGGCCGGGAGGTCGCGCGGAACCTGGATATCGGCCGTGACGACGGCGGCTCCCGTCGCAATGCCCATGGTCGAGAACGAGGAAGTCTTCAGGAACTTGACCTTGCCCGCGCTGTCCGTGATGCGGACCAGCGGAAAATTGGTGTTGTTCTGGCGATCATCCCCGTAGCCGTTGGCCGCGGACAGCCCGTTGAATTGCGTGCCCGAAAGCGCATAGACATGCCCGACCACCAGGGTGGAAGGAAAGGTAGCC
Source organism: Fibrobacterota bacterium (assembly GCA_036732085.1). GTDB lineage: Bacteria > Fibrobacterota > Fibrobacteria > UBA11236 > UBA11236 > Chersky-265. The sequence goes on along the minus strand of DAINDC010000365.1, from coordinate 1,598 downwards.
AGCGTGGGCCGCCAGGCGTTTTGCGGCGTCAGCTCCGAGGCGTCGGGCGTATACATCGCGATGGCATTGGCTTCATTCGTGTACAGAACCCGGCCATTGGGAAGGAGGCAGAGGCAACCGGTCCAGGTATCGGCGCCATTGGTCGAAGGCTGATTGGTCATGGCCGTGATGGTATTGCCGATGGGATCGTAGAGATAAAAGTTGGTGGGATTGGACCAGTAGCTGAGCGGAGCCGCGAGCTTATAGGTATTGCCCGCCACACACATCACTTTTCCATTGGGAAGCAAGGTGGCGGGAGCGTCGATGGCGGATTGGAAGCCGGCCGGCGAAAAGGCGCCGGGGTCGGCCGGGAAATTCTGGCCATTGGCCCAGGTGCCGGCCGCATTGGGCGTGGCTCCCACAGTATAGAGAGCCGTACGGCCATTCCCGCCGATGGCGATCAGCCGGCCGTCCGGAATGACGACCATGGGGCCGAATTCGCTGACATTGGTTCCCGCGATGCTGGATACGACCAGGTTCTGGACCGCGCCGGTATTGATCCATTGGTCAAGGGTGGGAACGTATTTCTGCGCCGTCCCGGGATTGGAAACGGAAACGCCGAGCACGGTGCCTTCCGGGAGTAACGCCCAGGTTTCCTCGCTGGAACTGCCGCCCTTGGTCTGCGCTCCACCCGCGGTAAATCCCAATCCCGCTTCCGTCCAGGAATCCAGGACCGGATCCCAGATGGCGGTGCGGATGGTCTGGGAGCCGCCAAACAGCACGCGGCCATCGGCCATGACCACGCTCATGCAGTCCCCGGCGATGAAGTCGAATGCCGGCGAGGGCTTGTTCATCGGGGACCAGAGATTGGTTTCGGGATCGAAAATCTCCCCGAGATTATTCTGATCCTGGGCGAAGAGATTGGAATATTCCCCTCCGACCACATACACGCGGCCATCCATCAAAACTCCGCTGGCAAAGAACTGACGGCCCGTGGCCATGTTCAAGGCCGCGGACCAGGTGCCGGAATTGTAGGCGCCGTTGTTATCGGGAGTGAGGCGATACCAATCCTTTCCGCCTAATCCCTGGTTTCCCGCGCCGGGGAAGTCGGCATTATGGACCAGCACCGATCCATCGGTCAGGAGAATGGTCGTATCGGCGCTGACGCCGGAAGGTGCATTGAAGTTGGTCCAGTTTCCGGCCATGAGATTCTCCTCGAAAAGTTTTGCAATCCGTTGGATAAATTACATGGCCTGCCCGGTAACCCGGAACAGGAAAAAAATTTGGATTTTTTTAGAGTAGAAGAAGCGCCGAAACCGGACTATCAGCAATACCTGTAATGCTTTTCGCGGAAAAGAAACCCAAAGCAGGCTTCAGCAAATACATCCCCTGGCATGGGCTGTTGCGGCGGACCTTCGGCGAGGAGATGAGGTGCCCGCACTGTGGCGGACCGCTGCGGTTGGCTCTGCTGGTAAAGACGGAGGCAACGATACAGGTCCTGGTATCCGCGATGCATTTACAACCAGTGTTTCACTCGCCAGATCCACCCGAGGTTGTGAACCCTAGTGTTAGGTCGCACGCTCTAGCAGCGTAAAAATCCCACGCTCTTCTCCCTGCTG
>DAINDC010000364.1:2623-5655 GCA_036732085.1 Fibrobacterota bacterium | reverse complement strand
TATTCATGCTTGGCTTCCTCTGGATAGGCCAGCGGATCGGCGACCTGCACCTCGAACCCGAAGGATCTCAGTTCGCTGATGATATCCGTAACCTTGGTGTTACGGATGTCGGAGACGTTCTCCTTGAAGGTGAGGCCCAGGATCGAGATGAGCGGCTTGCCCTTCTGGAAATCCGCGGCGCCCAGGTTGAGCAGCTCCTTGGTCATTTCCCGGGCCACGTAGCGGCCCATGCTGTCGTTGATGCGGCGGCCGGCCAGGATGACCTGGGGGATGTAGCCCACCTGCTCGGCCTTATGGGTGAGGTAATAGGGATCGACGCCGATGCAATGCCCGCCCACCAGCCCGGGCGTGAACTTGAGGAAGTTCCACTTGGTGCCGGCCGCATTGAGCACGTCCTGGGTGTCGATGCCCAGGCGGTGGAAGATGACGGAAAGTTCGTTGACGAGCGAGATATTGAGATCGCGCTGGGTGTTTTCGATGACCTTGGCGGCTTCCGCCACCTTGATGGAGGAGGCCTTGTAGACGCCGGCCTTGACGACCGTGGCATAGGTCTCGGCCACGATTTCCAGGGTCTCCGCATCCATGCCGGAAACCACCTTGGTGATCTTGGTGAAGGTATGCTCGTGATCGCCGGGGTTGATGCGCTCGGGCGAATAGCCCACCTTGAAGTCCTTGCCGCATTTGAGGCCGGACTCCCTTTCCAGGACCGGCACGCATTCGTCTTCCGTGACGCCGGGATAGACCGTGCTCTCGTAGACGACGATGGCGCCTCTCTTGAGGTTGCGGCCCACCGTGGTCGAGGCCTTGATGAGCGGGGTCAGGTCGGGGCGGTTGGCATCGTCGATAGGGGTGGGGACCGTGACGATGACGAAGTCCGCCTCCTTGATGCGGGCGGCGTCCAAGGTGAATTCGGCCTGGGTCTGGGTGAGCTCCTCGGTCGGCAGATCATGGTTGCGATCGACGCCTCGCTTGAGCTCCTCGATGCGTTTGGGATTGACGTCGAAGGCGATGACCTTGCCCAAGCGTCCAAAGTATACGGCGATGGGAAGTCCCACATAACCAAGGCCCACGACTGCGATCTGACGTTCCGTGCTCATCCGACTTCCCTTTCAATTCCATGGGGTTTACAATTATTTGCCAACCCCATCAAAACCCGATTCCAGGTCCGCCCATCCGCGGCGGAACCGCATAGATAGCTAAGATATATTCCGGAAACTATATTTGACCAACTCAACGTTCACCGGATACGGATATCCTACGGAAGCGGCGCGACTCATGGCGACTATTACGGAAAAGCAGGTCCTGGACGCTCTCAAGGTGGTCCGGGATCCCGATCTGCATCGAGATATCGTCGAACTGGAATTCGTCAAAAACATCCGCATTGCCGCGGGTTCGGTCAAATTCGACGTGCAGCTGACCACGCCCGCCTGCCCGGTCAAGGAAGACCTCAAGGCCCAGTGCATCGAGGCGGTCAATGCCATCCCCGGGGTGACCTCGGTGGACGTTACAATGACCGCCCAGGTTCCGAAAACCACAGCCAGCAAGAAGACGGACCTCCTCAAGGATGTCCATCATGTCATCGCCGTGGCCTCCGGCAAGGGCGGGGTGGGCAAATCGACCGCCACCGCTAATTTAGCGGTGGCCTTGGCCCAGACCGGGGCCAAGGTGGGCATCCTGGACGCGGATATCTACGGCCCTTCCATGAGCATGATGTTCCAGGTGCGCGAATCGCCGGTTCTGGACGACAAGCAGAAACTCCATCCCGTGGTCGTCAACGGCATCAAGATCGTGTCCATGGCCATGTTCGCCGACGACGAGAAACCGGTGGTCTGGCGGGGACCCATGGTCTCGCAGATGATCCAGAACTTCGTCCATAACGTGGTCTGGGGCGAGCTCGACTACCTCCTCATCGACATGCCCCCGGGCACCGGGGACGTGCAGCTTACCTTGACCCAGAGCGCCCCGATATCGGGCGGCGTCATCGTGACCACGCCCCAGGATGTCAGCGTCCTGGACGCCAAAAAGGGCCTCAAGATGTTCCAGAAGGTGTCCGTCCCGGTCCTGGGCATCATCGAGAACATGAGTTATTTCATCTGTGATAATTGCGAGAAGAAGCACTATATCTTCCGCCAGGGCGGCGGCAAACGCATCTCGAACTCGCTGGGCGTTCCCTTCCTGGGCGAAATTCCCCTGGAGCCGGAAGTGGCCATCGGCGGGGACGCGGGCCTGCCCATCGTTGAAAAGAATCCGGACTCGACTTCGGCCCGGGCCTATCGGGATATCGCCGGCCTCCTGGCCCAAGAGCTGTCCATCCTCACCATCGCCCAGAGCGGGGTGATGACCGATTTCGACTATACCTGGGACACTATTCCTGCCGCCACGGAGCCCACCGCCACGGAACCCAAGGCTACGGAGGCCAAGCCATGATCAAGGTCATCGCCCCCACGGGCCTATTCAAAAACGACAAAAAAGATCCGGCCACCCTCCGGATTTCCTGGAATGACGGCACGGTTTCCGAGTACAATGTCCGTACCCTCCGCTCCTCCTGCCCGTGCGCGGCCTGCGTGAACGAATGGACGGGCGAGAAGATGTTGGATGAGTCCAAGTTGCCCAAGGATGTCCGCCCCATGCGTCTGGTATCCGTGGGCCGATATGCCGTGTCCATCCATTGGAGCGACGGCCATAAGACGGGAATCTATAGTTATGACTACTTGAAGAAGTTGGATCCCGGGCTGTAAGCCGCCGGTAAGCTGCGATTGGAACAAACGGCATGTAAAGCAAGCCCAGGTGCGCCAAATGCTTGAGAATGACCGACTTAGAATTGTACATTCTCCACATAACTTCGGTTTTTGAAACGGGGTCCTTTCTTTGGTCGATCAAAACGAGCAGCTTTATTTCCGGGATCTGTACCGGCACGCCATCATCACGCCGGACGAAGAGAAGGATCTGGTCGGTCGCATCAAAAAGGGCGACTCCAAATCCATGCATCGTCTCATCCTCGGGAACCTGCGTTTTGTCGTCTCCATAGCCCG
>DAINDC010000364.1:0-2546 GCA_036732085.1 Fibrobacterota bacterium | reverse complement strand
TTACCAGGGCAAGGGGCTTTCCCTCCTGGAGCTCATCAACGAGGGCAACCTGGGCCTCTACAAGGCCGCCAAACGGTACGACCCTTCCCGCGAAGTGAAGTTCATCTCCTATGCCGTCTGGTGGATCCGGCAGTCGATTCAGAAAGCCCTGTTCGAACAGGTAGGCGCCGTGCGCGTGCCTCCGAACAAGCTCGCCATGGTCAATCGTTTCAAAAAAGCCTTGGTCCAGAACGGCGGCGACTACGAGAAGACCATTTCGCTGCCCGAGTTCGCCGAGTATGAAATGGAAATCGCCGAGATCATGGAGAAGATCGCGGACGTGTCCCTAAACGCTCCCCTGGGCGCCGAGAGCGACGGCCGGGATCCGGTCACCACCTTGATGGACGTGCTCGGCAAGGAAGGCAACCAGGAAGTCGACAATGAGAAGGCGGAACTCTCCCGCGTCATCGACTCGGTCCTGGGTCAGATGTCCGAACGCGAAGAGAAGGTCCTGCGCATGTACTACGGGATCAACTACTCCCGCGAGTTCACCTTGGACGAAATCGGCAAGGAGCTCAAGCTCACCCGCGAACGCGTCCGCCAAATCAAGAACAAATCCCTCCGCAAACTGCTCCGTTCCAAGGAAAGCAAGGACAAGCTCCTCCCCTTCGTCGCCGAGAGTTAAGGCACTCCGGTTCGCATCGGAGCATCGGCGCATCCGAGTATAGTATACTCTGAACTATGGATGATAAACCAAGAAGCGGAGTGGGCGTCCCCTTCCTGGTCCTGGCCGGCGTGCTGGGAATCGTCGCCGGTTTTCTGCTCTCTTCCGCTTTGGATATCGGCACGGTCAAGGTCAAGGAGACGCCCTTCGGTCCGGAGCCGGGCAACCGCATTCCCCGCGGCCGCGATTTCAGCGGCGTCGCCGAACTCGGGAAATTGTCCGGAGCGGATCAGCTCAAGTACCGGCAGGCCTTGCAAGCGGCGGCGGCGGACAGCGTCCTGGCGGCGCTGCAAAGTTTGGAGAGCCTGAGCAAGGCCAATAGCGGCTTCCTCCTCGCCGACGGAAACATCGCCCTCATTCATCTCGCCTTTATGGACACGAGCAGCGCGGACTCGGCTATGGCCGCCGGGGCCCTGCAAACCGGGCTCGCCAAGGATCCGGAGCATCCCTGGCTCAACTACCTGGCCGGCCGTTTCTGGGACAAGGCCCGGCGGCCGGATTCGGCTCTGGCCCATTACCGGCGGGCCATCAAGGCCGCGCCGCAATTCGCCTATCCCTATATCCGCCTCGGGCGTCTGCAGATGGACAAAGGGGAAATGGGTCCCGCGCGCGCGAGCTTCCGCACCGCCATCGGCCTGATGGGATCCAATCCGGAAGCCTATGTCTATGTCGAAGGCAAGAAACTCGCGGTGCCCGCTTCCGAAGTCCCGCCTTACGATTATCTCGCGACCTTGTTTTTCGAGACCGGCTCCGAGGACAGCGCGCTCATGGCGCTCGAGTACTCGCAGGAAAAAGGCTGGAAGACCGATCAGATGGATCTGGTGCAAGCCTGGCTCTGGGAAGCGCATGGTTTTTTGCATAAGGCCGATTCGACCTATCGCCGCCTGGTGGAAAAGGATCCGGGCAATCCCGATTTCGCCGAAGCCTTGACCACCCTGGGCTGGAAGCCGCCCAGCCGCAGCGGCACCACCCGTCCCTCCGATGCCGAGGCCACCTTCGCCGTCTCCCTCCTCGATCCCCTCGCGCGCCAGCATACGCAGAACGCGCCCCTATGGATGGCCCTGGGCCAGGCCTATTACCGGCGCGGGATGTTCGCCCTGGCGACCGAATGTTTCGACTCCAGCCTCAAGTACGATGCCGCCTTGCCGACCTTGAGCGAGAAACGGGACGCGGCCTATCAGGCCCTGATCCGCGACAATGCCCGGCCCCTGACCGCGGAGGAAGCCAAGCATCGTCCCTCGAAGTTCGCCCCGCCCACCTCGGAAGAACAGACGCCCGTCATCATCCCCGGCAGCATCGCCTTGCTCGGGACCTATAGCGTGCCTTGGGGCAGTTCGCAGACCCAGGTGCGGCAGACCTATCCCAAGAAACAATTCCTGACCTTGCCCGATGGCAACCTCATGGACGTCTTCACGCTGGAAGGGCTCACGCATGAATACCTGCTGGCCTTCAAGAGCGGCAAGCTCTGGGGCGTGCGGGTCTACGTGACGGACAGCGCCGGCAATACCGGGGACGTGTTCGGGCGGATCATAAGGACCAAGGTGAAGATTTCCGGCGAGGGCAAGGGTACCGGCGAGGCTACCTGCGCGGGCTTCCGATCCTTCCAAGGCGTGATCTGGGAGAACGACGATACCTTCGAATTCATGGCGCAGTTCCTGGGGAAGGAAAACCAGGTGCGTCTCGTGAGGATCGGGCACGATTACCTGCCGCAGAATCGGAGGCTGTGCGATTTGGCTTTGTACTTGAAAGAGGATGCGTGGAAGTGAGGGCGCTGGTCTTGGGGTCTCAAGATAGATGGGGTTTGTGCGCCGTCTGCCCCGCGCTCCGTAACTCGCGCGTAGAT
>DAINDC010000363.1:2671-5659 GCA_036732085.1 Fibrobacterota bacterium | reverse complement strand
GCTTAGGATATCCAAATGACCGTTGGTGATGGGATCAAAGGTACCTGGATAAATGGCACTGACCACTAGCGTCCTTTCAGATAAAATACGATTCGAACGACCCTAGGCTAAAATATACTTCGGAGCCCATTTAAAACACCCGATAACGGCGTCATTCTTGGGTATGGGCCTCGGCGGGCGCATCGGGAACCTCCAAATCGGGAGCCTGCAAAAAAGCCAAGCCCGATTCCCCATACCGTTTAAGCCTGGCGGCCCCGTGTGCCAAGGAACCGGCCAGCCAGGCCGGAGGATTACGCGACGGGAACTGGATGATGCCCAGGCCCCCGGGCGCCAAAATCCCGAGAACCGCATCCTTGAGAGCGGAAAAATCGTCCGCAAAGGGAGGATCCGCGAAGACGAAATCGAACGCCCGGCCCGCCTCCCGCATTTTTTTACAGAAGGCGAGAGCTTCGGAATGGACGGCCTCCGCGCCCGCGCGACCTTCCAAGACCGTCTTGACATTCGCTTTGAGCAAGGCCCAGGATTTGGGATGATTCTCGACCAGCAATACCTCGCGGGCCCCGCGGCTGGCCGCTTCCAGGCCTACCGACCCGGAACCGGCATAGAGATCGACGAAGGAGGAATCCGCCAGGCGCTCACCCAAGGAACTGAAGAGGGCTTCCCGGACCTTGCCGGATGTGGGTCGGATGATGCGGGAGCTGGTATCCGTGGCCAACTTCCGGCCCCGGAACTCGCCGCCCATGATGATGACGCCCATCGGCCGTCAGTTCACGTAGGCGAGGACGCTCATCTCGGCGACGACCTGCTCATCCCCAAGCGCATGCAAGTCGAACTTGATGAAACCGAGATTGGATTTGGCCTGATGCATATCGCTGATGAGATCCTGCATCTGTTGGAAGCTGCAATCCGCCTTGACCTGATAGAGCAACCGCTTGCTATCGCCCATATCGACCGTATTCAACAGCTTCGGTTCCCTGAGCCTGATGCCCAGACTTGCGGCCGTGGTCTTCATGCGGGCCAGCTCTTCCTGGAGCTTGGCTTTGGGAATCACATGGTTGGGCGGTGTCGGAATGGTATTCATCGGATATTTGATGGTGCCGAAAAAGGAGAACTCCCTCGCCATGCCCTTGGCGCCGGCGGCCGTATCGAGTCCGGCCCGCACTTCGGCATAGGCCATTCCCGTGAGGCCCTGCTTGAACTTCTGATAGCTCTCGGCATTGCTGGCCAAGCCGTGGACGTAGAAGTCTCCCGGAGGGGTGAATATGAAATTCGCGAAACCGACATCCGGCGGCGTGACGGCCTTGATGTCCTTGAAGATATGCGCGCAGGCATAATACTGGATTTCGATTTTCTCCGAAGGGACCAATTCGGAATAGCTAGGCTGGGTCGCCTGGCGCTCGCTCTGATCGCCCACGTCCCGCACCGTCTCCTCGACCGCCTTGGCGGTGACCGGTTTGGGTTTCGGGATCTCCACGGCCTCGGGTTTGGGAATGGGCGCGGCCATGTGCGTATCGGCCTGCTTGGATCCGGATAGCAGTCCGCCCAGCAAGGACGGGTATTGCAGAAGCGCCGCGGCCGCCAAAACCACGATGGCGAGTCCGCCGCCGATCAGGACCCGATTCTTCCGCCGATTGCCCGGCTCTTCCAGGATGAGCGGCTGGGCATGGGGCTGCAGCGGTTTGAGGAGATTAATCCTAATCATTCAGCTGTCCCCGCGACGACGCAATGCCAATCCCACCGCTCCCGCGCATTGCGGGGCCGAAGGCATGAACACGGCGCTTTTTTCCGGACTCAAGGCGAAATTGATTTCCTTGAAGGCGTTGAGATGCAGCACCTCGGTGGGCATATTGGCTTCCAGCATTTCCCGGAACTCGTTGTCCAAGGCAAGATCGCCGCAGAGCACGATTTGCTCGACGCCGCCCCAGACATCCTGGGCCCGATCCAAGACGGTGCGGATCTGATTGACGATGCCGAGCACGATATCATTCTTGGCCTCGGAAGCGGAAGTCATGAAGGCCGAGTCCACGGGTGTGCTCTCGAAACCGAGGAAGTGTCCGTTCTGGGTGCGGATGCACTTGACCACGTGTGAATCGGCCTTGATCAGGAAGGTCTTGAGCGGCAGTTTCTCGGGATAATTGACCTCGAAGACGTTCTGGGCCGCGAAGACATCCAAATCCATGACGGCCAGATTGCAGCCGCTGCGCTCCATGATCCGGGTGAACCGCTCCACCTCGGTGCGGCGGAAGGCCGCGGCCAGATAGGTGCGGGCCGTTTCGTCCTGATTCGGTCCCAGGGATTGGTAATCCAGCAGGTATTCTTCCAAGGGGTGGATCAGGTACTGCTCCATCTCCCATTGGATGGCGTCGATGATATTGTCTTCCCCATTGGGGATTTCCACCATGCGGATGACGGCGTTCTCGCTGAACATGGCCGTGACCAAATCCGCATCCTGCTCGGTGACATGCTTGGTGATGCTGGCCTTGACCTGCTCAACCAGGTAATTGTCGTCGTCCCATTGGGCCGCGTCCAGCGGCTTGATCGCGACCATGGCGATCTGATTCTCGGCCGGGAGAAACTCGACCAACTTGAGGTAAGAGCGGCTCAATTCCAGAGCCACTATACTTGAGTTTTTTTTGGCCATGACGTAATTATAATATGGGTTGAGGCTTAAAATCCACGAGCGAAATTCGCATTTTTCCGACATTTTCGCCCAATATCATCGGCCATTGCGCCTTAGTCATCGGTGTAAAATCGCGGTAAATTTTGAAAACCGGGGGCTGGGCTTTTTCACTTTTTGACCGTTTCCCCATTCCTTCGGGTCCTTTAAAACCACAAAAACTTCAACTCATAAGGTAAAAAAATACCCCCTTTTTGCCCTGCTATAGGGACCGGTTTGCCGATCCCGAATGAAAGCGTTTCGAAAATTCCCGTCGGTGTGGATCCCGCCTTTGCAAATTATCGGCGGAAAATTATTTCCGGGTCTAATGG
>DAINDC010000363.1:1331-2661 GCA_036732085.1 Fibrobacterota bacterium | reverse complement strand
GTCTAATGGCGCGCTCCAGGACTTCCGATCCCAGGCATGGATTTTTCAGGAACAACGGGCTTTCCCCGGCCTACTTTTCCCTGTTCGCGATTTGCGTTTTGATAGCCGGACGGGCAAGTAACTTCCACGCTACCTTGGGAATCCGAATCAGGGAAAGCCGGCTTCAGGACCCGGACCCGGGGCATCAACCATCCGATTGGGGTAATCCCCAGGTTACGCCTGGAATCGGCGGCGACGCTGCGATGAAAATCGTTTATAAAATCAGGAAGGGAACGATCTTTTCCAGCTTTTTCTCCCCGATGCCTTTGACCCGCAACAAATCCCGCAAATCCCGGAAGGGACCGTGTTCCTTCCGGTACTGCACGATGACCTGCGCGGTCTTCTCCCCTATCCCGCGAATGGCGGTCAGGGAGACCGGGCTCGCCTGATTCAGGGAGATTTTCCCCGTGAACGCGGCTTTATGGGCGGAAGCCGAGTGCCGATGGGTGGCCGCGGGATCCCGGTCCGCATTGGCAAAGGAGGGATTCGCGGTCGGCTTGGCATCGCTCGACAAAACGCCTTCCCGGCTTTCCGAAGGCGAAAGGGTTGCGGTGGATGGTGAAGCGGTTATAAGCGTGGCGATGGCAGCGGAAGCGGCGGCCGGAGTTGAACCGGCGGCCAGGGAATCCGTGCGTCCGGAGAGAGCGGGACCGGAACCCATGGAGTCGGCCGGTGGACGGCCTTGCGCGGAATCGGCCGCAAGAATGCGCGGATCCTCCCTGGGACCGATTTGGACATACGCATGCCGATAAGCCTTGATTCCGGATCCGGTGGCGAGAAAAACCAAGGTCAGGGCCAGGTATTTTTTTTCCGCTGAGGTGAACATGAAGTGAAATTAGATTCGCGGGATCGGCGGCGGAGTGCGCGGGCGCACGAGTTTGGGAAATGCGCGCGCGCCAGAGAACGGAACTCAGTGAGTCCTAAACCAAGGTAATCTTCAGCTTTTTCCCCAAAATTAGGGCCGCTTTTTCCATTGTTTGAAGTGTTACGGATGCATTTTCGGGATCGAGCAATCTGTCCAATGCGGACCGACTCGTTTGCATCCGCTTCGCCATAGATATTTTGGAGAGATGCTTCTTTTTCATAGCTGATTCAAATTGATAAACCAAGACTCTTTTGGCTGCAACTGCTTCAACTTCAGCCAAGAGACCTTCATCCTCAAGGAATGAGTCAAAATCGCTACCTTTATGCTTATTGGCCATAATATTTCCTTTTTCTGTCCCGCGCTAAATCCAGTTCTCCTTGCGGCGTGGCCTGAGACTTTTTCACGAACCCATGCAGAAGAACCATT
>DAINDC010000363.1:393-1303 GCA_036732085.1 Fibrobacterota bacterium | reverse complement strand
GTGTTCCCTTGGACCGTGAAAAAGATCCGGCCAATGCCATCTTTGATATGAGACCGGACCTCCCAAAGTTCCTTCTCCAACTTCCGTATCAAGGGCATCCCAAGTGGCCAACCGAATTGAGCCGTTTTAATGTCTTGGCCGAGCTCCTTTTTGTCTTCAAGGTTTAAACTTTTAAGCCATTCACGAACTGGTTCTCGCCCTGTCCCTGTTTTGTAGAACAGAACCGTGAGAACAGGTTCGATCTTTTCCATTATAACCCGAATGTACCTTTTTAGGTACATTCCTTCAGCTTTAATTCCCTATGGTTTTGAGGTTTTGAGGTCTTTGCGCCCCGATTGAATACCCGTAAGTGAATTGCGCACCCACGTTTTTCCGGGTGACTAACCAAGCCGATCCTTTTTCATCAACAAGGCGCGCGTCAGTATGATATGCCCGGCCAAGGCGCCTGCGACGCAAACCGGCGCAATCAAGGCGAAAGGAAGATGGAAAACCAATTGCAAAGGCGGATCCACCTTCCATGCGAACGGGAGCGGCAAAGACAAGAGGGACACCCGCATGACATTGAGAAGCAGAACAAAGCCCACCACGTTGAATAACCAGCCCACCCCGCGGAAGCGGTTCACCAACGGCGCGGCCACCAAGGCCAGGATGCCGCTCACGATATCGAAATTGCGACCGGTCCAAGTCATGGTTTCCGGAATGACGCCTGCGCGGACCCAGGCATGGAGCACCAGTTCCAGGGGCAATCGGAACGCTTGGAATCCCACCAAGGCCGGAAGGGAAATGCCCAGGGCGATCCGTCTCCCGATCGGGGAAAGCGCTACGACCAGGGCCAACCCGTTTCCGACCAGGAAAAAAACGAGGATGGCCGGGAAGGCGGACGCCAGAATGAGCCCGATGATCACGCTCA
>DAINDC010000363.1:0-383 GCA_036732085.1 Fibrobacterota bacterium | reverse complement strand
AGGCCAAGGACAACCACAGGATGGAGCCGATGGCGACCGTCATGGTCCGCTTGGTCGCCTGGGTGCCTACCCTGCGGTTGGCGACGAAGGTGGCATAGATGAAGGATACGATCACGAAGGCGACGATGGCCTCGAAAGCCAAGGTGCTCAATGCGCCCGGAGGCGTGAATTTCAGATTTTCCATGAAGGAAATCTAACCGGCGAAGGAATATTTTCCGAATTGAAATCAGATCTCGGCGGCCTTCCGATAATACTCACCGTAATTCTTCTCCCCGCAAACCGGGCATAGGCTGTGCGTGAAATCGGCTTCGGAATGTTCGCTGATATACTCCTCGATCTGGATCCACTGGTTGGAATCATCCCTGATCTTCTTGCAGAACATG
>DAINDC010000362.1:4923-5694 GCA_036732085.1 Fibrobacterota bacterium | reverse complement strand
TGTCCTTTCGGGGTGTCGGTGGGTAACATTGGGGTTACGGGGTGAGATTGTTCCGGCTTCGCCGGGCCTTCGGCCAAGAAATTCCGGATCGCGGCTTCGGTTTCGTCCCAGCCATAAACGACATGAACATTTAACCCCGATTGCCATTTTATCTGGGATTGATGGAGTTTCCCAGCTTCTGTTTTCAATTCGATAAAACGAACCAGGTTATCCCCTTCGGCCCTTTTTTTGAACAACATTAAATCGGCGACTCCGGCAAAGTACCGGGCGACGAAAACGCGGGTCCAGGCGGGCGCTGCAAAGGCCAAAAACGAAAGCAGCTTGTCCGGGATGCGAAAGAAACGGATTCCAAGGGCCATGCAGAGGTTTTCCGCCATGGATTGGAGGTCTTTTTCTTTAATTGTGACCTTGGATACCCGCGGCTTCTTCCGGGTCTCGGGAAGCAGGGCGCCGGGGGCTTTGGGCATAAGGGCGAACCGGTTGGGTTTAACCACGGTTCGCGCTCTCCATGGATGCCGTCAGCGTGACCCGGGCCGCATGCCACCACTTTTTGCGATGGCCGGCGCATAGGCTTTCGGGCAAGGCCAGCATGCATTTACAGTCGCGTTGTTGCATGTGCATCAACCGCTCGCACCGCCGACACCACCAGCCGATCTGCTTTTCCCGCTTCATCTTCCCTTCCCCTGAGCCGACGAGGGGGATTCTTCTAAGGGCCATAATTCTTGGTCTTGTTCCGGCTCCGAAGACTCCGCCGGGGCTTCGCCCTTCGGA
>DAINDC010000362.1:2953-4913 GCA_036732085.1 Fibrobacterota bacterium | reverse complement strand
CCAGGCGGTACCCCTCTTCCTGCCAGGCCGGCAATCGCTTTTTCACCTCGCGGATCATTTCCATGCTCGCCCTCTCCTCCGCGCGCTCCTTGGGCTTCATGCCTCGCCTGCTCACGCCGACACCTCCGATTCCAGGGGCCATAATTCTTGGTCCTCTTGTTCCGGCTCCTTCGTCGCCGGGGCTTCGCCCTTCGGACGTGCTTTCGTTTTTCGCCCCAAATGACAATCAGGCGTCCAATATTCCACCGTCCACGGCTTGTCCGCTCCAAAGATCAACAAGCTCGACGGGCAGGAAATCGCGCCGGGTTTTAATTTGCCGGTCACCCTATCGATTACCTGCGTCGTGCCGGTGGCTGGGTTGATGTAGTTCACACGCCCGCCGATATGCACCAGCGCCACGCGGGGGCCGACCTCTTGGAACCATCGTTGATCGGTGCGCGTTGGAATGAGAAATACCCCGCGTTGCCCGGATGCAAGCGCATGACGTACCCATGGGGTAATGTCGGACCAGGGAGGATTAACAAAAAATCGATCACGCCAAGTGAACGCCAGTCCATCCGAGGGGTGCGGAGTGGTGAACGTCCCCGGCAAGATGCGATCCCGGTTCGGGCATGGGTCGAATACGACGGACCCGGCGGGATAGTAGCGAGTCAAGATTTCCGCCCATAGCGGGTACGGGGTGGACCAGGAATCCCCAGCGCCGCCTACCGCTTTGATTGCGTCCGCTCCGTTGCTCATAGTAAAGTCTCCTGTCTCTTCTTCGCCTCCCGCGTCTTGCGGGCGTTCTTGGCGTGGTGGTGGGCGTCGTATTTCAGGTGGTGGTATTGGCACCATGCGGCCAGGTTCAGCCGGTTGCCGGGCTCGCCGTTGTTTCTTGGGTCGTGATCCTTATGAGCGATGGTGAGAACGATTTCAATCCGCCCGCCGACCAGGGCGCCTTCAAGGATCTGAAAGTGGCCATCTTCGTCGCGGAATACGCGGGTTCGATTCGGCACCCCGCATCCGGGCCATTCGCAGGAATTAAAGGCTCGCGCTAGGACTTCCTCACGGATGGCCTTCCATTCCTTGCCGGCAGGATAGAGTCCTTTGTTCTGTTTGCTAATTGGCACCTGGCACCCCTTTGCGGCGGGAGGTTACGATCTTCATTGGGATACCCCTCCATCCTTTTTGGTTGCCTTCTTGGACTCGATCATTCCCGATCCCCAACAGGCACGGCGGAATCGGCCGGGATGTGCTCTTTTATCCCGAAAGCCTCTTTCCGAAACCAGTTTCGGTAGGCCATGGTAAGCCGCTCGATTTCTTTGGAGTCCGAACCAGCTTTCATAACCTTGTCGTAAAACCCGCGCAAGCGTCCTTCCTGGCCTCGGCGTAAAATTTCCACGTTACCGGCCGGGGCCTTCCCGTAAACCACCTCACGGTCCATGCTGGCCTCCACAGATAGCAACAGAGCGAGCCACCCGATCTCCGATTGCTTGAAGCCGTATCGCGACGTGATAGCCGCGCAACACATCGAGCAAATCAGCGGGTGCCACCGGAACTCGGTTTCCGGCTTGTTCATCTCACATCCTACCGTCCCATCCCAGCACCGGAAGCGGGAAACCTCGGTTTCGTGGTCGGGGTGGAATGCGGCTTGCTTTTTCCCTGCTTGGCTTTTCATTTCAGGCTTTCCCGGATTCCACGGCACATATTTTCGATCTCTTTTATTTCCTCCGGGGTCCGCTGGATTACCGGAGCGGATAGGTAGCGGCGGGTATTTTCTTCGCGAATCGCCTTGGCTGCTTCCTCGCGCTTGTCGCCTTGCGTCTCGCGCCAGATCTTCGCCATCAGGCCATTGGATGGCATAAACTCCCCCGCTTGCTTTCTGGCCTCGGCGGCTACGTCCGGGATCTGGGCGGTTGGGATTTCCTCCCAGTCCTGGATAGCCAAATCAACCTCAACCTCCAGCATACCCGTTTCGGGT
>DAINDC010000362.1:2407-2943 GCA_036732085.1 Fibrobacterota bacterium | reverse complement strand
GATTCATACCCGCCATGAGATTTCCTATCGATTCCATTTGACACCTCTCCAAATTCTTGGGTCCACCGCTTTTGATTTATCCAGGTTGAAAAATTCGCCCATTGCGGTACAAACCCGCTTGCGACTTGTTTTTTCCTGTGCTCGATCTCCCGCTCAATGGCTGGGAGCAAAAGGGGAAGGGATTCAGAATATTTTGGACAAGCCTTGAGGAACCCGGTCCACTCCGGGTCTAGTCCACGCTTCGTCCCTGGGTACGCTTTGCGGGCGGTGTCAAAAAAAGCCTTGGCCGGCGCGATTTCGTCCACCCCCCCTTGCATCCCCCCGAGATCCATTTCCTGATCTTCTTCCTTATCCCTATCCTCTTCTTCTTCCTGTAGGGTATCCATACCCTTTGAATACTCTTCGGATAGGTTGTGATTTTTTAGAAGTCCAATAATCTTCTGGTGAGGCTTACAGGCCGGAGAGAGCTCGCCATACTGGAACTCGATGAACTTTGGGACCCAAACTTTACCCGGCGCGAACGCCCTGAGTCGCTT
>DAINDC010000362.1:0-2397 GCA_036732085.1 Fibrobacterota bacterium | reverse complement strand
CTTTTACCGCATCCCAGGCAATAACCTTGCCAATTTGGAAACCCATCAATTTAGTGTTTACTACCCATACCCCGGCATTGTCGCAATGGTCGAGGATGTATCCCCAAACACACTTCATGGTAGGGTCAAGATCCTGAAACCATGGGTCTTCCCATTTCTTGGTTTCCGTGAACCTCTTACCCATTTTTATCCTTCAACTCCGCGCGTACTTCTGAAAAGAAGTTGTCGAAAAAAGCCTTTTGCCGGTCTCGATCCGATACCATCCGGCATATGGCGGAAGCCATCACATCTGGAGGGTATATTATCGCGTGCTTGGAAAACGCCTCCGACATCTCGGAAATAACCCCGTTGAAAAAGCCAGAGCACCTGAGGATTTTAACCAAATCGTCGGATGCGTCTTTGTTGTCGTGCTCGCTTTCGTGGCACTCCCCGCAAAGAGTTACAAGCATTTCTTCGGAGTAGTCCCACGGCTCTCGGCCCCAGATATAATACCGGTGGTGAACCATCAGGGTTGATTCGCTATCACCGCACATTTGGCAAGTGAACTCGTCGCGCCCCATGATCTCCAAGCGCCTTTTCTGCCAGCGCGGATCTAGGAGTTTTTTAGCGTAGGCGGATTTTTTATCCATGGCCAATCTCAAATGAACGCAAGCGCAGGCGGAGGTAGAAAACAGCGACGAATTCTATGACGGCACCTGGCTTGCGTTCATTTGAGATTAGGTAAGTCATGATTCGTCGCTGATTCCCAATATACCGCCGCTCCATATCTTTTTCAACCTCCATCTGCAATATTTATTTTCGTCGTTAATTTTTACACCAAACGCGAATCGCCCACCTAGGGAGGTGAGCGAGAGCGAACGCGCCGGGAGGCGCAACAGGAGGATTAGGGGTTGCGGGTCGCCCGGAGGCTCCCCGCGCCCTTCGGGCCTACAAATCCACATTCAGCGCATGCACGATGCCGCGGAACAGGTAATCCTTGAACTTCTGCTCGGGCGGAAGCTGGTCATAAGGCACGAAGCATGGGTGTTCTTTCTTCTCCGGATCCTTCACCGGCCCATATTTCCAGCCGGTAGCCTCTTTCTCCTTCAGCCAGCTTTCGTGGCTCGCGGAGGCTGGCGCGTTCATCACATGGAATTCTACGCCTTTCTTGGCGCTCGTTTGCTGCCATTCCGGGGCGTCCTCCCAGGCGGGCTGGGAATTGTCGCCCAGGGCCGTACAGAGGGCGCGGTTGGCTTCGTGGCAAATCTTCGCCACGGCCTCCACGAACGCGGTTTGGCCCAGCATGCGGGCGGCTAATACTTCGGTCATGTTGATCCTTTTGAATGCCGGAACCCGCCGGCTCGGGGTTTGGGGTGGGTTATTTGGACAGCTCCGCCGGGGATTGTTCCGCGTCCGCGGGCTTCGCCGGGTATGGCCGCGCACGTCGCGCGGGTCCCACTTGACCGGGGCCGGCCGTTCCAGTAGGACCAGATCACGGAGAGGTCCATCCCCGTCTCGGCGCTGTATTTTTCAAAAGTCCACTCGGCTGCCATTGCATCCCTGCTGGTGAAAGTGCTGCCGGCGCATCCCCGCGCGGCTGGGGAGGGAATCAGGCGTTCGCGATGATCAGTTCTTCTTTGAATCCGCAGATCGACTCGTGCGCCTCGCTGCACGTCTTCGCTCTGGGGTCCACGGACATGAAGTAGATGCGCTCCGTGCTGCCGTCGTGGCCGCAGAGGAACTGGGCTCGGTGCTTGTCCTTCACCAGGGCCCGGAGGATAACGCCCTCTACGCCGCCGCCGATCGGGATCTCGTCCGAATGGACCTCAACGGCCCCGGTATCGGCCAAGTACTTCGCGTGCCCCATGCGCTCGATCATGATGCGGCGGACTTCGGTGTTTTCTTCCTTGTCGATTGCCGCTATGGAGATATCTGCCGGACGGGAGACGATCCACTTGGGGACGCGCACGCCTTTGATGGAATAAAGTTCCGAACCGTCACGCCAGCGGCAGAATGGCCCATCCTCGCAATGAGGCTCGTTTACGTCGTTCACCTTCCAAACCTCTGGCCGGTCGGAGATCATGCAGAACTCCGGGTGGACAATGCGCGGACCGCTGTGCATGCACAAGACGTTCCAGGGCTCGTATTTCGACCAATCGATATCGAGCTTTGCCACGTCGCGGAAGAAGGTGTAGAAAGCGCAGATTTCGCTCCACTGGTTCCCGCCTTGGTACATGTTGAATGCATTCTCCGCGCAGGAAAGACCAAGCTCGCCGAGCCCCAATTCCGCGTTGAGCTCGACCATCGCCCGCACATCGAAGCCCGAGAACCATTTCGAATCATCGTCGGCATGCTTCTTTCCTGAACGTTTTGCATCCCGCGTGGCATCCACCGTGGCAGCCCGCGTGGCATCCACCG
>DAINDC010000361.1:0-5748 GCA_036732085.1 Fibrobacterota bacterium | reverse complement strand
TTGCAGCCATAGCGTTCATTGTAGTAAGCCAGGAAATTACGCGCCAGCATCGGCACGTCGCCCTCGCGATCGCGCAGGGGCGGCAGTTCGATGGGGATGATATTGAGCCGATAGTAGAGGTCCTCGCGGAAACGTCCCTGCCGGATCTCCTCCTTCAGGTTGCGGTTAGTGGCGGCGATGAGCCGGAAGTCCACCTTCTGGGTGCGCGTCGCGCCCACCGGTTCCACGATGCGCTCCTGGATGACGCGCAGCAGCTTGACCTGCATGAGCAGGGGCATCTCACCGATCTCGTCGAGGAAGATGGTGCCGCCATCCGCCAAGGTGAACTTGCCGGGCTTGGGTGCGATCGCGCCCGTGAAGGCGCCTTTCTCATGGCCGAACAACTCGCTCTCGAGCAGGTTCTCGGGAATGGCCCCGCAGTTGACGGCGATGAAGGGCTTTTCCGATCGGCGGCTGAGATTGTGGATGGCGCGCGACATGACTTCCTTGCCGGTCCCGCTTTCGCCGCAGAGGAGGACGGTGGTGTCCGAGGCCGCGGCCTTGCGGGCTTTTTCCAGGCAGGCGATCAGGGCCGGGCTTTTGCCGACGATGCCTTCCAGAACGCTATGGGCGGGGCCTGCAGCGGCGGCGACGGCCGGACCGGGATCGCTCGACCCGTTGCGCTCGCGCAGGAGGCGGCGGGCGATATTGCGTATCTCCTCGTTCTCGAAGGGCTTGGTCAGGAAATCGGAGGCGCCGAATCGCAGGGCCTTGACCGCCGTATCCATGGTGCCATGGGCCGTGATCATCAGGAATTTGACGGCGGGCTGCTCTCCCTTCACCTTGCTCAAGAACTCCAAGCCGTTCATCCCCGGCATCTGCACGTCGCAGATGATGATGTCCAGGTTCTCCTCTCGGACCAGATCCAAGGCCTCTTCCGCCGAGCCGGCCTCATGCATGGATAGGGCCAAAGGCTCGAGGGTGGCTTTCAGGATCTCGCGGATATGCTCCTCATCGTCGACGACGAGAAAATGACCGCGTGGATTATCGGACTGGTTCAATGGGTCGCGCTTCCTTCCATGACGGCGGCTCCGGGTTTCAGGACGAGTACGAATCGGGCGCCGGGCAGCTTCGGCTCCAAATATAGATCCCCGCCCATCTCTCGGGCTATTTTTCGGGAGATGGCCAGACCCAATCCGGTTCCTTTATTTGAGGTTGTAAAGAAGGGATCAAAGACCTTGCTCAGATTTTCCTTGGGAACGCCCTCGCCATCATCCTCCACGCAGATCTCCACGGCCTCCCCGCGTGCCCGGACGCGCACGTCCACGGGCTTGTCCGCGACCTGATACCGGCGGGCATTCTGGTAGAGGTTGAGGAGAATCTGGCTCAAGCCTTCCGGGTCCGCATGCGCGGGCACTGCGCCCTCCGCACCCTGGAAACGGACCTTGCCTTCGCCCGAAAGGGACGCCTGCTCACGGCAGAAGGCCCGCACCATTTCGGCGGCGTCGAAATGGGACATGCGGGTCAGGAACGGACGGGAGAATTGCAGGAACTGCTGGACCACGCCGTTCAGGCGCACCGAATCCTTGAGGATCATATCGATGAATTTGGCATTGCCTTTGTTTTCTTCCTTGAGAATCTGGGCGGCGCCGTAGATGCCCTCGAGGGGATTCTTGATCTCATGCGCCACGTTGGCGGCGATGACGGCCCGCTCCTTGGCCTTCAGGGCTGCCTCGCCCTCGCGAACACGCAGGTTCACCAAGCGTTTGACATTATACACGAGGAAATAAATCAAGCAGGTGAAAATGATCAGGTAAAGGATGTTGAATCCGAGATAGCTGCCGCTGACTTTGCCGCTGGTGGCATGCTCCACGCCCGTGCCGAATTCGATAGGGTAATTGAGCAGGAAATAGACGAGCAGGGCGACATAACAGACGACGGCCAGGACGCCGCTATAGACGGCCAGGTGCAGACGGTAGCGCATGGCCGCCAGGCCCAGGCAGCAGAAATAATTGTAGAAGGTGGGCACCTTGAGGGCATAGGCGTAACCCGCCGTGAACTGATAGGTGAAGAGCATGGCGGTGATGACCAGCATGTCCACCGTGGTCGAGAGGTATTTGAACCACTGCCGATAGGGCCGCTTCAGAAGATAAGCCTGGTATCCCATACACCAGGCGAGCCAGACGCCGCCCCCGCCCAGGTTGGCGACATTGGACCAGAAGGGATTCCCGGGAGCATGCCACAAGGTGGACAACACCCAAGTCAGCACATATCCCATGCGGATGATATTGGAGGAGCGCTCGGCCTTGGCCTCCACCTGGAACCAGATATTGCGGCGGCGCTCGCTGATATTCGGGCGCGTCAGGTAATTGATGGCCCGGTGAAAAAGCTCCTTCACGGCCGGCTCCGACTTTGACAAGCTCCGCGGACCCGGCATCCCCGAGGACCGGGAAGCCTAACCATCAAGCCGCGATCCGGCTCGCCTCATCCAACTGGACGGAGACGAGTTTGGAGATGCCCTTGATTTCCTGCGTGACGCCGTAGAGCATGTCCGATGCGGCCATGGTGCGCTTATTATGCGTGACCACGATGAACTGGGTCTGATGCGCGAAGCGCCGCAGCAGATTGACGAAGCGGCCGATATTGGCGTCGTCCAAGGGACCGTCGACTTCGTCCATGATGCAATAGGGCGAGGGGCGGACCAGGTACAGGGCGAACAACAGGGAGATGGCGGTCAGTGCGCGTTCGCCGCCGGAAAGGAGGGATACGCCGCGCATCTTCTTACCGGTGGGCCGCGCGTTGATCTCGATCTTTGCGTCCAAAGGATCGACATTGTCCTCCAAGGCCAATTGGGCTTCGCCGCCTTCGAAGAGGCTGGAGAAGACCTCCTGGAAATTCTTCTGCACCACGCCGAAGGTTTCCAGAAACTGCTCGCGGGCGACCTTGTCGAGTTTCTTGATGGCCTTCTCGAGACCGAGCCGGGCCCGTTCCAGATCCTGATACTGCTTGTTGACTTCATCGAGCCGGGCTTTCTCGGCCTCGTAATCGTCGAGAGCGCCCACATTGATATTGCCCAGGTTCTTGAGTTTGTCCTTATAGGAGGCGATTTCCTCCGCGGCCGTGGAGGCATCATAAGCCACCCGCTCGAAGAGGGGTTTAACGGCATCGGAATCGGAATCGGCGTCGGCAGATGCCGCGGCATCAACCTCGACATCTGCTGCCGTGGCTTTGGAAAGATCCACCTCATGGAGCTCGAACATGCGTTCGCGGATATTGGTCATCGAGGCGCGCGCCTGTTCCATGCGCATGGAGCTGTCATGATGGGCTTGGGTCACGGAACGCAATTCATCGTTGAGGTTGCGGATGATGTGGCGCAGCTCATCGAGGCGGCCGACCTTGGTATCGTAAATCGATTTGGCCTCGTCGCGTTTTTTCTCCTCGCCGGACATGCGCTCATGCAGGACCTGAATCTGATCGCCCAGCCCCTGCATCCGCTCCTTGAGCTGATCGATCAGGGCTTCCCACTCCGCCTTCTGACCGGCGTTCTTCCCGATGAGCTCCACCTGCTCCTTCTCGGAGCGGTCCAGATATTCCAGGCGCACCTTGAGCGCCTTGGTCTGGGATTCATTGGTCGCGCGGTTTTTATCCAAGTCGCGCATCGCTTCCTCGAACTTGGCGCGCTCGCCTTCCGCGCGGTGCACGGCTTCCAGGGCCTGATGGAATTGGTTCTCCAGCACGCGGCGGGACTCTTCGCCCTCTTCCAATCGCTGCAGCATGTCTTCCTGCCCGCGGCCGGCCTCCTCGAGCTGCTCGCGCACGGACTCGAGCTTGATGCGGGTCTGGGTCTTGGTCTTGTCCATGGCTTCCATGGAAGTGCCCAGGTAATTCAGCTTGGACTTCTGCTCCTGCCACTTGCGCTCGGTCTGCTTCTGCTCTTGGCCCATGGCGCTTTGGCCGGCTTCCAAAGCCTTACGTTCCATTTCGAGCGCCTGGATTCTACCCGAGAGATCGCGGCAGATGCCCACCACGATTTCGAGACGCGTCGCAGTTTGTTCCAGGAGATGCTTGCGTTGCAGGAGACCGGTCTGCTGGTTCTTCTGCGCCCCGCCCAGGATCAGGCCGGAGGCATGCAGCATTTCCCCGGTCGGGGTGACGAGCCAGATATCCTTATCCGCCAGCTTGGCCAGCAGGGCCTGGGCCGTATCGAGGTTTTCCACCATGGCATAGTGGCCCAGGGCCAATTCCAATAAAGGCTTGATGCCGGCGGTGGCCTCCACCTTGTCGATAACCCATCCCAGGAATCCCGCTTCGCCCGCCAGGTTGGGCCGGAGACGCGAGAAGGTCGATTCCTGGCCTTCGGCGAAAAGCAGGGCCTCGCCTTTTTCCGATCGGCGCAGTTGTTCGAGCAGGTCGAGACCGGCGGCACGGTTTTCCACCACCAGGGCCTGAAGGTATCGGCCCAAACATTTTTCCGCGACCACCACCGCGTCTTCCGGCACCTTGACCGCGTCGGCGAGGAGGGATTTGATCCGATCCTTGGCTTTCTCCAGCAGGAATTGCACACCGCCATCGACGCCTTCCATGCTTTCCTGCAAGCCCTTGAGCATGGCCAGGCGGGTTTCCAAAGCCACCTTCTCCGAATTGCTTTCCCGCTCTTCGGCACGCAAGGTCTGCAGTTCCTGCGCCGTCTCCACCAGCCGCTTGGAGGTATCCCCCAATTTGCCGCCGAGCTCCGTGACTTGGATTTCCAGCTTGCGGACATCCTCCTCCAGGATCCGTTTCTCTTCCGAAAAGGTCAGGAAACGTTCGGTGGTTTCCTGCAAGGCCACATCCAATTCGCCTTCGTCTTCTTTCAGATGCTGCAACTGGGTATTGGCGGAGCCGGCCTTATTGCGGAGCGCGGACAGTTCTTCCAAGGCCTGCAAACGCTCTTCGGCCAATTCATCGGCGCGGCGGCGCTTTTCCGAATAGCTGGCATGCAGGCGGATCTTCTCTTCGGCATGTCCCTCGGTGAGGCCGGCCAGATAGACCTTCTCCACTTCCAGTCGGGCGATTTCCTCCAGGTCCTGGCGCTTCTCCAAGGCCATCTCGCTCATGCGGCGACCGGCACCCTCGTTCTCGCCTTCCAGCCGGCGCATGGATTCCGTCAGATGCAGAATGCGATCGCGGGATTTGTCCAATTCGTTTTCGATGCGGATGACTTCCGCATTGGTGGCGGCCACGACCTGATTAAGTAAGCTGAGCTCACGTTCCTCTTCCAGGATCAAGAGCTTACCTTCTTCGAGCTGGGCTTCCTGGGTGGCAATTTGCGCCTGCAGGCTGGCGGAGCGATCGCGGCCCTTCGCGGTTTGCGCTTCCAGGGCCTGGAACTTGCCGTCCAGATCCTGATAGACATCCTGGTTATAGCTCAGCTCCAAGGAAACATAGGCCTTCTTGAGCTCGCGCCACTTCTCCGCCTTCTTGGCCTGCCGCTCGAACATGTTCACGTTCTGCTGGACGAACTTGAGGTTGTCCTCCACGCGCGCCAAATCCAGCGCGGTACGTTCCAATTGGCGCAAGGTCTCTTTGCGCTGCTGCTTGTACTTGGAGATGCCCGAGGCCTCCTCGAACATGGTCCGCCGCTCATCGGCCTTCTCCGAGAGAATACTGTCGATCATCTTGGCTTCGATGAGGCTGTAACTGGCGGCTCCCATTCCCGTATCGTAGAACAGGTTGTGGATGTCCTTGAGACGGCAGGGCGTATTGTTGATCAGGTATTCGGTTTCGCCA
>DAINDC010000360.1:0-5750 GCA_036732085.1 Fibrobacterota bacterium | reverse complement strand
ATCATGACGTCGACGCCGAGGCCTAGCCCATCGATCTTGTCCAATAACTTGGGCAAGTTCTCGATCTCGTTATAGGTAGGGATTATGACTAGGGTTTTTGCCATGGTCACGGGGTCGCGGCCCTTAATGGAACCGGTTCCTTTGTGGGGGCTTAATATAGCAAAAGCCGCGATTTTCCCCTGAACTTGGGGAATTTATGGGGCTTCACTGAGCTCATCCACGCGTTTCAACTGGTCGGCCACGCCCCGGGGTTGGAAACCGGTCGCTTTGACAAGCTTATCGATGCGCAGCCCGGATTTGAGAGGACGCCGCGCCAATTGTTTCAGGTCCGCGGTCAGGCAAGGGTGGATGAGGCTCTTATCCAATCCATAGTAATCGGCAATCGCTTCGGCCCATTCGAACCGGCTGTTCCAATCGCTGCCGACGGCATGGTAGACACCGGACTTCCCACCCTGCACGAGCTTCCAGATGGAAAGGGCCAGGTCTTCGGCCAAGGTGGGATTGCCCCATTGGTCGGTGACGATGCGGATGGTTTTACCCGCGCCCAGGCTGTTCCGGACGAACTCGACGAAGCTGGTCTTGGCCCCGTGCCCCTTGCCCCAGAGCGTCATGGTCCTGAGCACCAGGGAGCGGGAGGATCCGGACAAAGTCAGGGCTTCCGACTCGAGCTTGGTGGCGCCATAATAGCTGAGCGGATGGGTGGCATCGTCTTCGGAATAGGGACCGGACTCGCCGTCAAAGACATAGTCGGTGGAAATCTGCACCAGGGGGATGCCCGTGGCCGCCATCCAACCCACCGCATCCCGGTTGACCAGGGCGCAGAGACCCTGGTCCCGTTCGCAGAGGTCGACATCGGTGATGGCGGCGGCATTCAGGATCAGGTCCGGGGCGAATTCGCCGATGGCGGCCTCCAGCGCGGGTCGCAGAGTAACATTCACGCTACGGTATCCGGAAAGTGGCCCTGGGAGGACGGGTTCAGGCTCGATGCCGGCCCCGACGACCTTCCAGGAGCCGTCCGAGGGCAAGGCGCGGAGCAGGTTCTGGCCCAGGAGGCCATTGCAGCCGATGATGAGGGCCTTCAGGAGGAAGTCGCCTTGGAGGAAGGGGAAAGGGAGAAGCCCGCCTCGCGCCGCACCGGATTGACGCGTTCGGTCATGCGGTGGTTGATCATCTCCCCCAGGAGACCGATGGATACGAATTGGATGCCGACGATCATGGAGGCGACGCCGGCGATCATCAAGGGGCGCACATGGCCGTTGCCGGTCATGGCCCAGTTGATCGCGAATCCGGCGAGAATCACGGCACCCAGGAAGCTGAACATGAGGCCAAGGAATCCGAACAGGTGCAAGGGCCGGCTGGTATAGCGGTGCAGGAAGACCAAGGTGATGAGATCGAAAGGCCCGTTGGTCACGCGCGCCCAGCCGTACTTGGAATGGCCGTACTTGCGGGCCCGATGCTCGACGACCTTCTCCACCACCTTGAAGCCGTTCCAGTTGGCCATGACCGGGATATAGCGATGAAGTTCGCCGTAGAGATCGAGGCTCTTGACCACCTCGCTACGATAGCCCTTTAGCCCGCAGTTGAAATCGTGGAGCCTGACTCCCGCCACGCGCCCCGTCACGGCATTGAACAATTTGGACGGCCAGGTTTTGTGGAAGGGATCGTAACGTTTCTTCTTCCAGCCGGAAACAAGATCGGCGCCATCCTCCAGCATCTTGATGATGCCGGGAATCTCGGTCGGATTGTCCTGCAGATCCGCATCCATGGTGATGACGAACTCGCCATTGGCTCGCTGGAAGCCTTCGGACAGGGCCGCGGCCTTCCCGCAATTATGCCGGAACTGGACCCCGCGGATCCGCGCATCCTGCCTGGACAAGGTTTCCACGCAATCGAACGTGCCGTCCTTGCTGCCGTCATCGATGATGATGACCTCGTAGGTGATCTCCGCGCGTTCGCAAACCTCGCGTATTTCACCCACCAGCACGGGCAGGCTTTCCACTTCGTTATAAGCGGGGATGACGACGGTGAGTTTGGGCGAAGCGGTCATGGTTTGGCTTTCCCCGTCACAAAGTAGAATCCTCCTCCCAGCATGACAACCAAGCCCACGACGGAAGGCAGGAAGGCCAGGGCCAGGGCCGTGACCTTGACATCCCCTGCGGCGATGCCGTTGGAAGCGGCCGTCAGTACTCCCGGAAGGGTATACAGGTAGGTTCCGATGCTTTGGGGGAAACCCCAACCGCCCACGCTCAGGGGAATGACGCCGGCCAAAGCGATGACGGGGATGAAGCAGAAGAAGAACACGGGCGAGATATGCACGCCCAGCCCGATGGCCGAGGACCAATGCACGCAGATGCGCAGGACTTGGACCACGCAGGAGACCAGGATGACGAATCCCATGCCGGCATAACGCGCGCGATACGCGGAAAGGATGTCCTGGAGTTTCGTGTATGCATCGTCCAGCCACTTCATGGTCGTCCAGCGGATGACCGCATGGGCCAAGGATGCGATCCGTTGGCTGAGCAGAAAGACCAGCACCAGGACGAAGCTCGCGAAGGCCAACCCCACGGCATAAAGGAGATGACGGAACACGATTTGATCCAAGGTGTTCCGCCACAAAGCGATGGCCACCGCCACCAGGGAAAGCAAGGAGAGGGAGAAGAATCCGATGAGCCGATCCAGGAAGGTGGCCGCCGCGGCCTTGCCCCAGCCTTCCATGCCCTTCTGCACTTCGTAGACGCGCAGGGCGTCCCCGCCCACGGTCCCGGGGAGGAAGTTGGAAAGGAACATGCCGGAGTAGTAGGTACGGAAACAGTCGCGCAGGCGGAAGTCGATGCCTTGGATGCGCAGGAGCAGGTACCATTGATAGGCGCCGATCGCGACCGAGACGAGGAAAAGCAAGGCGGCCAAGAGGACCCAACCCGGCCGCGCCGAAAACAACACGCCGATGATCCTCCCTCGCCCGTTCTTCTCGATTACGAACCAGAGTAGGGAAGCCGCGGCAATCAGCCGCAGCCAGAACCAAAGTTGCCGGGTGGCTTTTCCCTTAACCTTCAGCATTCCGCCCACGCTTCCAGCAAGGCGTCGCGCGTCACCTCGTAGGCTTTTTCCCAGGTATGACTCCCCGCCCAAGCCAGTCCCTTGGCCCCCATGGCCTCGGCCGTTTGGGGATCCATGAGGATCTTGCGCAAGGCCTCCGCGAAGCCGGCCACATCGCCGAACGGGACCAGGAAGCCGGTCTCCCCATCGCGGACGCTATCGCAAAGGCCGGGCACGTCCGTGGCCACCACCGGCGTGCCGCAGGCATTGGCTTCGATGGAGGTGAGG
This sequence comes from Fibrobacterota bacterium, assembly GCA_036732085.1. Taxonomy (GTDB): domain Bacteria; phylum Fibrobacterota; class Fibrobacteria; order UBA11236; family UBA11236; genus Chersky-265. Next base: position 2,426 of record DAINDC010000360.1, on the reverse strand, counting down.
CCCCAGCCTTCCTTCAGGGAGGAGTTCACCACCACGCGCGCCCCGGAATACAATGCCACCTTCTTTTCCTCCGAGACGAATCCCAGGAAATGCGTCCAGGCTTCCATCCCCAGGCTGCGCGCCAATTCCTTGAGGCGCGGCACGTCGTCTCCGGACCCGGCGATGTCGAGTTCCAGATCGGGCAAGGCGGGCTTCAGGGTCGCGGCCGCATTGAGGATGACGTCCAGTCCCTTGTACTTCTTGATGCGGCCCACGTAAAGGATTCGGTTCCCAATCTTCCCCCCGTTACCGGGCCGGTACCGTCCCAGATCCGCGCCCTCGGGCGCGATGGACACCCTGCCGAATCCCTTGGCCAGAAGTTCGCGGCGGCTGCTTTCCGATCCCGTGAGGACCTGCGAGCGCCGGTAGGCGGCGGGCATCAGGCTCTCGAAGGCGAGCACGTACAGGGCCATGGGCAGGGCGGTCTCGTGGAACAGGACCCGGCCGAAAAGATGGTGGATCTGGGCGACCACGGGCAACCGGGTGAACCAGGGTAACAGGAAGGGTACCTTATTGGAATCGTCGAGCACCACGTCGATGCGATCGCGCCGGCACCAGGCCCAGAGGCGCAGCCAGACCGTGAAGTTGAACAGGAATTTCCCGCCCACGCGGCGCACAATCACCCCATCGACGATTTCCTCAGAAGGAGCGCCGGTATAGGCATGCGCATACAGGATGCAGGTGAAGCCATCCTTGACCAGGCGCATGGCCACCTCATGGAGATGGACTTCGGCGCCGCCGGCTTCCGGGTTCTTGATATCGCGCCAGTTCACCATCAGGACGCGGGGACGCCCGTCCGCAGGGACGCCCGCGCGATCCAGCGGAGAAGCTTGGCGCGTCAAGGAAGCAGCACGCCTCGGAAAGGCGTCTTGCCTCGGGGTTTCCAATGGAGCTCCGCTTCCGCCGTCAGGATTTGGCCGGGGCGGCCGCAGCCGGTGCGGTCGTCCCTTTGAGGGCCGTGTCCTTGGATTTCGAACTTCCGGATTTCGGGGAAACGGTCTTGGAGGAGGGGCCGGGAGCCAACCCGGGAATGCCGCCTGCACCCGGTGCCGGTGCGGCAACCTGGGGCTTCACCGTCTGCGATCCGGCCGGCGAACCGGAGTCGGGTTTGGGCAGGCCCGGCATGGATTGGTTGCGGATCTGTCCGTCGATGAACTGGATCTGCTGGTTCACCATGGAGGCATATTGATGGGCGGGATTCGCCCGCAGCCATTCGGACAGCACTTCGCGGGCCTTCCGGAGTTCCCCGCGCTTCTGGTACAGGTCGCTGAGGCTATACCAGAGTTCGAAGTCGCCGGGCGAGGAATTCTTGAGGTTGTTCAAGAGCGATTCCGCCTGCGCGAACTTATTCTGCTCCATATACAGCTGGGCCAGGTTCGCTCCGAAAAGCTTGGGGCTCGGAGCCTCCGTGATCCCCTTCTTGTAATACTGTTCGGCCTTCCCGAAATCCTTGATGGTGGCATAGAACTGCGCGCCGTAATAATCGTTGCGCCATTCGCGCGGCAGGATGCGCGCATTCAGCTGCAGGTATTTCTCGGCAAAGGCGATTTTCTCGTTCCGCTCCGCTTCCTTGGCGGCGATGGCCACCTTGACCGAATCGCTGGGATTCGGGCGCTTGCGCAGCTCCTCAACCTGGCGATCGATTTCCGCGATCCGTTCCTGCGCCCACATCACCAGGCGGAAGTTGGTCGCGGAATAGTTGGTCAATAAGCCCTCGGTATTGAGATCCACGAAGACCTTCGGATCGCCCAAGCCGCGGAACCGATAGACCGAGTCCACCATCCGGGCCGTCGTGGGAGCATCGACCTCCTTGTTCTTCTTCTCCTCGACCAAAGTATAGACCATGCCTTCCATGATCAGATACTTCTCGAGGCCCATCATATTGTCGTCGGAAACGGTGACGGCGAATTGGATGGGGTGCTTGGGATAATTGTTCTGGACGATATGCAGAACCATGATGTCCTGGACCTTGAGGTAGGGCCGGGGCTCCAGTTCCACCGTGATGGCGGAGTTGGGAACCTTGAAGCCCACCGCCTGCTTAAAGCGCCAGGGCTGCGGTTCCAGGGCGTCGATCTCCTCGTCGGTGAAGCCGATGACGAGCTTGGGTTCATGGGTCTTGAGCTGATGGACATACCAGTTGGTATTGACCAAGGACAGGTTCACCACGCGGACATCCTTACGGACGCCTTCCACTTCCTGCATGAACCACAGGGGGAAGGTGTCGTTGTCGCCATTGGTGAACAGCACGGCATCCTTGCGGCAGGACATCAACAGATTATAGGCATAGTCCCAGGGGATAAAATTCCCCCTGCGATTGTGCTCGTGGAAATTGGAATAGACGGGCACGGCCAATGCGAGGCAGGCCAGGGCCACGCCGGTTCCGCGGG
>DAINDC010000359.1:0-5783 GCA_036732085.1 Fibrobacterota bacterium | reverse complement strand
CCCCAGAAGAGTTTCAGCATGGGGGCGATGACCACCGACATTACGCCCATCAGCTTGATCAGGATGTTCAAGGAAGGCCCGGCCGTATCCTTGAAAGGATCGCCGACCGTATCTCCCACCACCGCGGCTTTGTGGGCATCCGAGCCCTTACCCCCGCCGACTCCGCTTTCGATGGTCTTCTTCGCGTTGTCCCAGGCGCCGCCGGTATTGGACATAAATATAGCTAATGCCACCCCCGAGGCCGTTACGCCCGTGAGGAAACCCATCAGCATCTCCACTCCCCCCAGGAACCCGACGGCCACCGGAGATAATATCGCCAACAGGCCCGGCATGATCATCTCGCGCAGGGCCGCCGTGGTGCTGATGTCCACGCAGCGCGCATAGTCGGGCTCGGCCTTGTCCTCTAGGAGCCCCGGTATAGTGCGGAACTGCCTACGCACTTCCTCGACCATGGCGAAAGCGGCGCGGCCCACGGCCATCATGGCCATGGACGAGAAAAGGTAAGGCACCATGCCGCCGAGCAGCAGACCCACCAGGACCTTGGGATCCGTGATCTCGATGACGTCGATGCCGACCTCGGTCTTGAAGGCCGAAAAGAGGATGACCGAAGTCAAAGCGGCGGAACCGATCGCGAAGCCCTTGCCGATGGCGGCGGTGGTATTGCCCACCGCATCGAGCTTGTCCGTGGTCGCGCGCACCGAAGGCGGCATTTCCGACATCTCGGCGAGCCCGCCGGCATTGTCCGCCACGGGACCGAAGGCATCGACGGCCAACTGGATTCCGAGCGTCAATTGCAAACCGACGGTGGCGATGGCCACTCCGAAGAGACCGGCCAGGTTGTAGCTGAGCAGGATGGCGGCGCCCATGGTGACGACGGGCAAGGCGGTCGAGACCATGCCCACGCCCATGCCGGTGATGAGGGTGGTCGCGGCACCGGTTTCACAGGCCTTGACGATCGCATTGACCGGCCCCTTGTTGGTGCCGGTGAAATATTCGGTGAGCATGCCGATGAGGGTGCCCGCCCCCACGCCCACCACGGTGCAGAGGAAGAGCTGGGTGGCATCCGCGCCGCCATTGAAGGTGCGGCCGCCCAGGCAGCCATAGTAGATGGGAAAACTGAAGAGCGCGGCCAGGATGGAGGCAATATGCGAACCTTTGTTCAAGGCCCCTTGCGGCGATCCGCCGTCCTTGACCCGCACGAATTGGATGCCGATGGCCGAGGCCACGGCGCCGGCGGCGGCGAGCACCAGGGGCAGGAGGGCCAGGCGGATCTTGAGGATGTCGTCCGCATCCGCGGCCAGGCCCAGGATCATGCAACCCAGCACGGAGGCCACGAAGGATTCGTAGAGATCGGCGCCCATGCCGGCCACGTCGCCCACATTGTCGCCCACATTGTCCGCGATGGTGGCGGGATTGCGGGGATCGTCTTCCGGGATGCCGGCCTCGACCTTGCCCACCAGATCCGCGCCCACGTCCGCGGCCTTGGTATAGATGCCGCCGCCCACGCGGGCGAAGAGCGCGATGCAAGACGCGCCGAGCGCGAAGCCGGAGAGGATGGGCAGGATCTGGTGGTTGAAGTTGCTGGGATCGCGGCCGAAGAAATGGATGGAGGTGGCGATGATGAGGGTGATGCCTCCGAGTGCCAGGCCCACCACGCTCATGCCCATCACCGAACCCGCGGCGAAGGAAACCTTGAGGGCTTCGTTGAGGCTGTGGCTCGCTGCGGTGGTGGTGCGCATATTCGCCTGCGTCGCGATCTTCATGCCGAAGAATCCGGCGGAGGCGGAACAAACCGCGCCGATGCCGAAGGTGACGGCCTCCCAACGCAGGACGCCCTTATTGCCCAGCAATAGCAAGGTCGCGGCCACCGCTACGAAGGGAACCAGGACCTTGTACTCGCGGAACAGGAAGGCCATAGCGCCCTGGGCCACATAGCCCCCGATCTTCCTGAGCTTCGCATTCCCGATCTCCTGTTTCATGATCCACTTGGATTTGTAGAACGCGAAGATGAGGGCGAAAATGCTCCCCAGCAAGCCTATAGCCAGGGGTAGTTCGATATCGAGATCCATTGTGCCTTTCCGGTTAACAACCTTGTTTGGGCTAAATATAGCCCTGCGGGGTCCGGGTCTTTATTTTTTTAATGATCTTAGTTTTTTTCGGTCTTTCCAAACAAGCTACTTCTCGTCTATTCTCAATGTCGCCATTAACGCAGGGCCGTGCAAGAAATCAGATATGCCGCCTCCTTTCGCGGCAATCGTAACCCGATAACGACGAACGATACCCGATAACTTTCGGGAGTTTTTGAGAATATGGCTTTTTTACGTTTGACAGCGGGGGTATAATAGGAAACCTTATGCTACAGCCTTCAAAGATGATGGATAGAATCGCAAGCGCCGGATTGGGAATGGCGATGTGCATGCTCGCGCTCGCAGGTCCGGCCTCCGCGAATCCATTACCCCTGTCACCTTCGTTACCTCTATCACCTTCATATGACGCGGCTCCCGTATCGGAGGGGAACCCGAATCCGCTTTTTGAATTCAGCCCGGGCGCGGGCATCATGGGAGGCAGCATGCTTTTCGGCCTGCGGGCCGCCATGAACTACCACCCCGTCACCTTGGAACTCGCCACCGATCAGGTCATGGGACGGACCGCCACCCTCTATCCGCTCACCTTGAACGCCGTCCTCGATCTGGCCGACTCCAGGAAGACCGTCCCCTACGGCATCATCGGGGGCGGGTTGTTCGTGACCGTCCCCATCAACTCGGTGGGGGATCAGACCATCTCCTCCATTGGTTTGAATTTCGGCGGAGGCATCCGGTATTACATCACCCCCAGGATAGGCATACGCTTCGAGACCAAACAGCTTTTCACCCGCATTCAGAACCGGGCGGATAACCGGCAGGAACTGCTCATCTTCCAGTCCTCGACCCTAGGAGTCCTCTTTGCATTCGGTTAAGGCTTCCCGCGCTTGGACCACTGTTCCGGACCTCACCCGCATGGGGATTTTCTGCCTGGGCCTTGCCCTGGCAGCCGCTTGGGGCGCGCCCCGCAAAGCCGTGACCAGGATCTCGCCGACGGAACGCGCTCCCGTCCATGCTCCGGCCGAGACGGTCTATGTCCAACCTTCCGCACCGGCCCCCCTGTTCTCCAACGCCCCGGCTGCGAATCGGGACGCGGACGATCGCCGCACCAAGGCAGCCTTCTCCGCGGCCGCCAATCCCGGTCCCATCCGGGATTTCCCCCAGGCCTACGGGCTTTCCGTCGGCTTCTATAATGCGGAACTGCTCGGCAGCAATCCGTATGCGAATTTTTTCTGGGATCTTTATCCGGGCGAACAGCCCTACTTTTTTGAATTGACCGGCGGGGTCGGCACCTTGCAGTCCTCCTTTTCGCGGAGCGTGGTCGGTTCCGATTTCTTCTCCCACAATCTCCTGCTGACCACGGAGGCCTTGGGCGGTTACAGCCTGTCGGGGCTGGCGCATGGCACCGGGCGCGCAGGCGGCCTCTATCCGTACTTCGTGGCCGGCATCGCCTTGATCTACCAGGGCGGCCTTCCCTTCCAGGGCGGCGTCCCCAATATCGGCGGCGTATTCGGATTCGGCAACCGCATGAACCTTCCCTTCGGCCCCAAGGACGGACGCTGGGCGCTCAATTACGGGTTGCGGGATCATGTCTATTCGCAGAAACTGCGTCCCGATCCCTCGCTGACCCAGAACCTGATCGTCCTGATCGGAGTGCAGAAGTACTATTGATCGCCGTAGACGTGTGAACCGGCCTCCCAGGGCTTCCTTGACCGGAGGCCTCGCGGGGCTCCACCAGGAGGTAGCCTATGAAACCGTCCCCGACCCGATTCCCGATACTCCGCCCTCTGGCCGCGCTCTTGCCGCTCTTGGCGTTCCTGGCGCTCCTGGCCAGCGGCACCGTCCTGGTATCCTGCCTCGAACCCGCCGATCAGATCCTGGAGCGGGCGGGCGAAGGCAAGATCGTCTTCGTCAAGGAGCCCAGCGTCGGCGGCGCCAGCATGAACAACAGCGTGGCCATGGCGAGCAATGTGGACGAGTTCCATCCCGGCACCGATCTCTGCCTGCTCTCGCCCATCGCCCCCACAGGAACCGTTACCAACCTCACATCGCAATGGACGCGCGCGGCCGAGAACCAGAACGATTGGGGCGCGGCCCTGGATCCGGAGGTCTCCTTCGACGGCACCAAGATCCTCTTCTCGATGCGCAAGCCGAGCACCCAGAACAATCGCCACCAGCACTGGGCCCTTTACGAGATGAACGCGGACGGGACCAATCTGATCCAGCTCACCCGTCCCGACGTCGAAAATGCGGCCAATCCCGGCGACGATATCGACCCCGCCTATATCGACGAGACCCACGTGGTCTTCGGCTCCACGCGCAACCATTTCCTGGACGAATACCAACGGCGCGAAGTCCCGCAGCTCTTCGTGGGCGAGCGCGGCGGCGCGGACGGCAGCCTCATCAACATCCGCCAGATCACCTTCAACCAGAGCCATGATCAGAATCCCTTCGTGCATTCCTCCGGCAAGATCATGTTCACGCGCTGGGATCACCTGGGCGACCCGAATAAGATGCCGCTCTTCTCGGTCAATGCGGACGGCACCGGGCAGTTCGTGGCCTATGGCGCCGACGAAACCTTCGGACAGGGCAATACCAGCGGCAGCCGCACCTTCATGGAAGCCCGCGAGCTCCAGGACGGCGGCATCGTCGCCTCGATCATGGAACGCACGTCCCAGTTCGAGGGCGGAGCCATCTGCATCATCGACCTGTCCAAGTTCACCCAGGCCCCGCAGATCATCACCCCCACCACCAGCCCTTACAACAATACCCAGAAGACCTCCAACGCCCTGTTCAAGACGCCCTATCCGATCATGGACGGCGGCCGCGAGCGCATCCTGGTCGCGCAAAGCGCCCATGACGCGGGCGCGAACGTCAGCAACGATTATGTGAATTACGATCTCTTCGTGATGGACAAGGATGGCGGCAACCTCAAGCTCATCCATGCCGATCCCGCCAATAACGATTACGATCCCGTGGTGGTGGCGCCGCGCGCTTTGCCCTTCCGGAAATTCGGCGTGAACGCCCTGGTCGCGGACGGAATCAAGAACGGAACCACCACCGGCAAGTTCTTCGATGCCGATGTCTACAGCCGCATGGACAATGATGGCCATATGTCCGCCAAGGAATTGCTGAACGGTGCCACCGATCGCAGCAATGGCCTGGTCAAATTCGTGCGCGTCATCCAGGCGATACCCATGTCTTCCAGCTACCGCCAGCGCGAGGACCTGGGCCGCAATACCGAATTCGAGAAGCAGCGCGTGGTAGGCTACGGCGACGTGCGCGCGGACGGCTCCCTGTCCATCGAGGTGCCCGCCAATACGGCCCTGCATCTCCAGACCCTGGACGAGAACGGCATGATGCTCGTGAACCAGCTCCAGTGGATCAACGTGATGCCCGGCGAACAGCGCATGTGCACGGGCTGCCACGGTTCCCGCGACAAGGACAAGGACATCAACTACTTCAAGGACAGCGCCGGCGTGGTCACCTTCAACCTCTCCGTGCTCAAGGAATACATGTCCAGCTTCAACAACGCCCAAAAGGTCGCCGAGCATCCTTCCGCGCGCCCGGACACCTTGGACTTCATGAGCCTGCTCTATCCGAACAAGACGGGCACCATCCAGGCTCTCTTGGAACGCCGCTGCGCCTCCTGCCATAACGTGGGCAACGCCAAGGATTCCGGCGGAGGCCTGGTCCTGCATG
>DAINDC010000358.1:0-5783 GCA_036732085.1 Fibrobacterota bacterium | reverse complement strand
GGAGGCATCCATGACCATGGGCAGCAGCCGGCGATGTCCCAGCCTGTCGATCGCGTCCCGGATCAGGCGCAACCGCCGATAGGATACGTCGCTGCAAACCACCGGGGTCGCTTCCGCATCCACGTCCTGGCCGGGCTGGCTCCTAGACGGATCCCATCCCCCCAGGTAACCTGCGCGTTCCACCAGGCAGGCGGCCTTGCCGCCCGGGGCCGAGCACAGATCGAGAAGGGAAGCACCCGGACGCCAGTCCGCCAGTTCGCCGATGAGCCAGGCGGCCGGATCCTGGAAGGCGATGGCCCCGGCCGTGAACAGTTCCGAATGCAGTACCGTCTGACCGCCGCCGCCGCGCGCGCCCGCGACGATGCGCAGGAACAGGGGGGCGTAACCGTCGCGTTCCGTCTCCACGCCCAAAGACTTGAGCCGCTCCTGCACGGCCTCCACCGCCGCCTCGCCCGCGCCGGCCTGTCCCGGTCCCACGGCGAGCAAGGCTCCGGCCTTGCGGGGATTCACCCGGATCCACAGGGGCGCCTCCTGGTTGTTCCGCTCCAGGGCCTGCATCAGGCCCTTGCGGCCCAGACGCTTGAACCAGCGTTTGACCAGCCATTCGGGATGGGAGAAGTTGACCGCCAGGGAGGCGAAGCTGTCGCCCGATTCCTTCTGGAGGCCTTCCTTGGACAGCTTCTTCAGGACCACGTTCACGAAGCCGGCTTGCGGAGCGCCCTCATAGCGCTTGGCCAATTCCACGCCCACGTTCACGGCGGCGAAGTCCGGCACATCCATGAAGAAGATCTGGTAGGCGGTGAGGCGGAGCACCGCGCGCAGCACTCCGCTCGGTTTCCGGGTGGCGTGCCTGTCGATATTATAATCGAGCAAGGTCAGATTGCGGACCACGCCCAGGCAGATTTCCCGGACCAAGGCCTTGTCCGGCCCGGAGAGCTCGCCGGTATGGCGCGGGAACAGGTCCTTCAGGAAGGCGCCGGTGGTTTCCTGGTCCATGAGGATGTTGAGGGCGGCTTCCCGCGACGCATAACCTTGCAAGGTATTCCCGGCGTTTGGATGTCCGGGAAAATTAGTTTATGCGAGCGACCTCGGCTTAAAGAAGACGCCCGGCTTAGGCTTGCCCAAGACGCTGCCCGGCTTCACCTGGCCGGTCACTCGAATCGGAGGCCGTCCCGATCCTGCAGGCCGTTGATGAAGTCCGGTCCGCCCAGCCTGGGCTTGCCCTCCCACTGCATCTCGATGAGCTTGAGGACGCCGCTGCCGGTCCCCACCAGAGGATGACGGTCGCGGGAAAACCGGACCTCGCCCGGTTCCAGGCCGGATCCGTTTGGCCCAAGGGCCGGATCCGTTTCCGCATCGGCTTCCAGCTCCATCCGCAGGACCACTCGGGACGCATGGATGCGCAGCACCTTCCCGGTCCCGGCCTGGAGGGTGTAACATATCGGATACGGGTTGAAGGCGCGGATGCGATTGTGCAGGACCTGGGCGGGCTGGCTCCAATCGAGGCGGCCGTCCTCCTTCTTCAATTTGGGGGCGGGGCAAGCGCCCGTATGATCCTGTTCCAGGGCTTTGGCCTTCCCGGATTCCAGATCGTCCAGGACCCGCAGGAGCAGTCCCTGCCCGAGCTCGCGAAGGCGCGCGAATATGTCGGCCGAGGTCTCATCGGGCCCGATGGGCGTTTTTTCCTGGGCCAGGATCTGGCCATGATCGACCTGGGCGTCGAGTTGGAACAAGGTAACGCCGGTTTCGGTCTCGCCGGAAGCCACGGCCCATTGGATCGGGGCCGCGCCCCGGTACTTGGGGAGGAGCGATCCATGCACATTGACGGCGCCGAAACGGGCCAGGGGGAAGAGGGTATCCGGCAGGATACGGTAGGCCACCACCACGAGCAGATCGGCCGCTTGCGCGCGGATGAGATCGTGGAACTCCGGGGTCTTGAGCGAGGCGGGCTGAGCCACGGGGATGCCCAGCTCCAGCGCCTTCTCCTTGACCGGCGGAGCCGCCAGTTTCTGCCCGCGGCCCTTGGGGCGATCGGGCTGGGTGACGACCAAGGCGATTTGGTGACGGCTGCGGTGCAGGGTTTCCAGGAAGGAGACGGCGAATTCGGGCGTCCCCATGAAGATCAGTTTCATGGGATCAGGATTTCTTTCTGGCTTCAGCTTTTTTTTCTTCAGCTTTTTTTAAGAGGCCGCCACCACTTCTCGTTGGCCTGGTACCAAGCGACCGTGGCGGCGAGACCGGATGCGAAGTCATGTTTCGGTTTCCAGCCGAGCTGCGAGGTGGCCTTGGAGGCGTCGATGGCATAGCGTTTGTCATGGCCAAGGCGATCCTCGACATAGCGGATCGAGGATTCCGGTTTGCCCAGGAGGGAAAGCAGCTTCTTGGCGATGACGATATTCTCGCGCTCATTGCCGCCGCCCAGGTTGTAGGTCTCGCCCGACTTGCCCTTTTCCAGGACGAGCAGGAGTCCGGCGCAATGGTCCTCCACGTGGATCCAATCGCGTACGTTCTTGCCATCGCCGTAAATCGGGATCTGCAAATCGTCCATGAGGTTGGAGATGAGCAGGGGGATAAGCTTCTCCGGGAATTGATAGGGGCCGTAATTGTTGGAGCAGCGCGTCAGCACCGTGTCCATGCCGAAGGTATGATGGTAGGCCTGCACGAGCAGATCCGATCCGGCCTTGCTGGCGGAATACGGGGAGTTGGGCGCGAGCGGCGTGGTCTCGGTGAAGAGGCCGGTGGGCCCGAGCGATCCGTAGACCTCATCGGTGGAGACATGCAGGAAGCGCGCGACCTTGGAACGGCGGGCGGTCTCCAGGAGCACCTGGGTGCCCAGCACATTGGTCTGCACAAAGATTTCCGGACCGGAAATGCTGCGGTCCACGTGGGATTCCGCGGCGAAGTGGACGATGGCATCCGGGGCCGTGCTGAAGATCTCGGCCATGAAGGCGCGATCGCAGATATCGCCTTTGTAGAACCGGTAGAGCGGGTTGTTGGAGATATCCTGCAAGCTGGCGGGATTGCCCGCATAGGTCAGCTTGTCGATATTGGTGATGCGCCAATCCGGCCGCCAGGCCATGAGGTGGCGGATGAAATTGGACCCGATGAAACCGCAGCCGCCGGTTACGACTAGATGCATAGAACTCACTCCGATGGAAAACGCTTTGAAAACGAAACGAAGAAATTAGAAAAAGGGACGGCCCCCGGCGTAGGGACGGCCGGGCAAACCTGGGCGGCGGTTACTTGGAAAATTCCTTGGCCACGCGGATGAGCTCGGGCTCGATGCGGAGGAAGGCCTGCACCAGGTTCGGATCGAAATGCTTTCCCGATTCCGCCAGGATCATGTTCCTGGCCTCGGCATGCGGGATGGGCTCCTTGTAGCAGCGGCGAGAAACCAAAGCGTCATAGACATCGGCCATGGCCACGATGCGCGCCGAGAGCGGGATGTTCTTCCCCGCCAGCGGTTTGCCGATCCCGGCCTCCACGAACATGGCCCTGGAGGCGCCCAGCACGTTCGGATAGCCGGTGCCGTCGTAACGCTGATGGTGGTGGTAGGCGATTTCCTTGCTCAGGGAATAGAAGGTGCGCCATCCCAGCTTGAGCTCCAGCTCATGGAGCAGATCGCCGCCGATGATGGTATGCATCTTCATGATTTCGAATTCGTCCGGCGTGAGGCCGCCGCGCTTCTTGAGGATGTCGTCGCGGATGCCCACCTTGCCGATATCGTGCAGCGGCGCGGCGATGAAGATCTCATCGCAGTAGGTGCGGGTGATGTAGCCCGCGTACTCGGGGACGCTGGCCATCTCCTGCGCGAGCATGCGCGAGTAATGGCTCATGCGGAGGATATGATCGCCCGTATCGGGATCGCGCACTTCCGAGATCTTGGCGAAGCCCAGGATCGAGACCTTCTGGATCTCATTGCCGCGCTCCAGGCCTTCGAGGATGCGATCGTGCATGGCCGCATTGGTCTTGCGATGGCCGGCGGCCAGAAGGGACAAGGCCGTATAGGGCAAGAGGAATTCCGGAAGCCAGGCGAGGTAGTGGGGCGGGCGGATGGGCAGGAATCCGGATACGGTTCCGTTGAGGCCGAAGTAGATGCAGAAGCGTACGATATGGAAAACGAGGCCGCAAAGGAAGGCGGGCAGCAGCGGGTTCTCGAGGACGGTTTCGAAAAGAGCCATGAAATGCGACGTGGAGGTTTTGAGCCGGGGCGGGATGAGGCTTCCCTTGGCTTGGCCGCTTTGCGCGCCCGCATTCTGTGCGTCCGCACCCTGTGCACCAGCACCCTGTGCACCTGAAGCATCGTAACGCTTTGGCTGACCGTGAATATCAAGCAAGGTCATTCTTCCTATGCCTCCCATAACCCTGAAAAAACCCTATGATATAGTAAGGCAGGGAACCGGCATTCACACTGGGTTTTTAATCCGTGGAAACCATTACCAAATGGGTAGTTTGCCGGGCGCTTGGAAATCAGGCCCATAATCCAAATTGTTAGGAAGATATTCCGATTTTACTATGATTTGAGCTTCACCGGAGCAGCGAATAGGCCGGTCCCGATCGGGATGGCCCTGGTTTGCAGGTGGATTCCCTACGGTTGCCCCATGGTCCCAATGCCCCCGCAAGAATATCGTCGCATGCAAAAAAAAGGCCTCACCCGAAGTATTGAGAACCTCGGTTTCGCGCGGCTCGATCACGATCGGGAAAGGCGCAAGGGATTTCCCGAGGTCGTTTTCGGACAGGGCAAGACCCAGGAACAGATTCTCGCCATCGCCGAACGGATCCTGGCGCGCTCGGGGAGGCTGCTCGTGACCCGCGTGCCGAGGGAGGCCTATCTCTTCCTCAAGGTCAAGATCCCGATCCTCAAGTATGATGAGGAGGCCCGCGCGATCCACCATTCCGGCACACCCGCGCTGCGTAGGAAGGTTTCCCTGGCCCGCGGGCATGTGCTGGTGGTCTCGGCCGGAACCAGCGATATCCCCGTCGCAGCGGAGGCGGCCCTCACGGCCAGGCTTCTGGGCTGCCGCGTCAAGCTCATCCACGATGTGGGCGTGGCCGGCCTGCACCGCCTATTGGCCAAGGTGCCGGAAATGCGGCGGGCCTCCGTGATCGTGGCGGTGGCCGGCATGGAAGGCGCCCTGCCGAGCGTCATCGCGGGCTTGGTCGATCGGCCCGTCATCGGCGTGCCCACGAGCGTCGGCTACGGATCTTCCCTGGGAGGCATGGCGGCCCTTCTGGCCATCCTCAACTCCTGCGCCTCGGGGCTGACCGTGGTCAATATCGACAATGGCTTTGGCGCGGGCTATGCGGCGGCGCAAATCCTGCGCCTCTCCCAAAGGCGCGGCAAATAAAGGATACGCCTTTTGCGATCCTTGCGTTTACGGGAGCGGCGTCGTACAATACGATCAGCCCTCGATCGGGGCGCAGGGATTTCGTCATGAGCCGCTCCTTCTTGATTTCCCCTTTTGTCCGCCGGACCTTGGCATATGGCGCGGCCGCCTCGGCCCTTTGCCTTGGCCTGCCCGGACGATCGCAGGCCGTCACCGAAGTCTGCGGCGCCTTCAAGCTCGCCACCGAATGGACCAAAATGGGATCGCCCTATCTGGTCACGGGCGATATCTATATCCCCGCGAATTCCCGGCTACGCATCAGCCCGGGCGTGGTGGTCCGCTTCGCGCGGCCGCGGCCTTGCCCTTCCGACACCGCGCCGCAGCCCCTGGAAGACTGGTCCGACTCGGCCTATAGCGGCATCAAGGCGGATGGAACCTTCTACCCCCTGGGCACCG
>DAINDC010000357.1:1787-5804 GCA_036732085.1 Fibrobacterota bacterium | reverse complement strand
CCCTTCAGGTGCAAGAGAGGGATGCTGCCGGGAATTGGTCAGGGGATGGGGCGTTCGTGATTGAAGTAGATAGGACCGGGCCAGTAGTGGTGGTGGGTAAACCGACGCCGATGGGACGGGTAACGAATACGAGTCCGGTTGTTTCGGGTTCGGTCACGGATGACCATGCCATTAAAAAGGTGGGATACCGGATTAATGCCGATACAGGGCCTTATGTCCCCCTGAATTTGACCGGAGCAAATTGGAGTTTCTCGGAAACCTACGATGAGGGGGTCAACACTGTATGGATCCAAGCAGAGGATCAATTCGGAAATAAAGATTCGACATCAATCAATATTTACAATTATTCACATGTGGTGTTCGTAAGGAAGAATGCCACAGGATCGGGGAAGTCGTGGGAGGACGCCTACGGGGAGATGTACCAGGCTATGGATTCGACTAAAACCTATCCGGTTGGAACGGAAATCTGGGTCACCAAAGGTAGCTATGGCGCTTCGCCAGCACACCCCAGCGAACTGCCGATCTATCATTCCGGGCTAACGATTAAAGGCGGATTTTATTCCGATCGGCCTTCCCTGGATAGTGCCCAAAGGGATTTTTCTGCGGCGGCGTCACTGATTAACACTTCCTTTTGGATGGGAGCAAATGACGTCGCAATACACGATCTGGTTTTTGACGGCTTTACTATGCAGGATCGGCTCTGGATTGCGAACGCCGATCACTACCGGAACACTTTCCGCAATCTCAAATTCGACCAAATAAGCTCAAGCCAAACGATTCTAGTGACAAGAGGCGAAAATATTCTTTTCGACAAATGCAGCTTCACCAATCTTGTTTCTACAGAAACCCCCGTTATGAGTCTTAAAGGATCCAATGAGTTCAGGAACTGCAGATTCGAGAATAACAACGGGGCAAATGCGTACTCTCCAATAACCTTGGGGCAATCAACGATTGTCATTCGCAATTGTTATTTCTCAAAAAGCAAAGGTATAGGTGGAAACTACCACTTTAATCTGGATTATGAGGGACAACATCTGGATATCGATGGGAGCCAAATTCAGGGTGGCATAGATAGCATCAGAGTCGATTCTTTATTTCCTGCCGGTCAATTTCTTTATGGCACGCAAAACAGCAAATTCTAAGGTGACTTTTGGATCAAATCGGCCTGCGCCCTAAGTGATTCTCGATTTTTTGGAAATACTACCTTGCCATGACCGCAATTATGGCAAAGCCCCATGGAAATTAAAGCGGGGCGAGCCAACGAAATAGAAGTACGGTTCATTTCCAGCAAGATGCTGTGGATCAGGGGAGCGGGGCGACCTTCAATCCGCCCCCAGAAATATTCAGTAGACCATAATCCTCTGGGTGAGGTTGGCCGCTTTGGCTTGCAGCTTCACGATATACAGGCCTGGCTTTCGGATGGCCTCGGGGCGGTACGCGCGATCGCCTTGGCCGGTAACGGAGAAGAGCTTCTTGCCGGCGGCGGAGTAGACGGACAGGTTGTAGCTGCCCAGAAGGCTCACGCGCAGTTCGCGGCTGTCGGTGACGAAGGACATGTCCTTCCAGGTCCGGATGGATTCGCCGCGGGAGGTGATGGGGCTGGCGGGCTGGTAACCGGCTGTATATTCCAAGGCGCGTAGGATATTGCTGGCGAAGAAATCCGTGGCCGCGCCCGCGTCGGAATGAATATATATGGCATAAAAGAATCTTGATTTGGTGACAGGATCCTCCCGGAACCAGGCAGCGGGATGCGGGTTCATGGGGCGGGGGAGGTGATTCGCAAGATTTGCCTCATCCAAGTAATACATGACCTTGCAATCGGCCCAGGTGGCGCCGTAGCCGAAATCGTACCATTCGTCGCTGCCGGTGAAGGTGGAGTCGAGACCCAACATGATGGGCTGGGAGAGGATGGCCGCATCCTTGGTCCGAATGAGCGTGCCGTTCTGCGCGCCCAGGGCATGGATGTTGTAAAGGCTCGAGGTCACGTTATTGCGGTACCAATCCCATTCGCCCGCCTCGTTGGCGCCCGAATTATGGTAGCCGACATAACCCTTGCCGCCTTCCGCGAACCAGGCCTTGAAGGCGTCCTGGCTGGCCTGGGTCATCTTCTGGGTCTCGAAGAAATAGTTGAACACCACGATGTCGTACTTGTTCAGGTAATCGAGCGTGACCAGGCGGGAGTCGCCCATGGTCATCGCGAAGCCGACCTTCTTGGCCATGGCGTTCAGCGAGGCCGTGGCATTGGTGCGCGCGCCGGCATGGCTGCCGCTCTGGCCGTCCAGGACGAGGACCTTCTTGTTCTTGAGCAGGCTCTCGGCATTGGGTTCGACCACGGCCGCCCGTAGCGGCGCCGCTACGGCCAGGAGCAAGGCCGCTCCCGCGACCGCCGATGCCGCGCGTCCCAGGATCCTGCGCCCTTCCGATGCAGCGGAATTGGGTTCCGGATTCGCGGAATAGTTGTTGATGCCCATGTTAACGCTCCTATCTCAGGTTGAATTCGAGCCGGACCAGGTAATACCAGTCTTTCGGCGAATGGATCAGCGGCACGCTGCTCATCTTCAGGGATCCGTCCGTCAGGCGGAAATTATCGCTCGCGACCTGCGCATAGGCGGTCATCGCCTTGTTGACGCTTTTCTTGGCGTAGACGGCCCAACGGAAATCGTCGGCATGCACCGAGTCCGTGGTGGCGGTCTTCCAGATGGGCAGCGAGGAGAGATTGTAGAGGTCGATGTCATTGTACGGCGATTTATAGTATTCGCCCTGCACGGTGAGGACGTCCAGGGCCTTGGCGGTGGGAAGGTTGATGCCGACCATGACGGGAATCCGTTCCGATCGCTTGGCGTAATAGATGGGTTGGTTTTCCCAGCCCAGCACGGCGGCCTCCGCGAAGACGCGCAGATCCTCGGGTCCGCGGTATGCCTCCGGGATCATGGAGCCCAGGTTCACGGCCACGCGCCCCATGGCCTTGACGCCCTTGAAGGTCCAACGATGGAGGATGGTGGTGTCCACCGGATTCTCGACCGAGGTCTCGTCCAGCTTGCCGAATTTCTCCACCGTCACGTTGCCCAGCGAATCCTTGCCGCGGATCTTCACATAGGTGTTCTCCGCCAGCTTGGGCGTTAACGTGCTGGGGCGGATGGGCAGGTAATGGTTCAGGACCACGCCGCCGCCGAACTCCAACCATTTTCCGGTCAGGGAGAAATCGTAGCCGGGCGAGAAATCGCCCACCGGATAATAGGCCATCTCCATGAAGAGCGAAACGTTCTGCTTGAGCATGCCGTCGAGGCTGGAGGTGCTGGCCAGCAGGCCATGGCTGTAGTTGCCGGCCCGATTCAGGAGGAGCCAGCCTTCCGTATTCGTCAGGAAACCCGGATAGGTGCCGGACCGATAAAGATATTCGCCCAGGTCCTTGGCATCCGGATTGTACTTGTAGTTGAAGGTGCCGAGCATGACGCTCCCGGAAGTCCCGGACGCTTTCGGATCCCCGAACTTCCAGCGCGCGCGCGCCACCGGCACCATGGGCTTGACGTTCACCAGCTTCTCGCGGATATCCGTCAACAGGCCGCCATACGGCCACCAGATGAGGCCCGAGAGCCCCACGGAGACGTCGAAGCGGCCCAAGGTGATATCCTGGATGGCAAGCACGTTGATGCGGTTCAAGGGTAACATGGAGATGTCGGGGTTGAGACCGCCGTCGGTCGCATAGGCGTTCCGGCCGCTCACCAGGTGCCCGAAATCCACGAAGGATTTCACGGTGAGTTTGCGGACCTCCTGGTCCTGGCCTTGATCCTGATCCTGATCCTGATCCTGGGCGCCGGCTCCGGCCGCGAGGAGGCCCAGGAGCAGGGCCGCGGCTGTCATTCGTCTCATCGGAAAGTGCAACCCTGTCCTCCTATGGCATGTGGATCGGATCATATCCCGCACTCCAGCCCGAGCAGGAAGTACCAGTGCTTGGGGTTCTGCATCAGGGAATACGGGGTCTGGGAATTGTCGAACCGGGGCAGGCGGAGATGATCG
>DAINDC010000357.1:0-1777 GCA_036732085.1 Fibrobacterota bacterium | reverse complement strand
CGTTGGCCACCAGACCCTGGACCTTGACGAGCCTGCCGACCTTGCGCTCCGCATAGAGGGACCACTTCCAGTCGTCGCGGCGGTAGTTCTCCGGTTTATAATCCGCATAGGGGATGGTGTTGAAATCCGGTTGCTGCAATTCCCATTCGGCGGGCAGCCAGATGGGGAGCGAGTTCTCGGTCAGGCGGCGGATATTGCTGAAGCGCGCGCCGTAATACTCGGTCTGGAAGGAAAGCAGATCGAGGAGGCGGAAGGTGGGAAGGTTGAGGCCGGCCATGACCGGCATGCGCTGGAGTCGGTCCTCATAATAGAAGGGTTGGTTCTCCACGCCCAGGAGCGCGACTTCGCTGAAAAGGCGCAGGTCCCGGGGCCCGCGCCGGCCTTCAGGGATCAGGAAGCCGAGGTCCAGGGCCGCGCGCCCCATCAGCTTCAGGCCCCTCTGTGTCCAGCGGTCCAGGACCTTGTAGTTGAAGGTGGTGGTGGTATTGTTGGAGATCGCGTTCTTGATGGCGGAGGAGGCTCCGTCGAAGGGGCCGATATAGGCGAGGGCGCCGTCCGAGGCCGAATCCACCTCGACGAAGGAATTGGTGGGCTGCTTGGGCCTGGTCTGGCTGGGCGCGAAGCTGATGAGGCGGTTGTAGGCGGCGCCGAGTCCCATCTGGAAAACGGGAAGGTTCAGGGACACTTCGTAAGCCGGGGTGATGTCGCCGGTGGGGATCACGTTGGGCTCGACGAAGAAGTTCACATCATGGGTAACTACGCCGTTACCCTGGGAATAATGCGCATGCGCCCCGTAGGCGTCGTAGGCGGCATGGTCCAGGAGCTGGAAGCCGTTGGAGGTATAGAGCACGCCGGGGTAGGTGCCGGAACGGTAGAGGTACTCGCCCAGGTCATGGGCGTCGCGATTGTACTTGTAAGGGAAGTACCCCAGGTCGAGGTAGCAAGCGGTCTTGCCGGCTTTATCGTCCATGTTCATGCCCGGACCGGCGTTTTTATCAGACCCGAATCCGGCCGTTCCGAAATTCCAACGGACCCGGGCCTCCGAGAGCCGCGGTTCCACGCGCACGGTCCGCTCGGCGGGGGTATTCGCCAGGACGCTCATGGGCCACCAGAGGATGCCCAGGAACCCGGCCTTGAATTCCATGGATTCGCCGTAGCTGCCGGTCTGTTCCAGGCTCACGATGTTGCGGTTCACGGCCAGGTGGTTGAGCGCATTGTTATCGACCTGCCCGCGGACGATCTGCCCGAAGTTCACGTTGACGCGCGGTTCGAAATCGTCGAATACGAGTTTCTTTTCCTCCGCCTGCGCGGCCATGGTCAGGAGCGCCAGGGCAAGCAGGAAGGTCAGGCGGTTTGATTGGAGAATAGGCATGGAATCGCTTTGTAGGGGCCGCTGCAACGCTCAGGGGCTCGGTGGATAAATCTAATCCGAAGCCCGCCCGGTTACATTGGGTAAATAGGGAATCCACTTCTATTCTTAAAGCGAATATTCACATTTGTGAATGGAATCAGGCGCAGGCGCGCGGTTTTTTTTCCTCACCGTCACATTGCTAGGAGGGGGCTGCTGATTTTCCTGCGAGGCGAAGGGGACGGCTTTGGGCTAATGGGGAGGCTAGCGGTACGCGTAGTCGCGTCCGGGTTACCTCCAGATGATCCGGAACATGCCGCGGAGGTTTTCCGGTAGGGTAATATAGGTGTTACCTGAGGGGACGGCTGCCGACCAGATCCGCTTGCCGGAGAGATCGTAGGCGGTCAGGATCGCGGCTCCGGCCGGGAC
>DAINDC010000356.1:2876-5809 GCA_036732085.1 Fibrobacterota bacterium | reverse complement strand
TCCCTGTCTATATTTGCCTCCAAGCCTGCTGCTCCCCCAATGCCTGCCGCTATGCCAAGTCCGGCGCCGCCGCCCTCGCGCCCACCATAACCGAGATCGAGCGGTACAAGGAACGGAACGGAAAATATCCGGTGACCTTCGACGATATCCGCAAAGGCTTCGGTCCCGAGGCGGAAAAGGAATTGCGCTCGGCTTGTCCCGAATGCGGCGAGCTCCAGTATCGGACCGATTCCTATGGTTATGAATTGCAATACCAGTATCGGCATATGGGTCCGAATTGGTGCGTTTACACCGCGGATACCGAGAAATGGAATTGCCACGGGAACTATTGAAAGCGGCGGCTTTTGACGCCGCCTTTGACCATCCCCCGGCTAAGATTGTAAATTGTATCCGCACGATAGCGGTGGAACCCCCGTTTTCATTGGTTTAAAGGAGATTTTATGACTGCAGCGAATGCTGGATCGGCGACTCAGGAAAAAATGGAATTCCAGGCGGAGGTGAAGCAGCTTCTCAACCTGATGATCCATTCCTTGTACAGCAACAAGGAAATCTTCCTCCGGGAGCTCATTTCCAATTCCTCCGACGCCATCGACAAGGCCCGGCACGAATCGCTGACCAATGTGGACATCCTCGGCGACGACAAGAGCTTCCGCATCAAGGTCTCGGTGGACAAGGACAAGAAAATCCTGCGCATCGTCGATAACGGCGTGGGCATGACCCGCCAGGAACTGATCCAGAATATCGGCACCATCGCGAGTTCGGGCACGCGCAAGTTCGTGGAAAAGCTGACCGGCGATCAGAAGAAGGACATGAGCCTCATCGGCCAGTTCGGCGTGGGCTTCTATTCCGTCTTCATGGTTTCCGACAAGGTCCTCCTGACCACCAAAAGACTGGGCTCTTCCGAGCCCGCCATGCGCTGGGAATCCTCCGGGGACGGCTCTTATACCTTGGAAGAAGCGGACAAGGCCGATCGCGGGACCGAGATCGAAATCCATATCAAGGACGAGGAGCAGGAGTTCCTGGAAGACTACCGCATCCGCTCCATCATCCGCAAATACAGCGAATACATCACCCATCCCATCGTACTCACCGACAAGGACGGCAAGGAGGAGATCCTCAACGACAAAGCTCCCATCTGGCGCCGATCCAAATCGGACATCACCAAGGAACAGTACGAGGAATTCTTCAAGCACCTGACCATGGACGAAGAGCCGCCCCTCGCCTATTCGCATAACCAGGTGGAAGGCGCGCTGGAGTACACGACCTTGCTCTACGTGCCCGCCAAAGCCCCCTTCGATCTCTACCATAGCGAGAAGGCCAACGGGCTCAGCCTGTACGTGAAGCGCGTCTTCATCATGAGCGATTGCAAGGAACTGCTTCCCACCTACCTGCGGTTCGTGCGCGGCATCGTGGACTCGGAGGACCTGCCCCTCAACGTATCACGCGAGATACTCCAGAAGAACGCCGTGATCCAGAAGATCAACAAATCGGCCACCAAGAAGGTGCTGCAACTTCTCGAGACCATGGCCAAGGAGGACAAGGACAAGTACGCCAGGTTCTGGAAGGAATTCGGCAATGTCCTCAAGGAAGGCTTCCATATGAACTGGGAGAACCTGGACGAGCTGAAGCGACTCATCCGGTTCCAATCGAGCAAGACCTTGGCCGACGAATTCGTGGGGCTGGAAGAATACGTGGTCCGCATGAAGGCGGAGCAGAAAGACATCTATTATATCTCCGGCGAGACCCGGCAGGCCGTGGAGCATAGCCCGCATCTGGAGGTGTTCAAGTCCAAGGATATCGAGGTCCTCTATCTCATCGATCCCATCGACGAATGGGTGGTCCAGAGCCTCGCCGAATTCGACGGCAAGAAGCTCGTGAACGTCACCAAGGGCGACCTCGACCTGGGCGATCTGACCAAGGAAGAGAAGAAGGACCAGAAGGACGCGCAAAAGAAATACAAGGCGTTCATGAAGGACTTCGAGGAGAAGATGGGCGAGACGCTGAAGGAAGTGCGCGTCTCCACGCGCCTCAAGGAAAGCCCCTGCTGCCTGGTCGCGGACGAGATGGACATGGGCGCCAATATGGAACGCATCCTCAAGATGGCGAATCAGAAGGTCACGCCGGGCAAGCGCATCCTGGAAATCAACCCGGAGCATCCCATCGCGCGCAGCCTGGTCGCGAAGTTCGACGCCAATCCGGCGGATCCGGTGCTTAAGGACTGGTACACGCTATTGGTGGATCAGGCCCTGTTGGCGGAAGGCTCCGAGATCAAGGATCCTGCCGGTTACGTGGCCAAGGTGAATGGCTTCCTGACCGAGGTGCTCGCCTCCGATAACGCCTCCGGTAACACCTCCGGTAACGCTTCGGAGAAAGGCAAGTAACTGAAAGTCGCCATCCTCGGGAGCTCGGGCCATTGGCGTCTGGCCGTGGATGGCCTGGGGCCGGGACGTCAGGGCCTGGAATGGATCGTCGCTCCGGTCGGAACCGTATCGTCCGGCGGCGACGAGGATATGGCTCCGGTCTTTCAGGCCTTGGCCGGGTCCTCCCAACCGGCGCTCTTCTATCCGGATTGGCGCGAAGCCCTGGACAAGGAGCGGCCCGATATCGCGGTCCTGAATCCGCCGCTCCATCAGCTCGGCTCCATGGTGCTGGAATGCCTGGCCCGGGGCGTCCATGTCTTTGCGGAAAAACCCCTGGCCATCACCCATGAGGATTTGTCCGCCATCCGGTCCGCCGCGGAAAAGCCGGGTGCGCCCAAATTGATGGCCATGTTGGCTATGCGCTACGCCTCCGAATTCGTCGCGGGCTACCGCTTCGTGGCGGCCGGGGGCCTGGGCCGGCCCTTATTGCTTACGGCCCAGAAATCCTATCCGCTGATCGGTTGGGACGGAAAACCGCGCGCGGCCTTCTACCACCGGCGGGCGACCTACGGC
>DAINDC010000356.1:0-2866 GCA_036732085.1 Fibrobacterota bacterium | reverse complement strand
AAACAGCGGCCACGGTGAGATGGAAGCCACCGCGACCCTGGCCTGCAAACTCGCCTCGGGAGCCTTGGCCACCGCCCACCTCGATTTCCTGCGGCAGCGCAAGACCGGAGCCTGGGGCGATGATCGGCTGCGGGTGGCCGGGGATACGGGCATCCTGGAAATCCGCGAGGGCCGCGCCTACGTGCGGACGGCCGTGGACGAGTTCCGGGAATTGGATCCGGAACCCGTGCCGGCGATGTTCTCCGCCTTCCTGGATTGGGTGGGTAGGGAAACGCCCATGTTACTGACCACGGAAGACTGCCTGGCCGCCGCCGAAGCTTCCTTGCGCGCCCGCGACGCGGCCGATCAAGGCCGGGTTCTGGCCGTGTGAATCCTTCCGATCTGATCCGGCGCCTTTCCCAGTCCAAATTATTGCCGGAGGCGCTGGACGACAAGGCGCGCCGGACCTTCACCAACGATTGCCTGCGACAGTTCTTCAGCGGGTTTAGCGATACCGGGCCGAAGACTTTTTTCCTGCTCATCGCCGTACGGCAGTTTTCGGCCGGCGACTTGTATAAGACCTTGATCTCGGTGCCGGGATCCCTGGGCATGACCCTTTCCGTCCTCCTCTTGCCCTTGATATCGGGTTCCGCGCGTAAAAAAACCTATTGGCTGGCCATGGCGCGCGTCCTCACGGGAATATGCTTTTTGATCGCCGCGGCCTGGCCATCCTTGCAGGCCTATGTTTTCTGGGTGTTGATCGGAAGCCTGCCTTCGGCCATCGCGTATCCCTTATTGACCTCGGTTTACAATGAGAATTACCCCCGCCGGATGCGCGGCCAGCTCTTCGCATGGGCATCCCTGGTCAACATGGGTTCCTGCGCGGCGGCATCCTGGATATTCGGGCTTTGGCTCGGGAAACATGCCGAGCATTACCAGGGAGTCCTGGCGGTCTTCGGCGCCGCCAATTTTTTGGCGGCCTGGTCGATCGCGCGCATGCCCTCCCCTAAGCAGGCCGGTCCAAGCGGTAGATCCTTCCTGCACGCCTTCCGATGGATCCGTCACGACCGGACCTTCGCCTATATGTTGGGCATCTGGTTCATTTTCGGATTCGGCATCTTCATGATGAGCCCGCTCAAGATTCTGTACCTGACGGAAGCGCGTTATGGCCGCGTCTATTCCACAGCCACCGTAGCCTTCATCATCGGCTTCCTGCCGGAAATCTTCC
Source organism: Fibrobacterota bacterium (assembly GCA_036732085.1). Taxonomy (GTDB): domain Bacteria; phylum Fibrobacterota; class Fibrobacteria; order UBA11236; family UBA11236; genus Chersky-265. The sequence continues at coordinate 1,659 of DAINDC010000356.1, read as the reverse complement.
GCATGCTCACCACCCCGATATGGGCCCGGTTATTCGACCGCCATCATTTCGTGGGCATCCGCATGGGCATCAACTTGATCCTGCTCGCCTCCATGATCGCCTTCTTCGTGGGAAGAACCATGCCTTGGCTCGTCACCGCGGCCGTATTGGAAGGCGCTTGTACGGGCGGTGGGAACATTGCCTGGGCCCTCTGGGTAACCCATGTCGCACCGGCGGAGCATACCACGGAATACATGTCCGTGAACCAATTTTTCACCGGCATCCGGGGGATAGCCGGCACCTTCGCGGGCATTCGACTGGCTTCCGTGGTGGGTTTACAGGAAGTGGCCTGGTTCACCATCGGCTTGGTCTTGCTGTCGATTCTGATGATGCTGCCTATGCGGGGCGATAGCAGGTGGATCCGGACTAAGCTTAGCAGCGGGCCCGTAGCTGGGTTGGGCCGCGAGAAAGCCAAGGCATGACGATTTTCACAAGCGCCGGTCAGCATGGGATGGCGAACCCCGCGGGCATGGGAATAAGCTCCCCGGGTCTCGGTTTCGGATTGTCCCTGGCCGCTCTGGTCTTCTGGTCGATTTCCCCATTCTGCTTCGCTGGTACGGGCAGGCGCATCGGGCCGTTCGCGACCAACCTGTTCCGCCTGGGATTGGGCACCTTCGTCCTCATTGGAATCACGGCGATCCGGAATAGGCTGGTCGGCGGCTTCGCCTATCCAGGCGGCCTGACCTGGTTTTGGCTTTCCACTTCGGGCGTGGTGGGATTGGTCGTCGGGGATTTCTTCCTCTATCGCGCCTTGGCCACGATCGGCCCCGGAAAAACGAGCCAGATCCAAATCCTGGCCCCGGCCGCCACCGCGGCGATTGCCTGGGCCCTGCTCAGGGAAACCATGACCTTCCCCCAACTCGCGGGAATGGCCCTGATATTGGCCGGCGTTTCCATCGCGACCTGGGATTCGGCGCGGCGAACGGATATTCGCAATAAAACCGGAGCAGGGGGCGCTTCCATAACCTCCCGGATTCAGAAACCTGCAGGTTACCTCCTGACCGGCGCTTGGGCCGCGGTCTGGTCCGCGCTCTTCCAAGGCCTGCAAACGGTCTTGGCCCGCGAAGCCTTCCTTTCCCAACCCGATCTGGATCCGTTCCTCGCGACCACCATCCGTGTCGGTTGCGCCGGCGTGGTGGCATGGACGGTGGCCCGGGCCTGGGGCCCGTGGGGACCGGCGCTGGCGGGCGCCCGGCAGCCCAAGGTCTTGAGGCTCCTCCTGCTCGGGACCGCATGCGGACCGGTGGCCGGAATGATTTGTTACGTGGGGGCCTTGAAATTCGCTCCGGCGGGCGTGGTGACCACCATCACCTTCATGAATCCCCTGATCGTGATACCTTTGGGGGCATGGTATTATGGGACCCGCATCGGAGGACCGGCGATAGCGGGCACGGCGGTATCCCTGGCCGGAGTCCTGCTTTTGGGGTTCGGGTAAGGTAAGGCCTATCAAGGCAGACAAAGGGCCGGCTTCGGTTTATGCGGGCCAGAATTATATTTTAACTGGCTCTGGAACCGAGCCCCATTCCCGGCCGACCGGCCCGGATTGACCTTCCCACTTCGAGGTTCGGAATGATGATGCATGCCCGCCACTGAATCCCGCCTCACTGAATCCCGCCTCAC
>DAINDC010000355.1:0-5857 GCA_036732085.1 Fibrobacterota bacterium | reverse complement strand
GATCTACGCTCGACGGGAACGGGCAAGCCTCGACCGTTGCGGATTATTCCGAGGCCGTCGATTGGTATACCCTCAGCTTCTATTCCGCCTATCTGGGCGGCGATGCGCTCGCCAGCGACAATCCGGATGCGCCGATCAAGGAGAGTTCCTTTGCGGGCCTGGATCAGGTGCATTATGCGGACGATATCTTCAGCGCGGTGCGCGGGAGCAATTCCGATCGGTGCGGCTTCGACCTCATCGATATCTATTCGGATCAGGCCCGAATCGGCGACTGGGTGGTGGGGCAGAACCTGCGCGGCGAGAACTTCGTGGAGAATGCGGAGGGCGTAGACAACTCCAGCTATAGTTCCAACCTGATCCTGACCCGGATTTCCGACACCGATCCTTTGGCAGTCGGAATGGTGCCGGAGCCTTCGGTCATCGCCCTGTTCGGCTGTGGCTTGCTAGGGCTGGGCCTCCTGGCCAGGCGGCGCCCAAGCCGCGGTTCGATAAACGCCGGGGATTAAAATCCCGTATTGAAGGAATCGCGCCCGGACTTCATCTTCTGCTTGGCGAGCAAGGCCTCGATGCGTATCCGGTTGGTTGGATTCAAGAGGGTCGGGTCCGCCTCGTGCATATGCTTGAGCGCTTCCACCAGACAGCCAGTCGCCAGGTAAAGAGCCTGGTTGTTGGCGTTCTCCAGGAAATCTTCGATGGCCTGCAGCGAGCTTTCGGCTTGCTGGACGGTTTTGAGTTCCTGGGGATTCATGCCTGCTCCTGGCTTGGCGGTGGGAATCCAACAATATAATCAATTCCCGACACATGCAGGTTACCACCCATGCGAGCGGATGCGCGGATAATAAGTTCCCGGCCCGGACGCAAGCTGCATTTGCACCTGAATTTATGGTCTCCAGAAATGCGCCGACAATGAATATGCTTGCGCGGAAAGGCCTGATTCTTTTTTATTCAAGGCAGCCGACGATTTCCCTGAAATAAATCCTCTTGGAGGGACAATATGACAATCCATCGTATGCTGGGCGCCACCCTGCTTTTCGCCTTTCCCTGGGGCCTCGATGCTCAAGTCAAACCGGACGGGGATCCGCCGCCGCTCGAGCAGATCACGGCGCAAACGGATATCACCGTGGTCCCGCCCACCAATACCTTCTATGGCACGCGGGGTCTCAGCCAGACCAATTCCGCCGAGACCTTGGGGGAAGGCCGCCTGATTTTCGGAGTGAACGGGTCCTGGTATCAGCAGCAGAGGGCCATTTCCGGCGCCCCGGACGTGGATGCGAATATCTTCACCGGCATCGGCGCGGCGGCCTTCGGCCTGAATAGATTCGTGGACCTATTCGCCTCCTTGAGCGGATACGGCTCCACTGATTACCATAACAGCCATGCTTCCGGCCTGGGCGCGGTGGGAGGTGGGCTGCAGGTCACGCTTCCGTATACGGACGACGCGCCACTCCGCTTCGCCGCGCAAGGAGCCGTCTTGGAAGGCTTGTCGGACAATCCCATCGATGCCAATCGGGCGGATGGATATGATTATTTCGAAACGAGGACCGGGTTGGACTTCATGGGCAAATTGATCGAGACCTTGATTGCGGGCAATGAAAGCTTGGGACTCATGATGCATTTCAATGAAGGTCTGGTGACGAGCCAGGAGTCCGGAACCAAGGCTCTCATCCTGCTTGGGGCCGGCGTGCAGATGAATCTTCTCGCCACCGTGCTGGGCGTGGAGCTCCATTCCCGCAGCCTGGCGAGTTCCTACAATATCTCGGAGGATCCATTTTGGATCACGCCCTCCGTCCAGTTCCGTTCTCCCTTCTATATGAATGTTCTGTTGGGCGCGGACATTTCCCTTTCGCAGGACAGGTCCGGTCCCGGCGCGGTGCGCGCCTTGGAGCCTTATCGCCTGTTCGCCGGATTGAATTTCACCTTCGATACCCAAGCGAATCGTCGTCGCGAAGCCAAGGAGCGGGCGATGCAGGCGGAGCAGGAGAAGCGGCAGTTGGCCCAGAAGGCATACCAGGATTCCGTGGCCCGGGAACGGGAAAAGGCGGTGTCGGATTCGTTGGCCGCCAAGGCCAAACAGGACTCCATCGCCCTGGCGCAGAAGGCCAGCCTGGATTCCGCGGCCCTGGTGGAAACGCGGAAAAACCTCCAGGCCGAAATCGCCAAGCGGACCGAAGCCGAAAAGCAATTGCTTTCCACCGGCCTGCTCCTCCTGGACGCGGTCTATTTCGAGACGGGCAAGACCGACATCTCGATCAATTCCAAGCCCTACCTCAATATCATCGCCAAGATGCTGACCAAGTATCCCAAGCTCCGCATCGAGGTGGCCGGCCATACGGACAATGTGGGCAAAGCGTCCAGCAACCAGTTGCTCAGCCAGGGACGGGCGCAGGCCGTGGCGGATTACATGATCCAGGTCGCCCCGGAATTGAAGATGATGCTCACGGCCAAGGGATACGGCGAGACCATGCCCAAGGCCGATAATAAGACCGCGGCGGGCCGCAAACTCAATCGCCGCACCGAGCTCCAGGTCCTGAACAAGGAAGTCCTGAAGGAATACAACCCTTAGAGCTCGAACCTTCCGTATGGATTTCCGGAAACGCGCCTCCTAAGGGCGCGTTTCGCTTTCCTGACCGCGACCGCGCCCATTTCAATAATAATTCATCGTATAAAAACGATTGACAATTAATCGTATATGTACGATATTATTTCCATGGCCCAAAGCAAGAAGAGCGAGTTCAGCACCAAGGATCGGGAAATCGCCGAAATAGCCAAGGCCTTGGCCCATCCGGCCCGCGTAGCCATCCTGCGCATTCTCGCCAAGCAGGGCACCTGCATCTGCGGGGAAATCGTGGAAGTATTGCCCTTGGCCCAGAGCACGGTCAGCCAGCACTTGAAGGAGCTGAAGGCCGCCGGCATCATCCAGGGGGAAATCGAAGGCGCCAAGTCCTGCTACTGCATCGATTGGGCCGTGCTGGGGAAGGTGGCGGATGCGCTGCAAGGCCTCTTCCGGGACGTCGAGAAAAAGCATTCCAAGAACTGCTGTTAAAAAAGGAGTCGCTGATGGAATATGGAAATGAAAACGGAAATGGAAACGGAGTCGAAAACGAAAACGAAAACGAAAACGAAAAGGTGAAGTCCATGGTCCGGGAACAATATGCGACCATCGCCCGTTCCCAGGGCTCCTGCTGCGGGCCGGCTTGTTGCGGTCCCGGGGAATCCGTTTCCTTCAGCGAGGATTACCGCCAAGTGAAGGGTTATGTGGCCGAGGCGGATTTGGGACTCGGTTGCGGGGTGCCCACCGAACTCGCCATGATCCGATCGGGCGATCGTGTGCTCGATCTGGGATCCGGCGCCGGCAATGACGTATTCGTCGCGCGCGCGGAGGTGGGCGAGGGCGGGCATGTCATCGGCGTGGATATGACCCCTGCCATGATTGAGAAAGCCAAGGCCAATAATGCCAAGCTCGGATATGCCAATGTGGAATTCCGGCTCGGCGAGATCGAGGCGCTTCCCGTGGATTCGAAATCCATCGATGTGGTCCTCAGCAATTGCGTCTTGAACCTGGTTCCGGACAAGGCCAAGGCTTTTTCCGAAATCTTCCGGGTCCTGAAACCCGGCGGCCATATGAGCGTTTCCGATGTGGTGGTCTCGGCCCCGTTACCCGGAAAAATCGAGCGGGCCGCGGCCCTCTATGCGGGATGCATCGGCGGCGCGCAAGTGAAGGAGGAATATCTCCGGGGCCTGGCGTCCGCCGGATTCAAGGGAATTCAAATCGTCCGGGAGCGCGAGTTGCCGATACCGGATGGCGTGTTGGCCGAATATATTACCGCTGCGGAAATCAAAGACCTGCGTGAACGCGGCGTGCAGGTCCTCAGCATCACCTTGAATGCTCAGAAACCGAATGCCCAGCTACCCTAAGCAAATCGCCGCCGAGGCCCTGGGCACGGCCTTGCTGCTCGCCTGCGTCGTCGGCTCCGGCATCATGGCGGAACGATTGGCGGGCGGCAATGCGGCCTTGGCCCTGCTTGCGAATGCCCTGGCCACGGGAGCGACCCTGTCGGCCCTGATCCTGGCCTTCGGTTCCATATCCGGCGCGCACTTCAATCCCGCCGTCACCCTATGCGATGCCTGGATGGGCGGACTCGCTTGGTCCAAGGTCCCGGGCTACCTTATCGCCCAGTGCGGCGGAGCGCTGGTGGGCGTGGGGGCCGCCAATCTCATGTTCGAGCTCCCCGTTTTTTTCGCATCCACCCATGCCCGGCATGGCTTCGGCCAATGGTTCAGTGAATTCGTGGCCACCTTCGGTTTGCTGTCCGTCATCTGGGGCTGCTCGCGGGCGCGGGCGTCCATGATCCCCTTCGCGGTGGGCGCGTATATCACCGGCGCCTATTGGTTCACGGCCTCCACCTCCTTCGCCAATCCGGCGGTCACCTTGGCCCGTACCGCGAGTGATACCTTCGCGGGCATCCGTCCCGGCGACGCACCCGGCTTCATCGCGGCGCAATGCCTGGGCGCGGCGGCGGCCACGGCCTTGTTCCGATGGCTGGCTCCTCCCACGCAACAGCAAGCGAAATCCCTCCTCATCGAACACCCCGAGAATGAAAGGTCCCAGCATGGGCGATAATAAATTGAATCTCCTTTTCGTCTGCATCGAGAACTCCAACCGCAGCCAGATGGCGGAAGCCTTCGCCCGCATCGAGGGCGGTGAGCGCGTGGGTGCCTTCAGTTCCGGGTCCCGGCCTTCCGGAGTGGTCAATCCCAAGGCCATCGCTTCCATGGCGGAGCTCGGTTATGATCTGGCCGCCCACCAGAGCAAGTCCCTGGATGAGATTCCCGCGCTTGAATACGATGCCGTGGTCACCATGGGTTGCGGCGATGCCTGTCCCTTCGTCAAGGCCAAACGCCGTTACGATTGGCAGATCCCGGATCCCAAACACCTGCCTCCGGACGAGTTCCGGGGGATCCGGGATCTGATCCGGAACCAGGTGAAGGGGCTGCTGGCGGAATTGGGAAAGTGAGAAAAATCCGTAATTAAACATCGATTTACCCGCTAAATTTGTCGGAACAGTTTTCTAAGCTATTACAATGAAAGCCCACGCCATAACGCTTCCGTGCTACGCCTTGTATCTGATCGCCTTGGTCGCCCATTCCACCGCCTCCCCGGATTCCACCTCCCATCCCTACCACGGCTCCGCCTTCGACACCGAACGCAATGTCCCCGCCTATACCGAGGATCATAAGGAAACCTTCCTCAAGGGCAAGCGCATCGCCTCCCAAACCGTCTTCAAGGCACCGGACGAAAAACCCATGGGGGAACTCACCCTCGATTTCCTCCGCTTCCAATGCAAACCCGATTATGACTATAAGGATTTCCGCAATGGCTATGAGGAAGGCGCCAAGGCGGATTCTGTTTCCGTCCACGCTTTTTTCCGGGACTCGGCCCGCGCGCCCTTGAAAGAAAAGGCGCTGGAGGTGCCGGAGCCCTGTGTCATCAACGGAGGCGTGGAGGAATTCGTAAAGATGAATTGGGAGGAGATCGTTTCCGGGAAGAAGATTCCCTTCAACATGGTCATCCCCGCCCGGCTGGACTACTATCGTTTCGTCGCCTACCAGGATCCCAAATACGTGGTTCCGGAAAAGGAGGCCGGGGGCCGGGACTATCGGCCGGTGGTGATCGAGCCGAAGAATTCCGTGCTCGCCATGTTGCTTCCCACCATAGTCATGTATTACGACGTCAAGACCAAGCGGCTGATCCGCTACCAGGGCATCGTCAACGTGGCGGATGCGAAGGGGCGGAGCTTGCGGGTCAAGGTGGATTACCCGGGTCTGGGACCCTGAACTTCTTGAGGAGCCGGTAGCC
>DAINDC010000354.1:4780-5899 GCA_036732085.1 Fibrobacterota bacterium | reverse complement strand
ACAGCCCAAGAACTCTTGCGGCCAGCGCGTCCTCGTGGCTCTTGATATCTGGGCACGCCCGGAGCCTTTCGGCCATCTCGGGGAGCTTGACGGCATCGAACGCGATCGCTACTACCCGCATCGCCTCGGTGGCCACGCGCATCGCCCGGCGAACGGTAACGGCGGTGCTGCCCAAGGTGTTTAGCGCCTTGGGAGCTAAGAGCATCAGGCGGCTGGGCGGCGTTTTGAACGAGTCGTTGGCGCAGATCATAAGCTTATGTACGACGGGGCACATGGTCGGTGGACGATGGTCCACCGTCGAGTCCAGGCCGGTGCGGCGGCGGATCTCCTGGATCACACAGCAATCGCCTTCTTTTCCGGTTCCGCATCCCGAGCGGAGGGCGACTTTGTCAAGGTCGGCCCAGATATCTATCGTCGCTTCCATTTTCATCCTTTCAAGGTGATTTTCGTTACCGCCGCTGCCCTATGGGGCTCACGTCCTCGTACTTCTCGACCAGCTTCCGCAGGCCCAGCTTCCCGGCGCCGAACTGAGCCGCCCGCATCAATTCCCATTCCGCATCCGTGCGCACCGATTCCCAGGCGGACAGGGCCTCAAAGACTCGTATCCTGGCGTCGGAGTTGCCGCCGCTGGCCGCCTCGTGTAAGAGGCTTTGCCATTGCACCAGGAGATCAATGCCGTGGGCCTCGGGATTGTTGGGCTGCTTGGAAGTTTCGAGGTGCATTTCGTTGTTCCGGGCTCTTGATAGGGTTTGCATGATTGCTTTATCTTTGGTGGCGACAGCCGGTTAGGCTGCTTCCGGCTCGGGCTTGGAAAGCTCGCGCTCCAAGGCATCGAGAGCCTTGGTGATGATGCCGGGGCGCTTGAAGGTGGCCCCGCGGTGCCGCTTTTCGAGCTTAGGCACCAGCCGATCCATCCGGGCGATATCCGCCTCGGTTGCTCTTACGGGGGTTGTGTCGTGGGATTTCGTTGCCATCGGGGTTACCTTTGTAATCGCTGTGTTTGTGCGATGGATACATGATAATCGAACATGTTCTATCCCGGCAAGACATAATCGAACGTAATCGATCTTTTTACGATTATTTAACCATTGGTGCGGAATTAGCGTGAATTTGAAGGAG
>DAINDC010000354.1:0-4770 GCA_036732085.1 Fibrobacterota bacterium | reverse complement strand
ATCAAAAGGCTGGGATCAGGCCGATCTCGCATCCAAATTGGGCAAACCTAGACCCACTTACCAGAAAATGGAGTCAGGGGAAGGCCCGATCCGGCCAAAGGAACAAGAGAAAATCCGAAAGATGGGTTATACCGGCCTGTGGCCGCGGGAAGAGGCCCAGGAAGCCCCCGCGCCGGCCGGCGGGCCCTACGTCACCCTAGAGACTTTCGCGGAATATAGGGGCGAGCAAAAGGCCGGGACCGAATAGCGTTAGTGCTGCCCCTGAATCCCCTTCACCTTTTCGAAGGTCCGCATCCCTCCCAAGCCCAGCATCGCGCTCATAAGCCCCATGATCTCGCCCGCCCCAAGCTCCGGGAACGGCGGCAAGGGCGGTAGGTTGGTCGCCTGGCCGGTTTGCGCCAGGTAGACGCCGTAGGCCCAGAAGGCCGTCAGGACGGCCGCCTTCGGCACGTAGACCATGAACAGGACCAGGACGCAGACCCACATGGCCGCCGGCCGGGCCCCGGCGATGAACCAGTTGGTAGACCCGGCCTCGATCTCGTTGATCTTGTCCTGCCCCAAGGCAAGGTCGGCGTCCACCTTGGCAAAGGCCAATTGAAAATCCTGCGCTGCCTTGGCCGATTCGTTATCGAGGGCGATGCGTTCCTTGTCCGTCGTCACGTTCTTGTGGATGGCATCGCCAACCTTCTCCACCACGTCGCCGACGCCGCCCGCGAACAGGTTGCTTAAAATTCCTCCGATGCCCATTACGCGCCCCCTATTTCAAACGTGCGTACTAACCAGCCGTACAGATATTTTTCCAGCTTCCTGTTTTTCTTGATCAGCACAAGATACCGGACCACCTTATCCAAGGTGAAGGCCGCAATGAATTCCGGACCATCCGCCGCATTCAGCGCCGCAAGCGTAGCGGGCCCGAGCTCGCCATCCGCCGGCAGGCTTAGGACCACCTGGGCGAGCTTCACGGCCTGGGCCGTGCCCATGTTGACCGCGGTGTCGAATAGGGCTTCGGCGACGGGCTGGGAGGCCAAGGAATCCCCTTGCAGCGGGTTCCAGTAGTCGCGCCTGTAGATGGCCTTGGCGCCGTCTAGGGTGAGGTTGCGCGGGTCCACGTCCGGGTGGGCCCGCTTGGAAATGCCGTAGCGGGTTGCCCCGCCGGGATCGTCAGGGTCCTCGGTGAACTGGTCCCCGCCCTCGCGGCGGATGGTCTTGGTGACAGCGGGTTCAAATTCTGCCATAATCCCTCACTTTGGGTTTTCCTCAAGACGATCCGGGCACCGGGCCAGGTTCACAGAATCCAGGGCGCGGGATAAGGCATACTGGCGCTCCAAAGGATCGGCGGGAGGTTCGGCTACCTTTGGGGCGCAACCGGCTATGATGGCCGCCAGGGCCAGGAAAACGGCTATCACGTCGCCTCGACTAAAAGGCAGTCGTAAGTGCTGGTATCAAGGACATTCGCCGACGTAAGGGTATATCCGACCCCCGCGTTTTTGGTAACCGTTACATCCCCAATCGTCCCGCCTGAAACCGTGCGGGTCGGCAAGACCAAGGTATTCGCGGTAACCGAGGTGTTGGCGACTGTCACCGTTCCGCCAACCATGACAACGCCTAGATTGATTCGCCCATTGGTGCCGGCTTTGACCTTGAGCCCTTTACCGAGTGCCGTAATGGATACGTCCGCCCCTGTAGCCAGGATTTTGGCGGTATCGTCAAAGGTTAGGTCCGCGCTTTTTCCGAGATAGGCATCCGATCCCGAAACCAACGGAATTTCTTTATCCGTCGGCGTGGCTCCGTTTGTCGAAAGAAGAGGGGTCCACCCGTTCGCGGTGGTGTTCTTTTCCTTCATGTACACGGTCGTGCCGTAGGCTCCATCGGTACGGAAGAAAAAACTTCCTGGTCTTCCCGTTACGACACCCTCAGGCGATCCGATGCCGTAAGAGATCGTGAATTTGCTCTTGAGGTCCAGGAACGTATTTGTGTCCATCGTCCCGCCTGGGACGTAGTTTTCATCCATCCCTTGCAGGATATAAGACGACGCGAGAGATGTTTTTGCGGTGCGGCAACTCTCATAGTGGTTGGAGTCAAACCGAAGGCTTCCGGGAGTCGTGGAACCGCTCTCCGAGATCCCGTACTTGACCCAGTTGGTTGTCGCTGCCTGGCTCCCAACTACGTTTCGTACGAGGTCGATGTAATCGAACGCTCCCGCTAGATTCAAGGCGGAAGATTCCGCGTCGGCCCTCTGGCTGTTGTCCAAAAGCTGATTTCCGATGACCTGTGTATGGGTCACGGCATAGAGTTTCATTCCATGGCCATAATTCAGATAGGCGGAATTCCCCTCGATGATGCAATTCGCGTGACCGGACAAAACGAAACCGTGGTACTGCGTCCCGACCGTGGAAGCGGTTCCGTTTCCAATCGCGGAGTTCCCCTTGAGGGAAAGCCTATTTCCGCCGTTGAAGGTGAATCCTTCCTGCGCGTTGTTGATCGAGTGGTTTCCGTGTACCTCGCAATCCTGGATCGAGTCGGGCATTTGCAGGCCAGCGCCGGAACTGTCCTTGAAAAAGTTTCCGGTGATCTTGCATTCCTTGGTGTACGCCCCGCCGATGCGCGCGCAGAATGTCGCGCCATGCCGAAGGAAGTTTCCTTCAAAAATCAAGGCGCTGCAATTTCTCCCTTGGAAAGCGTAGTCGCCCGCCTTTGAAGAGTCGGAAGCGTAAACCGTGTTCCCCTTGTAAATGTTGCCAAAGGAGGGGTAAGAGGGTCCGTTCGCGTCGCTGGTATAGCACGCCATCCCCTGACCGAGGCGGACAAAATCAATGGTATTGCCGATGATAACGTTTCCGGTACAAACGTCCGTGCCGGCATTGGGTTCGATGTCGATTCCGGACGTGGCCTGTGTGGCGTTGGCGGAGTCACCCTTGATATGATTGTTGGAAATGATATTCCGAGACCCGGAAGTGATGGCGACGCCGTTTCCCCCATTGACGCTGGAGGAATAGCCTACATTGAAAATCCGATTGTTGTGGATTGTGTTATCGTCCGAGACCGAACCCAAAGTGATCGCGTCCCGGAAAATATCATGGATGTAACAATCCTCGACCACGCACCGGGTTGCCCCGACTAATTCAAATCCGTCACCCTGGTCATTGGACGTGGAGATATTGTTGAGCTTGTTGCCGTCGATTTCAAGGCCATAGAATTCCACACCAGCCACGTCGATATGAAACATCTGCCCGTTATTCGGAGAAAATCCGTAGCTATAACTCGAAGTAGCCGGGGAATGCGTGGTACACGTTCCGTCCTTGCGCTTTATCTTCGCGCCGTAGCCGAATACTCTTGTTCCCGCAGTAAAAAGCCCAACGGTAGAACTCACTAAATAAGTTCCAGGAGGGAACACTATATCCGCTCCCGCCGACGCCGCGACTGTCGCCTGAATAGCCGCCGTGTCATTCGTTACCCCGTCCCCCTTGGCTCCATAGCGTTTGACGTTGAAGACCTCGCCGCTTAAAATTTGCAGAAGGATCGTCGTCCTTGAAATCTTCTTGCCCAAATCCCCGATCTGGATCTCGTGCCCCTCAATGCCTCGCGCATACGCTTCCAGGACGCTTGCAGAATCGTCAAAGTTGCGCCGGGTTACAATCTCCGGACTCTCGCCTGCCCGGACGATGTTCGCAAGAAATCGAGGGAGCCTCAATTACTGGATTCCATCTGCGGAGCTGTTTTCCCAGCCGTTCGTATCCCAGCCGGTGATCCGCTTCTGCGGCTTTGGCTTGGGCGCGGGGCCGGGCTTGACTCCCTTGTGCTGTAACGGCTTTTGTTTCTTGATGGCTTTCTTTTTCATTGTTTCCCCTTGGTGAATCGGTAGTTTTCTTCTCTCAAAAGAGCCTGCAACTTATCGCGAGATTCCTTTGTTTTGACTCGTTTCAGAGCCTCCATCAGGCGATCAATTCGGGCTTGGTTCAGGATAATGGGCCGCCGGCCTGACTCGTTCAGGACCTTTTGAACCGCCGGGGATTCCAGGTTTGCCGGGTATCCGTTTGGCTGTACGTTTCCTTTCGGGACGCGACGCGGCAACGTTAGTTCCGTGGGCGTAAGCACCTGTACGCCTCCAGGCTGCTCGGGAGGTTGCAAAAGCATGCGAACCGGGCGCGATTGCCTTGCTACCGCGTCGCGGGTCGCCCGGGCTTCCGCTTGTCTAGCCGCTATGACATCCGCGGGCATCATCCCCTCTAGGCCCGGGGAGCCCTGCGGGGTCTCTTGGAGCGGGTTTCGGTTCCTTGGGTCCATAGCCGCCATCGGGTCGTATTCGGCTGCTGTGGGGAGGGCTGGCTGGCCGAACGCCTGCGGAACCTGGGGACTCGGTACATAGGTAGGCGCCTGGTTTAGCGCCGGGCGCCCCTGCGGGGCCCGCGGCGGGAGCGCGTAGGGCTTAGGGCCAATGTCTAACCCGAGCGCCGAAAGCTCATCAGCGGTCACCGTGGGCGGTTTTCCAGGGTATACAGTTGGGGGCGGCAAGAGGGAAGAACTGCCCGCGGGCAAATACTGGTCATTTGCGATCCGTTCCGCCAAATCTGGGCGCAACTTCATCAAGGTTTCCCGAGGGTTTAAGGCCGCATGGGTGAGGCGGGTTACAACCCCCGCCTTGGTATGCGGGATGCCGCGGGAGTTGTCCTCTAAACCTGTGGCCCGGCCGTAAGCGGTTTGGAACCCCTCTCGGATCATGGGTTCCGCCGTTTTCAAGGCACTAAATTTTTCGTTGAGTCGCGCCAGGCG
>DAINDC010000353.1:0-5918 GCA_036732085.1 Fibrobacterota bacterium | reverse complement strand
ACCTCGATCGGGCCGAGGTCCTGGGCGGCGCTCGCCAGCCTGGTCATCCTGGTCATCCCGGTGCGCATCATCTTCACCGGGGAATTCTCGGTCAACGGCCAGCAGGTGGGCCTGGACCCGCGGCTCAACTACGTCCTGGCGGTGGGCTATTCGACCATAGTCTTCCTCACCACCCTCTTCACGCTCTGCCTATGCCTGGATCGCACCGGCACCCACTACCTCCGCAACAACGATCTGCTGATGCTGGCCCGCTCGCTGGGACGACCGGTCTTCTACCTCGCCAAGATGGCCGCCGTGCTCCTGCCCGCCATCGCCTATGGCGCAGTGGCTCTGGCCCTTTTCTGGGAGGAACTCTATCGCATCGCCGGCGTCAACCTGTTCCGGATCTTCCTGCTGATCTTCCCGCTTTCACTCAGCATGGCCTGCCTCGTCAGCCTGTATTTCCTGATGCGCAACTACTTCAGCAACTTCCTGATCTTTTTCATCTGGCTGCTCCTGCTGCCGGTGATCTATGTCGGCAACCTGTGGCGTTATTATGCCGGCATGTTCCGCGACGGCGTTCCCCACGTGCCCATCCTGGGCATGCTTCCCCAGTTCGGCGGCATCCATGCCTATTCGCTGGGAATGATCGGGGATAAATTCATGCGGGACGAGACCTGGCATGCCTTGGCCAACGGCGCGGTCTGGACCGTGGTGGCCGTATCCGCCGGGCTCTATCTTTTTTCGCGCAAGCGCCTCTGACACCGACCGGGCTTGGCCCTACGGGACTCCCACCTTCATTTCCGCATCGATGCCGTTCAGGTAGATATGCTGCCTGTCGGTGGAATAGTTGAGGAATTTATAGTGGAGCTTGCCCCCAACCAGATCCCCCGCATGGATGGAAACCTGGCCGATATCGGCGAAGGACTGGAAGCGGATGATTGAGCCCTGCGCATCGAAGATGATGATCATATTGGCGGGGAGGTTCGCGGACGATTCCTCCCGGGTGGCGCCTCCCGATCGCTTGCGATGCGCGTCCACCACCAGATCGACATAGCTGAACTCCCGATCCTGGTTGACCTTTTGCGGGCCCCGATCCGCCTCCCAGGCGAAGGATCGCCCCGGCGACCAATGCTCGGGCGTCAGGTAGCTCAGGAAGGTGTAGAAGCTGCTGAACGATCCCAAGGCCACCTCGGCGACGAAGTTGGCGAGATCGCCTTCGCTGGTGCGCCCGGCCGGAGAGGCATAGGTATAGGCGCTCTGGTTGGATCGCTCCTGCAGGCTCATCTTGGAAAAGTCCACCTGCCCTTCCTCGACCGTGAATTTCTGGACCATGGCTAAAGTGTCCGAGAATTTTTCCTTGTCCACCTTGAGCTTGTTCGATCCCGATCGCACGTAACTCGTTTTCAGGAAGCCGGCCTTGGTGGTGAGCGCCTTCTTGGAATCGTCATCCAGTTCCACCGAGGTCTCGCTCTTGAAGGTGAAGGTGCGCAAGGCCGACAGGGTCTGCTTGAATTTCGCCTTCTGCTCGTCTTCGAGGCGCCGCTGCTCGGCCTTGAGCGCTTCCAGCCGATCGTTTTCCTTCCGGTCGTCCTCGGCCCTGGCCAGGGCCTGGGTCTTCTGGTTCAGGGCCAGTTCCTGCGCCATGGTGGTCTTCTCGCGGAGTTTCGTCGCCAGGTTTTTCCAGAGGGCAATGCGTTCCTGGATGGGGGCGAGCACGGCCCGGTTCCGATCCTTGAGCGAGTTCTCTATCCTCTCCTCCACCTCCAAGGTGAAGTCCACGTTCTGCTTGCTCGCATACTCCAGAAGATCGCTGAACAGCATGTCGGTATTGAGCACCTCGATCAGGCTCTCCAGGTTTTGCCGCAGCCAGCCGCGGTTCTCCTCGAACTTCTTGGAGAGGAGGGCGAGCTGTTCCTGGGTCTGGGTGGCATTGGCCTGGATTTCCTTGGTCCAATAGTCAAGCTGCAGGGAATAGTCATCGTAGAGCGCTTCGATCTTCGCGAGGTTATAGGAGCGCAGATGCTCCTCCACCCTGCGGCCGAGGTAGTCCTGGGCGAAGTCGAAGAGCGCGTCGGTCTGGATGGAAACGAAATCCCGATTCAAGGCAGCCAGGTTGGCCAGGAAAGCCGTCTTGGGTTTGAGGCTGCCGCTTTCGTATTGCATCATGGACCGTTGAAAGGCCAGCTTGGCATCCGGATCCCAAGGCTTCCCGGATTGGCTGAACATGCCGTCGATGCGCGCGATCAGGGAGGATACATAGAGTTCCTTCGAGAGCTTTTCGACATCGGGGCGATGCTTGGACAGATCCTGGATGTCTTTGCCCAGGCTTTCCACGGAGAAGTAGAGATCCTGGTTGAAACCTTGGCCGGAGGCGGCCTGTTTCGCCTTCGTCCTATCGAGAGTGTTGCGGCACTTGGAGAGCTGTTTTTCCCATTCCTGGAACGGGTATTTTTGGTTGATCCGTTTGAGATAATCTTTCAGGAAAGATTTGGCCTGGTCCGTATTGCCATCGGAACCCGCTGAAACCGGGGCGAACGATAACATCAGCCCGAAGCCCAGGGCCGTGAAAAATGAAAGCCGCATCTGTCCGGTACCTTTAGAACGTCCGTTTAAGTCCTGCCATGCCGGCGAAGCCAGCCGGACAAGCAACGTAAAAATATCTCCGATCAGGTTGTGTCGCAGCCTAAAGATGAGAATCTGGGAAGTGGTTACCGGGGTGAATTCAATCGCTCAAGACAAGCTTGCGGGACATATGGGCATGCAGGCCGCTGCCCTGGATCTCCAGGGTCAGGAAATAGACCCCGGGAACCAAGCGACGAGTCCGGCCTTGGAAGTCCGAACCATAGGCGAATCGATAGGTCCCTTCCGACAAGGGGCCGAGATGGATTTCTCCCTTGCGGGCTCCGTCCAGACCCCAGACGATGGCATTGATCCGGGCTTGGGCCGGGAGCGCCAATTGCACCAGGAAGCCTCCGGCTTGCGGCAATACCGTGAATTTCAGATCCGGCGCCCGCGTGGCCAAACCCTGGAGGGCGGAAAATTTGGCGAGCAATTGCGGTGGGCCGGTATAAATGTACAGGGTGTCCTGGGCCAGGCCCGAGGCCGAAACGGATTGACCGGCTTCCAATTTGAATTTCATGGATCGGGATTTGGACACGGCCCAGGTTTCGTAGCCGGCCGGCAGGTCCTGCTCCAGGATTTTCAGAGGAGGCAGCGAGTCGCCGATGCCGCCCATGGCCACCTTCCATTGCAAAATGCCATCGCGCACCAAGTGGATCCAGTCCGAGGAAAGCGACCGGCCATTGCGGACCGCCTTGAGATAGGTCATGGCCTTTTCATGGGGCAATTCCAATTCGTCCTCCGTGCCCAATCCATCCTGGGCCGCCCAGGCCGCGCCCAATCGCAAGGTTTTGGAGGCACCCCATCCCATGGCCAGATGGATTTCATCCGCGGCGGCGCCGGACCTGGCTATGCCTTCCTTGTTCAAGGCCACGGTCGTATTGGGCTGGTTGGACAATTGGACGGTGGTATCCTGGAGGTAGTTGAACACATAGTAGCCGCGCCAGGGTTCCAGGAATTCGCTTTCCTCATAATCGGTGGTGGAGGCATTGTAACCCCACAGGCCCTTGATGGGAGAGGAACGGTAGATATCGGTGAAGGCCCGCGGAATGGGCCAGTAAAGCCTTTCGAGATGAGGATTGCCGACCTGGTTCCACCCATGGTGCAACTTGATGGAGAAGGAGGCCGCGCCCTGCGGCGAAGTCTTCGCGGCAGGCATGGTCAGGGCGGGCAAGCGGGAGCGCGAAGCGACCCAATAGCTTTGGCCCGGCTTGAGGACTTCGGAAGGAAGGATGGGCAGGTAGGTGGTATCGCGATTGCTCCAGGCGACGCCCTGCATGGTTGCATCGGAGGATAGACGAGCCAGATCTCCCAAGGTGAGAGGCGGATTGAGCGCCAGCGGAATGCTGATGAGATCGTAAGGGAAGCTGGAATTGAGTCCAATGGCCCAAAGCGGCGGACCATGTAAGGCGCCCAGGCTTTGCGATAACGACAGGAAGGTATGGGAATCTTTCGGGTAATAACTGGCGAGCTGGTAGTCGCTGACTATCAACTGCACCTTTAATGGCTTGAGCGTTCCCGCGGGATTCTTGAGCTTGACGCCGAAGCGGCCCGGGCTCAGCAAGGATTTCTGGTTGATGTTCCTGAGGGTATCGTCATAGCGCTTCAAATCGAAAACCAGATTGGCGACATTGTCCTCGACCAGGAATGAGATCTGGGTCGAATCCTGGGCGTCGATGCTTTCCCCGAGATTGGTGATGACGGGCGGGGAAACGTCTATGCCCATGAAGTAGGTGCCGCCCTGGGTGATGGTGGCGCTGTCCGCTCCCGAGATGAAATAGACCAGCCCCGAAGGGTCCACCTTATAGAGGGACCGTTTCTCGGACGTAGAGCGGGTGAAGGCGAGCTTGGGGAACTCCGGGATCGGATAGTAAGGCTGCGTGTCCGCCATGGCGATGGTAATGCTGTACTGGACTCCGTCGAAGCCTTTCAGCCTGAGGGAATCCGCGCCGGCGAGCCGGACATGGACGTTCGCGCTTTGGGCGTCCGGATTCATCAGGGTATATCCGCCCTCGAGAAAGAATAATTCGCCCGGCTTGAGGACGGTATCCCGCGCCCCGAATATGGTATAGCTCTCTTCGCGGACCTTGCTGGCCATGTTCCCGGCGACCGCCACGGCTTTCAAGGTCTTGGTGGAATTGATGACTACGGTATCGCCGGGATGATAAAGGATGCCCGTCACCGGAGTGGGCGCTGCATTGTCCGTCGAATAGAAAAGCGCGGCCCGCCTGGAGGAACAAGTCATGGTCACCTTCTGGGCCGAGGCATACGCGCCTCCCACGGGCATGATGACGGGGCTTTCCGGAACCAAAGTATAGGTCGCGAAAAGGATCTTGCTGGTTTCGAAGCCGGCCTGGACGGCGATGGCCTGCACCGTGGTGGTGGAGTCAATAATGAAAGGCGACTTGTACAATTGACTGCTGGTGGTGG
Source organism: Fibrobacterota bacterium (assembly GCA_036732085.1). GTDB lineage: Bacteria > Fibrobacterota > Fibrobacteria > UBA11236 > UBA11236 > Chersky-265. The sequence goes on along the minus strand of DAINDC010000353.1, from coordinate 887 downwards.
GTAGATCGCCGTTCACGGTGAAGTAGATATCCGATCCCGCGGTGGCGAGCAGGGAAACTTTCAACGTGTCCTTGAATTCGGTGGCATTGTTCGCGGTCACGGGTGAAGGCGTCGCCAGCTGGCCGTACTTCAGGGTATAACTGAAGATGGAAGGCTTGGTGCTGATCCCGTCCAGGATTGCGATGGCCGATAAGGTCGTGGTTCCCGTGAACTTCAGTCCGGCGGCCGTATCGTATACGGGCGAGTTGGCAGGATTCGGCGTGGTGCCGTCCACGGTATAACGGATGACGGCATTGGCCGGGGACACCGTCAGCTTTACGCTGACCTCCTTATCGAAGACCAGCCCCGAACCCGGGTTGGCGGCGATGAGGGGAATCTTGGTGAAATTCCAAGCGGCCTCGTCGCTCTTGGTGAAGCCGGAATGCAAGGCGATGGCCCTGAGGTTGGTGGTCTTGGACAACGTGATTCCGCTGCTGAAATACTGGAGCTTGGTCTTGGATGTATCCGGAGAAGAGCCGTCGAGGGTATACCAGATGACGGAATTGTCCGTCGTCGTTGCCAGGTTCACAAGCTGCTGGTTGCTGAATTCTCCGCCGGCCGGCGTGGCCGAAGGGATTTGCACCTTGGTCGCGGGCGGGACGTAGGTATAGGTCTGCATCACCGTATCGCTATTGTCCATGCCTGCGAACTTGGCGTAAGCGATGAGGGTGGTGGTGGCGTTCAGGGGAATGGAACCGGAGAATTTCATCGGCGTGCCGGTCAGGGGATTGCTTCCGTCCAGGGTATACCAGATTTCCGCCTGGGGCGTCACGGTGGACAGCGTGCAGTTGAAGGGCGACGAGAAGGTGAGGGCGGGGGGACGGATGGTGGGTCGGATCACCTTGCCG
>DAINDC010000352.1:0-5929 GCA_036732085.1 Fibrobacterota bacterium | reverse complement strand
GCCTATAGCGAGAACACACGCTGGTTCAAAGGCAGAGCGGTATTTGTAGGAATGCATATCCCCGGCAGCAACAACAATAAAATTCAACATAATCGGGGGCGAGAACTAACGCCATTCACTATTTGCAGGACCATCGGGAGCCTGGAATGAAAACAGCTTTTTTCGGCGCCAAACCATACGAGAAACCTTTTTTCAACGAGGCGAATTCGGAGGGCCGCCATTCCTTCACCTACTTCAAGACGCGCCTGCTATCCCAGACTGCGGCCTTGGCAAAGGAACATCAGGCCGTTTGCGTTTTCGTGAATGATTGCCTGGACGGTGGTGTTCTGGAAGCCCTACGCCGATCGGGAGTACGGTTCATCGCCCTGAGATCTGAACCGCAAGATCCATCGGTCCTATCTCCGGGTGCATGAAGGCAATTTTGCATTGGACGGATTGATGGGATTTGACATGGCTGGGCTCACGGCAGGAATCGTCGGAACCGGTCGTATCGGCGTGCTCGTGGCCAAAATCCTCGCAGGCTTCACTCACGGGAGCAAGCGCCAATCAGGTCCGGGCGGAATCCCATCGGAGTTAACGAAATCCCCAACCAGGCAGCCCGGCTATAAGGTAATGATGATTTTCCCTTGGGCATTTCCTGTTTGCATATAGCGCATGGCTTCGGGGACCTGGTCCAGGGGGAAAACCTTATCAATAATCGGCATCAGTTTCCCGGCTTCCAGGAGCGCCTGCAAGATCGCCATGGTTTCTTGCTTGCCCGGGATCGAAAAGTTCGGTTTCGGCAGATGCTTTACGAATGGGGACATCGCGACCAGCTTCAGTAAACGAGGCATGCTTCCGAAAAAGCGGCTGCCCACATCGCCGAAGTGATCGTGACCGATCATGATGTATATCCCCGTGGGCGTAAGCACGCGTTTGCAATCCGAGAAGGAAAGGTTCGAGGCGACGTCGAAGATAAGATCATACCGTTCGCCGCCTCGGGTGAAGTCCACCTGGGTATAATCAAGGAAGTGATCCGCTCCGAACGACCTGGCCATCCCGGACTTTTCCGTCCGGTCGACACCGGTCACAATCGCGCCATAGGACTTGGCAAGCTGCATGGCAATGGATCCCACGCTGCCACAGGCTCCGTTGATCAATACCTTCTGTCCCGGCTTGACCAATCCGCCATTCTGAAGGTTGAGCAAAGCAATGAATCCGGAAGCGGGAATGGCCGCGGCCTGTTCGAAGGTTATGCCGGAGGGCTTGAGCGCCAGCGCATCCTGCGGAACGGACACGTACTCGGCAAAAGCGCCTCCGTTTCGCCATTGCATTCCCAGGCGGGTTTCGCCGAATACCTCGTCACCAGGCCCGAACCGCGTGACCTTGCTACCGACCGACTCCACATATCCGGCAACATCCGTTCCCGGAACGATATCCTTTGGCTTCCGCAGTCCGGCCCCCATCAGACGCAGGACATAGGGTCGGCCGGTCACGACATGCCATATATCCGGATGAACCGAGGCGGCCCGTACCTGCACAAGCAACTCATCGTCTCCGACCACCGGCTTGGCGATCTCCCGGAGCTTCAGAACAGCGTCCGGAGAGCCATACTGGTCTTGAACAATTGCCTTCATCCTGCCCACCCGCTTCCATGTTGATCCGAAGGAAGGATTTAAATATACGATTGAACGGCAAGGACACGGTCTTCTTGATGGGAGCGATCTACAGCTTGCTGGTCATAGCCTTCGGCTGGGGTGTTCTGGTTTCGTCCGGCGTCAATCGCTCCATGCGCATTACGGGGCGCCTCATCTTCCTCCAGGGTTTGGTCAGTCTCGCCTGGCCCTTGGCGCCCATGCATCTCTGCGGGAACGAGATGACTTTTACCGACAGGATGCACATCGCGCTGGCCATGGTTACCGTCCTCCTCATGTTCTTGGAGTTGGGATTTGGAGCCGCCGCATTCAGCAGGGGATTCCGACGCTTTACCTATACGTGCATGGCGGCCTTCCTCATCTTCGGCGTCTTGACCGGGCTGGATGCGCCCCGGCTCGCGGCCAACCTGCCCACGCCCTGGCTGGGGGTATGGGAGCGGATAAATATCGGCGTATATCTGCTGTGGTCGGTGGCGCTGGCCATGCTGATTTTACGCCAACAGCCTTCTCCTCCGGAAACCGCCGGCATGCGGCTGAGACCTGCTTGATTCAGGCATGGCGAAGTGCCGCATCTCGACATGCGCGTCGGCACGCCTACGATATCGACATCGCTATTTCCTTGGCCCGACAAAATTCGATGGGCCGGATCTCTATGCCCCAGCCCATTTTTTCACCCAGATTCGCGGCCGGATGCATGGAGGCGAGCTGGATGGCCTCCTGCATGTCCTTGGCTTCGAGGAGGAAGAAGGAACCTAATTGCTCTTTCGTCTCAACATAGGGACCATCGGTGACCGAGGGCTTACCGTTGCGGGGCCGCACGGACACGGTGGCCTTGGTGGCGGCCAGAGAGGCAATCATCTCCATCTTGCCGGTGGCATTCAGAGCTTTGTCCAAGCGTTCGCACTGGGCGACGATAGCCTTCATTTCCTCCGGAGACGTCTTTTCGAAAGTCTCCTCATGGTAATAGGCGAGGACGAGGAATTTCATAGGGACTCCTTCATGGTGAGTGTTCGAGTTCGGCTTTGGACATGGCCGCGTATCCCCCGAAGTCAAGGAAGGATTTTGTAGGTCGCGTTCCAGCCGTTCTGCCGGATTCGCAAGAGGCCCAATCGATTTTCCCCGGCGGGAATTTCGAACAGGTTCCATCCGGTCTGGGCGCCGAAGGAATGGGACCAAACCGTACTTCCCTTCAGATCCATGAGTGCCACTTGGGTCGAACCGGAAGCCGTCGCGAAAAAAGCCGCATGAATATTGCCCTGGACGAGCGTCGAGCGAAAGGCGTACCCGGCGATGGGAATCCGAGGCGCCAACGAGATCGACCCCAATTCTGTGTCGCCAGGCAGTTTGGGCAGACCGATCCCTGAGCGGATGGCGTTCAGCAGGCCAAGATCGTAGATGCCGCCGGTCTTGCGATCGAAAACGGACATGGTGAGATTACCCTTTGCGCCCTGGTCCCAGATCACGGGAATCAATCCCCTGGCATTGGCTGATGAGACGACGTATTCGTACCAGGTTCGCCGCGAGAGGATATGCAGTCGCAGGCTCTCGCCCGTCAGGGTCATTCGCTTGACTGCGCCCATTTCACCGAGGAGGGCGGGGATGTTCTTATCGACGAACTGGGCCTTCATGAGGTTAAAGACCGAGTCGGTGTAGGCTTCTTCACCCCAGGTGGAATTGCGATCCGTGTCCGTTGAAGAATGGTTGTTCTTGCCCCAGTAGTAGAATACCTTGCCCCAATCCGCGTCCTGCTCCATCAGGGCGAACTGGTAAGGGTAGAAATGGACCTCCGCCATGAGCCGGTCGGCAATCTTGTCGGTGGGCAAGCTTGTCATCAACGTGTTGGTTTTTTCGAGGTCGGTGCTCGGTCCCTGGATGATGAGCGAGCGGGAAGCGTTGTTGCCTCCCGTAGCGCGAACGGTGTCGATGAAGATCTGATGGAAGGAATTCAACATGGCCATGGAAGCGGAGCCATTGACCGCTGGCTCATTGGCGCTAGCGAAGAGCAAGTGGCGATCATAATTGCGGAAAGTGGTGGCGATCTGCCCCCAATAGGCTCCCTGCTTGGCCTTGATCTGATCCCGAAGTGTCGGGTCGGTCACGGCCGCGTCCACCTTTTTTTCAAGCCAACCGCCGTCCCAATGGATATTCAATACGACGAAGAGGCTGTCCTGAATGCATTGGTCGACGACTAGTTTGACCTTGCCCATCCAGTCGGGATCAATAATATGGGTGGCCGGATTGGCATGTTCGTCCCAGGCAGCGGGAATGCGGATGGTTTTGAATCCCGCAGCCTTCACGGAATCAATGAAGGTTTGGGTGGGTATGTCGTTTCCCCAGGCCGGAGGGCCTCCGGTGGCCTCCATGGTGTTCCCGAGATTCCACCCAACGCCCATTTCCGCGGCAATCGACTTCGCGGTGGGAAGCGTCTGCGAAAACGACAAGCCCGCAGCCGCGGCTATGATCCCCACCAGCCTTGCGGCTTGGGGAATACATACTTTTAGCAATTTCATCCTACTATACGAATATGACATTTTCATGCTTCCATTAGTGGCAAAGCGAATAGGCGTGGTTGTGCTGTGTGAAGGAACGGAGGGGCCGGTAAATTTTCGGATGGCCAAAACTTCACATTGAACCTATGATAATATCCATACCATGAACATACCAGCCAGAATAGCCCTGCTCCCCTTGCTCGGATCCATCGCCCTCTTCGCCGGCCCGGTCACCACCGTGCCCTGGAACGGCCATACCGGCGCCGTAAGCTTTACATACGATGATGCCCGGTCCAGTCAAATCCCCAATCTATTGCCGCAACTGGACGCGCTTAAAATCAAGGCCACCTTTTTCATCGCCGTTACCGGTACGGGCGGCGATTTCGAAGCGAAAAAAAGCGCATGGATTCAGGTCGCCCAGAATGGCCACGAACTCGCGAACCATACCAAGGCCCATGTCAACGTTCCTGCGGATCCCAACGCGGCCGGAATCATCGCCGAGATGGCGGCCTATTTGCGCGATCTCGATCGCGACGTTGAGTCGGTCACCTTCGCCTATCCCAATTGCAACGTGAACGGCAAAGCGGGCGTGGGTTCCGAAGACTTCGTCGGCCGCGGATGCGGGCAAACCAGTTATGCGTGGGGCGCGCAGCCTTCGGATTGGATGGACATCCAAGGGTTGATTTTGAATCCCACCAACGTAGGCACGGCGATCAGTATGTTGAATACCGCCAAGTCGGGTAATGGCTGGGTTACGACCATTGTGCATGACGTCAAGGAAGATCCCGATGCGTATAGCCTCACGCCGGCAGACAATAAAAAAATGCTCGACGCTGCCGTGGCCAACGGCCTCTGGATCGATACCTACCAGAACATCGCCGCTTACTTCCGCGCCCATTTCACCATGGACGCGGCCATCACCGTGCCCACCGATGCGGGCTGGAGCCTGGCTTGGACTTCGCCGCACCCCAAGATGCCCAAGAGCGTGAAATTACGGCTCAAGCTCGCTTCCGCGACCTTCGGAAAGAGCTTCACGGTCCAGCAAGCCGGCACCACCATCACAGCGGAAAGCGACGGCTCTTACGTGATTGACTTCATGAAACTCTCCTTGAAGGTTTTCCCGGGGACGACGGGGATCAAATCCCGGACCATCCTGCCCGCCGGGATCGCCGCCCGTGCCGCTCGAAACGGCATCCAGTTCGACGGTGTGGTGGGAGAAGTCGAAGCCAGAGTTGTCGACGTCCACGGTCATATTCTTTTCCAAGGGCCGGTGTCCAATCGACAAGTGCCGCTGCATAGGGATCAGTTGCAAGGCCTGCTGTTCCTGACCTTGCTCGACCGTGCCACCGGAGCCTCGGTCCATGCTCTGGTCAACGCGACGCGCTGACCGCGTTTTCCGGGACCCGGCTCAAAGACCGGAATCAAGGCAGCATAAACTTTCGCGAAACCATCTTATCGCTCCCGCTCACCACGAGCATATACACGCCGCGCGGATGATTCCTGAACGCGAATTGCCCGTCCGCAACGCTCGCCTGCGCCACCACATGGCCGCGGGTATTCAGAACCCGGACCGAACCCGATTCGGCCAACCCGTGCAACCGCACGAAGCCATCGCGATAGGTGGCCGATGCCAGGCCATGCGCGATCGCATCCGGTTTCCCGGAAACGGAAGCGACGGCGCCTTTCAAAGTGTATTTCTTGAAGAAGACCCAGGCCTCCTCGCTGGTATTCATTTTGGTCTGGGTGTCCATGGGCCACTCATGCACCCCGCCGCGCACCGAATCCGCGATCGCCTCCACCCCATCC
>DAINDC010000351.1:0-5953 GCA_036732085.1 Fibrobacterota bacterium | reverse complement strand
CCCATGTCTTCGCTGACCTTGCCCCACACTTCCAACAGATTGCCGCTGAACGGCACTTGACCGGCCAAGGTGTCGTTCCACTGATCCAGGGCCTTGGGCCAGAAGATCACGTCCACGCAGCCGGTCTTGTCGCCCAGGGTCAGGAACTTCATGAGATTGGAGCCGTCCCCATGGGCGACGGGATGCAGGCGGTCGGTGACGGGGATGCCGAAGACCTTCACCCGGCGGCCCACGTGGGGGCCGAGGCGGTCGGCGCGCACGGCTCCCTGCGACGCTTCATGCTCCTCCACTATGTCGAGGAGATTGGCGGATAGGACGTATCCCAGCATCTTCAGCTCGTTCATGCACCTTTGCAGCAGGGGGTATTCCCGCAAGCGCGCGCGCTCAGTAACTTGTGCGTTTCCCCCTCCGGAGGCCCCTGAAAACGGCGTCCCGGACGTTTGGACCGCGGAATCCGCGGACGCGAAGAGGTCGGCCTGCTCGGGATGGAGCTTCCCATAGGCCGCATCCAACAGATAAAGCAATTCGGGTTGCGTCATCTTGAAACCGCCGCAGGCGCCGGCCAGGATCAGGTTCTCGGCCTCGCGTTTATGGAGCGGCACCCTCCGCAGCAAATCGATCAGGTCCCGGAACTCCCCGTTCGCCTCCCTCTCCTCGACCAGCACCTTGAGCGCGGCCTCGCGGCAATCCCGCACCGGGATGAGCCCCGGCCGGATCCATTTGTCCCGGCCGTGGTATTTGAGCTGCGACTTATTGACGTCCAGGGGCAGGATGCGCAAGCCCCAGCGCCGGGCCTCGTCCAGGTAGACGTCGCGGGTATAGAACCCGTGGTGGTTGCTGATGACGGAGGACAGGAACTGCGCCGGATACCGGGACTTGAGATGGGCGCATTGGAAGGACAGCTCCGCGTAGCTGGCGCTATGGGACTTGCAGAAGGAGAAGCCGGTGAAGGACGAGACGCGCGTCCATAGCTCCACCGCCTGCGGCAGCTCGAGCTGGCCATGCCCGATGCAGCCTTCGAGGAACGCCCTCCGCGTGTCGTTCCACTCCTGGCGGTTGAGTTCGCCCTCATGTTGGCTGTTCATCATCTTGCGGATGCGATCGGATTGCTTGAAGGACAGTCCGGCGATGTCATGGCAGATGCGGATCACGTCCTCCTGGAAGGCGCAGACGTCATGGGTTTCGCCCAGGATGCCTTCCAGGGACGGATGCACGAATTCCCAATCCTTGATGTTATCTTGCATGTTACGGTGCCTTTCCACAAAGGTTTTGCAATAGGCCGTGCCCGCGGGCCGGATGAGGCTGGAGGTGATGACGACTTCCGGGAAGGTCGCGGCCCGGGCCTTTTGATTGAGGCGGATCTGGGCCGGGCTCTCGATATAGAAGATGCCGCGGGTCCTTCCCGTCACCAGCATGTCGCGAACGGCCGGATCGGCGAAGCATTTTTGCACGTCCCATATTTCCGGATCGGGCAGCCTCTGCCCTTCGATCTGGCTCAAGGCATCGCGCAATACCGACAGGGATCCGTTGCCCAGGAGATCGAACTTGATGAGGCCCAGATCGTCGATGCCGTTATGCATGTCCACTTGGGTGATGATCCTCCCTTCTGCGCCGCCATCGGCGCCCGCGCGCGACCATTCGCAAGCCACGTGCCGGCAGATGCGCTCGTTGGTGACGATGAGGCCGCCCGGATGCTGGCCCAGGAATCTCGGTTTTTCGAATAGGCGCCCGACCCATGCATTGATCTTCCGGATCCCATCGTCATCCAGGCGCAGGGCATTCGTATCGAAGCTGTCCAGCACCTTGGTCGTCTGCGCATCGGCGTACCCGAAGACCTTGGCGACTTCCCGGAAGGCGGACTTGTAGTTGAAATGATTGGTGGTGCACGTAATGGCCACCCGATCCCGCCCGAACCGTTTCACCATCCACTGCAATGCCAGATCCCGCTCATCCCACCCGAAATCGAGATCGGCATCCGGAGGCGCGGCCCGATCCTCGTTGAGGAAACGCTCGAAATAAAGATCGAGGCCGATGGGGTCGAGATTGCACACCCCCAGATTGTAGAAGGTGATGGAGTTGGCTCCGCTGCCCCTCAGGATAGAGCAGTCCCGCGCCCGGCGGAAGGGCGTGCCCAATTCCCCGCTGGCCCAGTCGCGCACCTCCTTGACCATGAGGAAGTAGGAGGAATAACCGAGCTTGCCGATGACCTGCAACTCCTTTCTTTGGATGTCACAAGCCTGAGGATAGGCGGGACGGCCGCCGTAATTGGCTTCCAAGCCTTTCCGCGCCAACTCCTCCAGATAGGTATCCGGCGTGTAACCCTCCGGGACTTCGATCTCGGGCATGATCCATTTGCCCAGATCCAGCCGGGCGTCGCATGCGGCCGCGATGGCGGCGCTGTTGCGCAAGGCGTCGGGACGATCCTCGAACAGTTCCTCCATCTGCCCTTGGGAGGCGAACCCTGCGCCCTCGGAAGCGGTCTCGCCCTCCTTGAGCCGCGACAAGGTGGAGTTGAGATCGATGGCCCGCAGGATGCGATGCGTCTCGAAGTCTTCCCGTTCCAGGAAAAAGCAATCGTGCGCGGCCGCCACGGGCAGGCCTTCCGCCGCACACAAGGCCTCGATCCCGCGGCTGCGGGCCCGCGCCTCCGGGGAGTTGCGGACCAGCTCGCCGTAAAGACGGGGGCGGTTCGGACCCGAGGCCAGGATCTTGAGGCAGCGTGGAAAGGACGTCAGGAGAATGAGATCCGGCCACTCCCGATTGAATGCATCGGCGAATGAAAAACTTTTTGCGTTCAGTTGCCGCTGCGTGATGAGCTCGCAGATGTCGCCGTAGCCTCCGGCGTTCCGCGCCAGTAACACCACGGTTTCCCCGGGGCGGGCGGCCTCGCTGAGCTCCACTCCCAGGATGGGGCGGATATGCCGGGCGAGGCATTCCTTATAGAACAGGATGAGGCCGCTCATGCGGTTGGTATCGGTGAGAGCCAGGGCCGGCATGCCCAGGGACCCGGCCTTGGCGACCAGGGCCTCGACGGAAGGGACGCCGGAGAGCAGCGAGAAATGGGAATGGACATGCAGGTGGACGAAGGAACTTTTGGGCATCTGCACAAATGTACAGTTATTTTGCCGTCCGAATCAAGAAGGAACGGAAACGGGCCCATTTCGTATAATCGCAAACCCCCATTTATAGATATTTGGGATTTCCCATCCCAATCCCGCTTTAACAGACCGGCTCGGAATGGAAATCCGTATACCAATAAAATTGATTATAATACCTATTTTATTGGTATATAATACGGCTATGCTCTCTATCCTTTTCGGTTCGGCATTAAGGGAAAAAATCCTCCTCTACCTTGTGGAATGCGGGGAAGCCTATAGCCTGGAGCTGGCCAATAATTTCCAGGCCAATCTGTTTGCGGTACAAAGCCAAATGCGGCGACTTGAAGACGCAGGCATATTGGTCAGCCGGACAGTCGGTAAAACCCGGGTCTATTCGTTGAACCCCCGTTATTTCCTGCTGAAGGAGCTCACGCTCCTACTCAAAAAGAATTTCCTAGCCTTGCCGGAAGATGAAGTCCGGACCTTCTACCGTCCGAGAAGGCGCCCCAGACGGGCCGGTAAGCCTCAATGAAAAAGAAGATGGGCCTCCAGGAATTGGCTCAATACACTTACCAAGGCTTAAAAAAGCAAGGCATCGAAGTCACGCTTTCGGGGGGCGCATGCGTATCCATTTATACGGAAAACGCCTACCAATCAAATGCTCTGGACTTCATCGGACGAATGACCGACGGCATCGAAAAAGCCGCGGCAGCAGCTTTGGCTTTGGGGTTCATACGGAAAGGAAAGCATTTCACCCACCCGGACAGCGAGTTCATCATTGATTTTCCTCCCCCTCCTCTGACGGTCGGCGAGGAACCGCCGCAAGTCGTTCACGAATATCCGATTACCACATCCCTAGGCATGATCAGCGTGCGGATGCTATCCCCCACGGATTGCGTAAAGGATCGCTTGTGCGGATTTTTTCATTGGAACGACAAGCAGTCGCTCGACCAAGCCTTGATGGTGGCCCAAAGCCAACGCATTGATTTGGACGAAATCGAACGTTGGGCGAAAAAAGAAAAAATGAGTGAAAAGCACTCGGAATTCAGGGCCACGCTCAAAGCAAAAAAAAAGCGCGCGCGTCCGGGAAAGCCTGGAAATGCTGGAACCTGACCGACCCATCCTCCTCTTCGACGGCGTCTGCAACCTCTGCAACGGCTTCGTGCGCTTCCTGATCGACCGGGACCCGGAGGAGCGTTTCCGGTTCGCCTCCCTGCAATCCGTCCCCGGGAAGGCGATCCTCCGCGCCTTGGGCCTGCCCGAGGAAGAGTTGCGCTCCTTCGTCTTCGTGGACGGTGAGGCCTTCGATACCAAATCCGCCGCGGCCCTCAAGACCCTGAGGCTATTGGGCTGGCCCTGGAAGCTCCTGTACGCCCTGATCCTGGTGCCGAAGCCCATCCGGGATTTCGTCTACGACATGATCGCCAGGAACCGATACCGGATATTCGGGCGTAGGGAAACCTGCATGGTACCCACGCCGGAACTCAAGGCCCGGTTCCTGGAATGAGACGGTTTCTGGAATGAGACGGTTTCTGGAATGAGCCTCAAGGGAGTTCCGCGCGCCCGCGCCGCGCGCATCGGCATCCCCCGCACAGTCTGGGTCCTGGGACTGGTCAGCCTGTGCATGGACGTCTCCTCGGAGATGGTCCACAGCCTCCTGCCCCTTTTCCTCGCGACCGTCCTGGGCGCCTCCGCCATGCGCATCGGCATGATCGAGGGTATCGCCGAGGCTACCGCCATGATCGTCAAGATCTTCTCCGGCAGCCTCAGCGACTGGCTCCGCAACCGCAAGGCGCTGGCGCTGCTCGGTTACGGCCTGGGCGCCGCCACCAAGCCCCTGTTCGCGCTCGCCGCCACCGCCAACGTGATCTTCGCGGCCCGCCTCATCGACCGCGCGGGCAAGGGCATCCGCGGCGCCCCCCGCGACGCCCTCATCGCCGACGTCACGCCCCCGGAGATCCGCGGCGCGGCCTATGGCTTGCGGCAATCCCTGGACACGGCGGGAGCCCTGCTGGGGCCGGTGCTGGCCATGATCCTGATGAAAGTCCTGGGCGGGAATTACCGGGCGGTATTCTGGATCGCGGCCTTGCCGGGATTCCTGGCGGTGGGCCTGCTCGGGACGGGCGTAAGGGAGCCCAAGGCCCCGAGCCGGCCGGAGGCGCGCGAGCCCATCGACCGGCAGGCCCTGCGGCAACTCGGTCCCCGCTTCTGGATGGTGGTCATCTTCGGGGCTCTGCTGTCGCTGGCGCGTTTCAGCGAGGCCTTCCTGATCCTGCGCGGCCGCTCGGCGGGTATGCTCCCGGAAAACACGCCCCTGCTCCTGGTGATCATGAACCTCGCCTATTTCCTGACGGCCTATCCCGTGGGCCATCTTTCCGATCGGTTGGGCCGAGGCGGCCTCCTGGCCGCGGGGATCGCCACCTTGGTGGTTTCCGATCTCGTGCTCGCAGCGGCGCATAATCCCTGGCAGGCGGCGCTGGGCACGGCCTTGTGGGGTTTGCAGATGGGATTGACCCAGGGCATATTATCGGCCATGGTCGCGGACTCGGCGCCGGCCTCGCTGCGTGGAACCGCCTTCGGCCTTTTCAACCTCGCCGCCGGGATCGCCACCTTGGCCGCCAGTGTCATCGCCGGGATCGCCTGGGAACGCATCGGCGCGCCGGCGACCTTTCTCGTGGGAGCCTTCTTCGCGGCCTGCGCATTAGGCTATTACGGCTGGCTGCGCTTGCGCTCCTAAGATCGGCGCTGGCGTTAAAGGCCGACAGTAGCGAAGCGCTAAGAGGGTGTTATGCACAATTTTCGCGTAACGAGGCCAAGCGAGCGGGCTGCGGCCAAGGAAGGCGAAGGAGCGATAC
>DAINDC010000350.1:0-5977 GCA_036732085.1 Fibrobacterota bacterium | reverse complement strand
AAATGTCGGGTAGGATTACCTAACAAACCAGAGTGAGGGCGGAGGAGTTTCAATGAGATGGGTCGTCGTTTAAACCGAAGTTCCTGGGACCACCCGAGCGCAAGCCATTGATTTTTCAGAGGGTAACACGGATTACGACTTTGCGTTTACTGGGTACAAGTTGGGCGGGGTGTATTCCTTGAGCAGACCCATCACCTTTGCCTGCCAGGAGGTCGGCTCGGTTTCCATAGTGAAGGTCAAGCCCTGACTTTCCGGCGTCGAGCATATATGCCGGCACCGCGTGGCCAACTCCACCATCATCGTTTCAAAGCTGTGTACTTCGAACCCGTCAACGGCTTTGCCCGTCTTCTTCTTCTTCTCCGCCGCTGCGCGCGACCTATTCGCCGGTCGAACCGGATCCCGCACCCAGCGCTCAATGTCCAGGTCCGTATCGTCATACAGCAGAGCGCCCAGTGCCCTTCGCAGATGCCATTCCACGTAATAGGCCAGCATGCACAAGAAGAGATGAGCCCGCACATGATCTTCGGTGAAGTGCCGGATGGGGCGGATGCGGATGTCCATTCCCTTCATCGAGCGGAAGGCCCGCTCCACCTGCGACAGGCTCTTGTAGGCACCCGCTCTCCCTCTTTGTCGTAGAGCGCCACGGTACCCACCATGGCTTCCCGCCATCCGTCCTCATGCATCAGCATGCAGGTCCCGTCCAATCCCACCGTCACCGTCGCAATTTCCGCGTCCAAAACCGGAGTCTGATAGGTCCAAACCTCCTCCTTGAGCTCAGCCACGCTCCCCACCAGTTCCCCTATCTTATGGGCATAGGAGCGTAATACCTTGCGCCCATTGCTGATCTCCAAGTCCTGGCACACAGTCGCGACAACCCCAAATCGGCGTATTTGTAGGAAAGAATCTTGGCGAAGCGGGGCGTGGCGGTCATGACGATGCGGCCCGTGACTTCCAGTGGACAGTAGGTCTTGCCGCCCGTGGCGCTTTGATACACATGCCACTCCACGCGGGTTTCGCCGTAGGGCGTTTGATAGAAACAAATTCATGGCATCGAACCAGGGTTTGGTGCCCAAAGATTGACGTCTCTCACTGAGCGAGGAATCTGACATCCGAACCCCCATAAGCATATGTAGGCTCGCGGAGAAATTGCCGCTGGGTTGCAGCACATGCCAAGCGAGTCCGGCGACAAGGTCATCGGAAGAGAGCCTGGGTGGTCTACCCCCTTTTTCCGAAGGCGGTCCCGGGTCCGATGTAGCCGCCCGAAGGGCAGAAAAGGCATCAAGGAAAGTTGAATGGGCGCTTGTGGGAGAGATCAATGTTTTATAACTATGCTGTATGGCATAGTGTTAAAAGATCTAAACTTTGAGCAGGAAAAGAAAGGGCAAACCGTGAAAAAGAAATCGATGACACCAGTAGAGGAGCGGGAGGCGAAGAAGAAATTGAAGGCGCTGGGGAAGCAGTTGGGTAAGTGCGCCCCGTTGATGCGAGGAACCATAGTCACCAACGGAGCGAAGCACAGGCAGGCCTACTTCTCGCTCAACAAGGACAAGAAGACGCACTTGATATATTTGGGGGAGGCGCGGTTACCCCTGGCGATGCAAATGTCGGAGAACTACAAGAAGCTACTGGAAATCATTGAGGAAATGACCACCCTCAACATGGCGCTCCTGAAAAACCAGGCTCCAAGCTAGGCAAGAGGGGGTTTCCGAAAGGCATTGGCCCTAGCTCCTCCTTGCAATTAATCGGAGGCTGATTTTGCTCAAGCCATTTCACGTAGTCGTTTTTTTTATCCCAATCTTCCTGGCCCTGAGCGGATTAAATCCGGCTTATGCCGTTGAGAATACTTGGAGACGCGGCCCGGTAGCCGAGCCTTTTCCCATCGCCTCGCTTCACATCGGGCAAGGTCATTTCGCTCTCGATTCAGAGCCCCCTTTCGGTTTATCCAAAAGCGATCAGGTAACGGCCGCTCTGCTTAATAGTCAAGAGACCGGTGGGGAGAAACCGAAACCCGATCCTCAGATCACGGCCCTCAGGGTTATGCTGCCCATTGCCGGAGCTTTAATCGGCGGATTATATGGGAGCGCCCATTCGAGTGGTTCGCAGCCGGGGGCCGGCGCCTTCTGGGGAGGGATGATGGGATTCCTCGGAGGAGTGGTTTATGCGATAGAAATTTGAACGCGGTTGATTGGTTTCCGCCCTCCATGTGGCCGGTAGCGGTAATATTACTCTGAAGAGCCGTGACTTCAGCTCAAACCTGCTCGACAAAGCCTCGACGAAAGTGTCCCTCGATGTGCGCTTGCCGGCCAATCCGGTGAACCCGTGGTGGAAAGGCGCGGTGGAATTGTATGGGTCAGCACTTAGGTTTCAATGAGAACAGTAATGTGCTCCGGCGTCATCCGCCCCTCTTAGGATTCCTGGTAGGATTCCGGGTCTTTTTGGCTAAAGCGCCGAATACACTGAATTATCAATATTTCAGGGGTTATTTGTCGCCAAAAAGTGTTATTTTAGAGACAAATAGATCTGGAAAACAACCCATGCCCCGTGCGCCCTCTCCGAACAGCCTGGATACCCGCATCACTAGAGCGGTGAAGCAGAGTCCCGCGGGAACGGTATTTACGCCGCGTGATTTCGCGTCTATGGGCGGCTCCAAAGCCGTCGCCAAATGCCTCGAAAGGCTGGTGAAGCGCGAACAATTGCGATGGCTGTCGCGAGGCCTATATGACAAACCCAGGCACGATGAGGTGTTGGGAATCCTGTGGCCGACACCGGACTCCGTGATCAAGGCCATCACCGAGAAAAACAAAATCCGTGTGCAACCGGCGGGCGTATATGCCGCGAATCTTTTAGGCCTTTCCGAGCAGGTCCCGGCGAAGATCGTGTTGTTGACGGATGGCGGCAGCCGAACCATCAAGGCGGGTCCAATGCGGATTGCCTTGAAGCGAACCTCGCCCCGGAACATGGCCGCTGCCGATAGGTTTGCCGGCCTGCTGATCCATGCATTCAAAAGTTTGGGCGCCAAGCATATCGATAAATGGCATATCGCACGCCTCAAGAAAACGGTATCGGCGGAGGAGCGTGCAAAGTTGCTGCAAGACCTCGATTTGGCTCCGGCATGGATGCGGCCCCTTTTCCTTGAGCTCGCGGACCAGAAGCCCTCGACTCGAATGAAAAAGCTGAAAGAGAGGCCGGAGGAATGATTCCAGCGGATGCTTTTCTGGCCTTATCATCGGAGCGCAAGGGCAGGGCCTTCATCCAGGCTGCGACTGAAAAGCGGATGGAAGCCGCAATCCTCGAAAAGGATTTCTGGGTATGCTGGATCCTCGCGATGATCTTTTCGGATCCGGACTTGGGCCCGCACTTCGTCTTCAAAGGAGGGACGTCCCTTTCCAAGGTGTACAAGGTCATCGATCGGTTTTCCGAGGATGTGGATCTCGGCATCATGCCTTCCTATCTGAGCTTCAGCGAAGATACGGTCGAAGCCTTGACCAGCCGGACCAGCCGATCCGGAGCCCTGGCGGATATGTAGAAGGCCTGCGGAGAGAGCCTGGAAAAAAGCATAGTGCCGCGGCTGGAAAAATCCATTCGCGCGGCCTTGGGTGATCCCGTGCGAGGGAGCCGTTGGCTCGCATATGAATTCGATGAGCGCGTCCACGGCCCCATCGTCTATTTCAATTATCCCAGCGAGGTGGCGGAAGGTATCGGCTATATCCAGCGAAATGTGAAACTGGAAGTCGGCTCCTTGACCGATCAAAGGCCCATCGGTCTCCATGGCATAAGCCCTTGGCTGGCCGAGAGTTTTCCGACACTGTTCAAGGATTGGCGCTGCCAGGTCACGGCCTTGGAAATGGAGCGGACCTTCTGGGAAAAGGCGACCATTCTTCACGCCGAGCACCATCGGCCGGAGGGTCATGATATGCCGGTGCGTCATGCGCGCCACTATTCGGATTTCGCCCGCCTCCTGACGCAGCCGGAAGCGGAAACTTTCCTCGCGGACAAGGCCATGTGCCTACGCGTCGCGGATTGGAAAAGCCGGGTTTTCGCCCGCAAATGGGCACGATACGAACTTGCCCAGCATGGTACATTCCGATTAGTGCCCCCGGAAAACCGTCTCAAAAATTTGGAAAAAGATTACGTTGCAATGCGGCCCATGTTCCTCACCGAGCCACCGACCTTTGCGGAAATGATGGCCGTATTGGCCGAAGGCGAAAAACGGATCAACGCGATCTCGATTTAAAAGGATATCCATGCCGATCCCCGTACCGTATGCTTCTATGCCGCCGCGCCCTGGAGCTGGCTGTAGCCTGGGTCTATAAGCATGATAGAACCTTGCAGTTACCCTATCAGGGCAACCTCAGCGCCCTAATCCAAGAGCCCACCTTCAAGGCTGCAGCCGAGGATGTGGTCTTCAACAAGGCGCTATCCTGAAGCTGAAAACCCGCGACTATTTCATCGATCTCCTCTTCAAGGAATCCGGATGGGTGCATGATCAGAAGCGCGATCGAGAGTTCGAGGTCGAAGGCATGCCCGATAAGGAAAAAAAGGGATTTGTGGATTATGTCTTATGGGGCGATGACCGCTTGCCGTTGGCTGTGGTCGAAGCCAAGCGGACCCGGCGGGATGTGCGCGTGGGACAACAACAGGCCAAGCTATATGCCGATTGCCTGGAAGCGAAGTTCGGACGGTGTCCGGTCATTTTCTATTCCAATGGCTATGAACATTGGCTTTGGGACGACGTGACATATGCGCCTCGGGCCGTGCAGGGCTTTGATAAAAAATCCGAACTGGAACTCCTGCTTCAGGGCCGCGCCGGCCGCGAGCCTCTCGGGAAAGCCGATATCAGTACCACCGTCATCGAGCGGTATTACCAAACGCGCGCCATCCGCCGCATCGCCGAAACCTTCAAGCACGATAAAGTCCGCAAGGCCTTGGTGGTCATAGCTGAATTTCTATCGAATAAGAATATTGCCGCGAATCAAATCGAATTCGGGAATCTGATCGTGAATCATTTGACCGAACATGGAGTCATGAACCCTTCATTGCTTTATGAATCGCCATTCACGGATATCACCCCCAGGGGCCCGGATGGATTATTCACCTCCGCCCAAGTCGACCAACTCATGGCTATACTCGACCGAGTCAGGGCGGCCGCTCGCGTGGCTTGATCGGCATAGGTTTTCTCAATTACCAACCCCCACATTCCCGCCCCTTCTCCGATTCACGTAAAAAAATTTTCCTAAAATCATGGAAATATTTGCGGAACAGTTCCGGCAGGCCTATTGGGCCAATGCACGGGTAATCAATTGGATCGGGAACAATCAAAAAGACGCCGATGCGATCAATAAGCTTATGTGCCATATATTGAACGCAGAAACCATTTGGCTGAACCGGGTCTTGCAGAGCGAATACGATAAGGACCGGTTCAGGATCCATGGACTCGATAAGCTCCCAGGAATCAACCTGGACAACAAGACCGGCTTCCTGAGCCTGCTCTCGCGCGACCCGAAGGAAATCATCGCCTACGAATTGATGAATGGGAATTCCGCCCAATCAAGAATCAAGGATATCCTCTTCCACGTCATTACCCACGGATTCCATCATAGAGGCCAGATGGCGATACTGGCCTCCAATATGAAAATCGAATTTCCCGGCGTCTCCTTCATAGAATACGCCAGAGAAGTTCCTTAAAGGAAACCGCGACCCGCTCTCGACTCCCCGGCCCCTCCACCCCAGCTCCACGCACCCTCCCAATTCCCCCGCTCCCAACTCCCCGATTCCCACCACCCCTGCAGACCGCTCCCCCCCGAAGGTAGCGCCGCCCCGGCGCCGCCCACAAGCGCAGATTCCCAAGCGCAGCCTTCTCAAGCCCAACCTCCGCCCACCCTTAGAACCGGTCTCATCAATGGTTCCCACTGCGGCCGGCTGCAAAGGCCGCCTACTGCGTTCTCGGCTCCTCAAACCCATCGACGTACCCTCCAGG
>DAINDC010000349.1:0-5978 GCA_036732085.1 Fibrobacterota bacterium | reverse complement strand
CGACTGGGTGTATTCCAGCAGCTTGCTTTTGTAATTGGCCAATTCCTCGTCGTCCAGGACCTCATCCATGATGGCCATCAGGGAGCTGTGGATGAGCTTGCGCGCGGCCTCCAGGCCTCCGTCGAGATAGACGGCCCCGACCACGGCTTCATAGGCATCGGCAAGGATGCTCAAGCGTTTGCGTCCGCCGGATTTCTCCTCCGATCGGCTGAGCAGAATGAAATCGCCCAGCTTCCATTGATCCGCGCAGAGACCCAAAACCTTGGAGCTGACCACGAGGGATTTCATCTTGGACATCCGGCCTTCTTCGCGATCCGGATATTCATGATAAAGGAAGTCGGTGACGACGATATTGAGGACCGAATCCCCGAGGAATTCCAGGCGCTCGTTGGACTCAATCTTGGTTTCCGATCGCTGGCTGTTCACGTAGGAGCGATGCGAAAGGGCCGTGATCAGGAACTTATTGTCCTGGAAGCGATACCCCAGGACGCGCTCCAATTCGGAAAGGGGAAGCTCTTTGGGGCTTCCCTTGAACAGTTTGCGTAAGAATCCGAGAAACATCAAGAAGGTAAGGCACTATCCGATTGAAATAGTGCCTTCATCATGGATGGTGGTGGGGATTAGGCTTTGGAGTTCACGTAAGCAATGACGTCGCTTACCTTCTTTAGCTTTTCGGCCTCTTCATCGGGAATCTCGATATCGAATTCGTCTTCCAGGGCCATCACCAATTCCACCTGATCCAGGGAATCGGCGCCCAGGTCATCGATAAAGGCGGCTTCGGGCTTCACCTGTTCTTCGGAAACGCCGAGCTTTTCCACGATAACCTTGGTGATCTTCTGGTTGATTTCCTCTGACATTCAAATCTCCTTAGAAAGGTAGGGGTAAATATAACTAAACCGATGAAATTGAGACGTCTTTTCCCGACCGATGGCTTAAATCGGGTCAAATTCCCATGCCGCCGTCGATGCCGAAAACCTGTCCGGTGAGATAACCCGATTCCTTGGAGGCCAGGAAGGCAACCAGAGAAGCGACTTCCGCTGCCTCGCCCATGCGGCCCATGGGGATGCCGCGCAGGATCTCCGTTTTCTGATCGTCGGTGAGCACCTTGGTCATATCGGAATCAATGAAACCCGGAGCCACGGCATTGCAGGTAATCGAACGCGTCGCGACTTCCTTGGCCGTGCTCTTGGTGAAGCCGATGATGCCGGCCTTGGAGGCCGCATAATTGGCCTGTCCCGCCTGGCCATGGACGCCCACGATGGATGTGAGGTTGATGATGCGGCCGTACTTTTGCTTGAGCAGGGAGCGCAAGAGCGCCTTGGTGCACAGGAAAACCGACTTCAGGTTGATGCGGACGACCTCGTCGAAGTCCTCGTCCTTCATGCGCATGAGCAGGCCGTCCTTGGTGATGCCCGCATTGTTGATCAGGATTTCCACGGCCGGCGATTCCTTGAGGATGGCGCCGAAAGTTTCCGTGACCGAGGCGCTGTCGCCCACGTCGGCGGCCCAGCCCTTGACGGCCGCGCCGGTTTCCGAGGCCAGGCGCGCGGCGGCTTCCTGGACGCCGGCGGCATTGCGGGCCACCATATGGACCTTGGCTCCCGACCTGGCGAGCCGTTCCGCGATGGCATAACCCAGCCCGCGGCTGGCGCCGGTCACGATGGCGGTCTGGCTCCTGAGATCGTAGCTAGTGAGATCGTAGCCGGAGCGTCCGGAGCCGGTGGTGTTTCCGTTTTCCGAGGTCATGTTCATCCCTTCACAGCGTCCGAGAGGCGCGTCAAATCTTCCGGGTTTTCCACCGGGGTAACCTTCATGTCACGGCTGATCCCGCGGGCGAGACCCATCAGGACCTTGCCCGGTCCCACTTCCAAGGCCTCGACGCAGCCCAGGCCCAAGGCCTTCTGCATGGACTCGACCCAGCGCACGGGCGAGGTGAGCTGGCGGACCAGCAATCCGCGTAAGGCGTCCGGATCGGTGACAGGCTGGGCTTCCACATTGCTGAGGAGCGGGACTTTGGGCGCCTGGAAGGTAACCTTGGCGAGACCGTCCTTGAGGCCGGGCACGGCGAATTCCATGAGCGGCGAATGGAAGGCTCCGCTGACGGCGAGCATGACCACCTTCTTGGCTCCGGCGGTTTCCGCCAACTTGGCCGCGGCCTGGACTCCGGCGACGCTGCCCGAGATTACGATTTGCGAAGGGCTGTTGTAATTGGCAGCCACCACGACACCGGCGGAGGACGCTTCCTTGAGCACGGCATCCAGCTTGTCCGCTTCCAGTCCCAGGATGGCGGCCATGGAACCGGGGCTCTTGTCGCCGGCCTGGGCCATGAGCTGGCCGCGCAGGCGCACCACCGCCAAGCCTTCGTCAAAACCGATGGCTCCCGCCGCGCAGAGGGCGGAGTACTCGCCGAGGGAATGCCCGGCCACATAGTCGAAGACGATGCCCGCCGCGCGGACCGCTTCCATGGCCATCATCGAAACCGTGAAGATGGCGGGCTGGGTGATGTCCGTCCGCGTGAGCTTGTCTTCGGGGCCATTGAAAAGGATATCGGCGAGGTCGAAACCCAGCACGGCATTGGCGCGATCGAGCATGGCCTTGGCTGGCGCGAAGGACTCGGCCAGCTTCTTGCCCATCCCTACGTATTGGGATCCCTGTCCGGGGAATAAGAGGATGCGTTTAGTCATTTTCAGAAACCGGTTTTAGAGGTTGATTCAATAACTGGAAAGGAACGGATGGGTATGGCGCCGAACCTACCAGCGCATCAGGTTGCAGCCCCAGGACATGCCCCCGCCCACGGCGGCCAAGGCCACGAGCTTGCCCGGTTGCAGGCGGCCCTGGCTTTCGGCATCGTGCAAGGCGAGGGGAATGGAGGCCGAAGAGGTATTGCCGAACTTGTCGACGTTGATGACGACTTTTTCCGGAGGCAGCCCCAGCTTTTCCGTGATGGCGTTGATGATGCGGACATTGGCTTGATGCATGACCAGGAGATCCAGGTCCTGCATGGTGAAGCCGGCCTTGGCGACCGTGGTCTTGACGATATCCGTGATCTCGGTGACGGCGGCCTTGAAGACCTGCTTGCCGTCCATGTTCATGCCGCTCTTCCCGCCGCTCTTCTTATCCGAAAGCAGGCTGTTCAGGTACAGCACCTCCGACTGGGTGCCGTCGCTCTTAAGCTGGGACAGGATGATGCCGCGGTCCTTGGGGCCGGCGCTGAACACGGCCGCGCCCGCGGCGTCGCCGAAGAGGATGCAGGTATTGCGATCGGTCCAATCGAGGACGCGCGAAAGGATTTCCGCTCCGATGACGAGGATATGCTTGGCTTGTCCGGCGTCGATGAGCAGGGAGGCCATATTGGCCGCGAAGACGAAGCCCGCGCAGGCCGCGGTCACGTCGAAGGCGAAGGCGTTCTTGGCGCCGATCTTGGCCTGGATGAAACAGGCCGTGGCCGGGAATTGCTTATCGGGATTGATATTCGCGCAGATGATGCCGTCGATATCCTCCGGCTTCAGGCCGGCCTTGGACATGGCCGCCTGGGCTGCCGCCGCTCCGAAATCCGAGGCCAGGAGGTTGGAATCCTGGGGCAGGATGCGGCGCTGCTTGATGCCGGTGCGGGTGGTGATCCATTCATCCGTGGTATCGACCTGCTTTTCCAACTGGGCGTTGGTGACCACGTTCTCGGGGTAATAGACCCCGATGCCCCGGATGATGGCGCCCATCAGGCGACCTGGCTCAGCTTCGCTGCGATCTTCTCGGCGACCTTGCTGTTGGCGAGCCGGTAGGCGAGCTCAAGCCCGTTCTTGATGACCTTGGCATTGGCGCGCCCGTGGGTGATGAGGCCGGTGCCGTTAAGCCCGAGCAGCATGGCCGCGCCGAAGTTGGCATAGTCCCAATCCTGGTGGAATTGCTTTCCGGCCGGGGAGTCGATTTTGCCGAAGGTGTTCAGGTGGTATTCGTAGAAGCCTTCCATCAGCTTGAGCACCACGTTGCCGGTATAGCCGGGCGTCACGATCACGTCGGGCGCGCCGTTCATGATATCGCGGCCTTCCACATTGCCGATGAAATTGATCGGGGCTTGCTTGAGGAGCTGATGGGCCTCTTGGAGGACTTCGGTCCCCTTCTTTTCTTCTTCGCCCATATTGAGCAGGCCGACGGTGGGATTCTTGCGACCGAGCATCTCTTCCGCATAGATGCTCCCGCAGATGCCGAACGCGACCAAGGTCGTGGCCTTCTCGTCGACATTGGCGCCGCAATCGAGCAAGGTGACTTTTTTTCCGAAGGAGGGGACGTCGCAGGCGATGGCGGGACGCGGGATATTCGGGACGCGGCCCAGGACCATGAGACAGGCCGCCATCATGGCGCCGGAATTTCCCGCGCTGATGCTGGCCTGGGCCTTGCCGGCTTTTTGCAGGCCGACGCAGGTGACGAGACCGGAATTCTGTTTGGTCTTCAGAACGGCCGTGGGGGAATCGTCCATGGCCACGATATCGGGGGCATGCACGATATCGATGCCCTCGCCGTTATATCCGAACGATGCGAACTGGGATTTGATGACATCCTCGGGACCGGCGAGGATAATCCGGAACTTGCCCTGATTCTCCTTGGCCGCCTGGATGGCGCCTTCCACGATGGCCGCGGGGGCGTTGTCGCCGCCCATGGCATCTAGGGCCACTTTGATCATGGCCTAAGCCTTAATCGGCCGGCTGGCGGACTTCCATGCCCGCGTAGTAGCCGCAGTTGTCGCAAACGCGATGGGAGATCTTATTCTGCCCACAGTGCGAACATTTGGCGACGGCAGGGGCCGTGAGCTTCCAATGGGTCTTACGCTTATCGCGACGAGCGGTTGAGGTTTTGCGTTTAGGTACTGCCATTTTCGACTCCAGTCAAAGTTACTTACAATCAATTCGCCAGCTCTGGGCTGACCGCGGACTTCTTGTCCGCCTGGGACTTTAGGTCCGCGTGAGACTTTCCAATCCGCCTACGGCCCGTGAGCCGCTTATTCTTTAACCCGCAGGCCCCTCAGGATCTTGCGTGTTCTTCAAGTCCCGAAGTTTCGCCCATCTTGGGTCGATCCGGTCCTTCTTAACCGCCTCTGCCTGGAAAGCCTGGCGACCGCATTGTATGCAGCTGTTCTTGTCATCCAGGGAAGGCAAAGGGTGAAGGTTATAGTTGAGGATGATTTGCTCGGCGATGGGATGCTCCAAGGGAATATCCAGGATATCGGGCCCGACGGTGACCAGATATTCTTCCACGCCTAAATCCTCATTCTCCTCCCAAGTAAGTCCCTGCGTCTCTTTCTTCTCCACCAGCAACCGGATCTTCACCTGGAAGGCCCCGGTCAGCTTATCGAGGCATCGCCCGCAATCCAAGGTGATGGACCCGCGAATCACCATTTCCATCAAGTGGCTGGTGACCGTCGGTATCGACTTGACCTTGGCGGTTAATTCCCCACCACAGCCGAGCTCGAGCAATTCCGGGAAATCCTCGCTTCGGGCTTGGAGAGTGAACTCCGTAGGCACTTTGCCTGTTGTATTTAGAGAGAGTAGCAAAACGAGGGTTAAAATAAGAAGAAGGCCGCAAAACCGTCAAATGAATGAGGCCTTTTCTTATATATTTAATCGCCGGATCCCCTATTTTTCGGCGGTGAAGGCGAGCCTGATGCTTTTTTCCCCAGTTTCGGTTTTCTTCGGGCTGGCCAACCTCGTCTATGCGGCTCTCAACTTGCAGTTGCTGCGAGGTTTGGGAAACTTGACCCGTAACCGTCGAACCGAAGTAAAAAGCGATTCCTCAGGGATCCCTACCCTACCCACAGTGACGGTCCTCATCGCGGCCCGCAATGAGGAGTTCCGGATTCCCAAATGCCTCGATTGCCTGATGTCCCAGGACTATGCTCCCGACCGATTGCAAATCCTCATCGTGGACGATCGCTCCGAGGATGGCACGGCATCGGTCCTCCGCGCCTATGCCGACCGGTTTCCTGG
>DAINDC010000348.1:0-5978 GCA_036732085.1 Fibrobacterota bacterium | reverse complement strand
GTTCTGGGGATTCCTGATTCTATCCGCCTTCTATCCCTATTATTTCCAACTCGCGTCGCAGGTAGGAAGTGAAATGACGGCCGCCTTCCTATCCTTATGCTGCCTTTCCTTGGCATGGGATATCGGCATTCTCCGTTCCTGGCCGCGGTTGGCCTTACTTGGAACTCTTTCGGCTTACCTTTGTCTGACACGTCCGGAGTTTTTGCTCTTTACATGCTTGCTTCTGGCATGGGTGATTATTCGCGGTCTATGGAAATCGGATTGGAATGCAAGGGCGGGTGTCGCCATTCTCCTCTTAACTTTTTCCGTTTGGATGGGGGCTTGGATTTACCGCAATCATACGGTTGCTGACCGATGGGTGTTCACGACCCGCTCGGGCTATACCCTGGCCTATCAAAATGAGTATTACCAGGAATTCACAAGCGGGCGACTCGAAAGCGAAGCGCAGTGGATCAAGACATTTCCCCGATTTGAGACCGAGGTGGAAAGGTACGATTACTTGAAAGGGCGCGCCCAAACCTATATCCGGCAGCATCCCGTGGTTTACGCCCGCTTATGCCTCAAAAGGGCGGCCTCCTTTTTCCTCCCTCAGGAAGCCAAGCAATGGATTTATCATGCCCTGGGTAGAAAGGACATCAAGGCCGCCGGACTGCCTCCTTGGTTCCGCCTTTCCAATGATTTATTCCTGTTCTGCTTGTGGGTCCTTATCCTACCTTCCCTTGCATGGTCGGTTACTCGTCGACGCCTGCCTAGGCTGAAATGGACATCCCCCGGCATCCTGGTATTGGCCATCCTGATCGGGAATATGGGCCTCTATACCTTTTTGGTTTATATCGAGTACCAGCGCAGCATGGTCGATATCGAGTTTTTATTGATGGGGGCATGGCTTTGCGCCTCGGTCTTCCGAAAGGACGGCTCCCCTCGCCCGATCACCACGGAAAATCCCGTGTCGCGAATCGACGTTAAATCCCGTTAGGTTGGTAAATTTCACCCCCTTCCCCTCGCGGGGGCCTGCTTCGGAGTCGCAGGCTTAAGTAGGGCTTGCTGAATAGCCTTCTCGCCCAATACTGACAGGTATTGCGGTGTTTTGGGTAGATTAATGCGCAAAGAAAAGCCGACGTTCACCCTAGAAAGTTTGCACATCCCGATGTACAAAAACCCATCGAATCGTTCCCAACTCAAGCTGGAATTTTTGGATTTCCCCAATCCCTTCGAGGTATAAATATCCATGAAGGCGTTGATCGTTTCCTCTTGTCCTGCTGTATCGAAATTGAATTTTTCATAGGGGTTCAAGGAAATGGCTACCCCTACCTACCAAAGCATCTACCATCATCCCGCCTGCCGGGCCCGCTTGCCTTTCGACACCTTGAAAAATTTCTTATCTGAAACTTCCCGTCGGGCCGGCAGAGCCAAGGGGCCAAGGGAAGGGCCTGGGCATGAAATTCCTATCTTCCAGGCCTACTGCTGTCCAGACTTTTTTCTTTTGCCATTTCCTTTTCAGCCCGAAGCGGCCGGAGTCCCATGCCAAACACAATTCCAGTTTTATCCAATAGTCGTGATGAATATCGCAAAGGCATCCGCGAGTATTATAGCGAATCGATCAAGGCCTCGGCGGATCTCAAGACCAATGCCTGCTGCATCGGCGACGGCATCCCGGAAAAGCATCGCTCCATCCTGGCTGAAATCCCCGGCGAGATCCTGGAGAAGTTCTACGGCTGCGGATCGCCCATCCCCGACGCCCTCGATGGCACGACGATTTTGGATCTAGGCTGCGGCACCGGCCGGGACGCTTATCTTCTCTCGCGGCTGGTGGGCCCCAAGGGCAAGGTCATTGGCGTCGATATGACGGCGGGCCAACTCGAAGTCGCCCGTAAGCATCTGCCCGGCCAGATGGAACGGTGGGGTTATGTGCAGGCGAATCTGGAATTCCGGGAAGGCTATATCGAGGACCTGCTGGCCTTGGGTTTGGCTGACGAGTCCGTCGATATCGTGGTCTCAAATTGCGTCATCAATCTTTCTCCGGACAAACCCCGGGTCTTCCAGGAAATCTTCCGGGTCCTGAAACCGGGCGGCGAACTTTATTTTTCCGATGTCCTATCGGGAAAAAGGATTCCCGCGTCCCTGCTCGCGGATCCTGTGCTGCAAGGGGAATGCCTGGCCGGCGCCATGTATATCGAGGACTTCCGCAGGCTCCTGCGCGACATTGGCTGCCTGGATTATCGGGTGCTCTCCAAGCGTCGCCTCGAGATCGGAAACGCGGACGTGGAACGGAAGGTGGGCATGGTCGATTTCTATTCCATGACCCTGCGGGCCTTCAAGCTGCCGGAGCATCTGGAGGATATCTGCGAAGACTATGGCCAGGTGGCGACCTACCTCGGCACGGCGGAGGGGCTGCCGCATGGATTCACTTTGGATGACCATCACTTTTTCCCGACGGGTAAACCTTGCCTGGTTTGCGGTAATACAGCGGCCATGTTGGCGGAGACGCGCTTCGGGCGGCATTTCCGGATTGACGGGGATCGGAAGACCCACTATGGGGCGTTTGCTTGTGCCAGTCCGGCGACGGTCAAGAGTGCGGGCGATGCGGGCGGAGGCGCTTGCTGCTGATCGGCCATGGTGCTTTAACTAGGGTCAGCATCCCTGTCACTCCCAAGCCGAAAAGGCCTATGGTGGTGGGCTCGGATACCGCAGATGCATCCGCACCTTCGCATCCAAAGGTGGCCCAAATTCCGGACCAGGAGATTTTGCTCGTCGATGCCAAAAACACCAACGGAAAAATCGCCCGCGTCTAACACCCTCGTTCATGGGGAAAAGCGCACGATACCGCTTGCAAACTATGGGTTTTGGCGCCTCAGGTCGGGCTCCCTCCCACGGGCGTCCTTCTCCAACCTTGTTCCGAAGCGCACGCCGGAGCGGATTATGCCGCGCTTGGCTCCCACCGCCCGCGCCTGGCGCGGCCCGGCGGCGACGGCAACCGTCGGACGGCCGAGCAGGAATTCCATTCCACCCCATAGATGACCCAGGAAAAGAGGATCGGAATAGGCGACCGTGACGTGGCCCATGGCGGTGATCCATGCGCGCCCGCCCAGATAGGAGCAATACCAGCTCATGGGATGATCCGTCCCCGCCGTTCCGTTCCGGTAGGTGGACTCGTCCACCGTGACCAGGATATGCATGGCCGGATCGCGCGCGGCGCGCGGGTTGGCGCGGAAATCGTAGACTTCATCCTTGCGCGCCCAGCGCCGCGGCAGGCCGCGCGTGGAAGCGTCCGTCGAGTCCTCCACGACAATCGTATGGGTGGTGTTCGAATCCCCCGGCAGACTCTTGAACCAAGCCCCGCCAATCAGCTTTCCGTAGAAAGGCCAAGCGGTCTCGGTGTTCAGCGAAGCGTGGATGATCTGCGCTGCGCCTCCCGCCTGGAACCATTTTTCAAATGCGGCTTGTTGGGCGTCGGTCAGGATGTCGCCGGTGGTCTTGAAAAAAACCACCGCCCGGTAGCGCGCCAGGCCCGTATCGGAAAAAAGCCCGCCGTTCTCCGAGGTGTCCACCATCAGCCCTTTGCCCTCATAGAACTCTTTCAATGCCTTCCGATTATCCGCGATATTGTTCTCGCGGACCCCCGCGGTCTTGGTGAAAATGAGGATGCGGTCAGCCGATTCCGCGGCGGAGATAGCGGCGGCCAAGACGAAAGAAAATGCGATACGGAATGCCATGGTCATAAGTACCCCTCCGGATCAGGACAAGTAGAGGAAAGCATAGGTAAATCGAAGCGCGGGGGGTAGGCATCCCATGGAGGGAAATCTGCCGAAGTGAGATGCGGGTGAACAGGGACTGAGCAAGGCCTTATTTGCGGCGATTGAGGTTCGATCAGATCTTTCGCGGGATCTTGGGAAAAAACGGGTGACTGGGCGGAAGAGCCAGGCGTCATACCTGGGTTACCCGGGCTTTTCCAAAGGACCTCCGCATGCTTTTCAGGCTGTTCGCAAACCCGTTTTTTCTGATAGCGATCTTCGCATCCGCGGGGCAGGTTTCTGCGGAGGGGCCTGTTCCTGCGAAGGTTCAATACGGGGATGAATCTCCGCTCCCTCCGGCTTATGGGTTTTGGATGGGTCCCGCCTTTGGAATAGTTAGGCCGGCTATCGGTCTGGGCGGAAATATCTGCGTCTCCACGCCCGGTCGAAGCTTGTTTACGGCTCGATATCTGTCGAGCGCGGAGATTTTCACCGAAAACAATTTCGATAGAAATGCCCAGGAGACGGCCCTCCTTTATGGAAGGATATGGACTATCGCCGGTCAAGGGACCCTGACCGCGTCCGTCGGCTTAAGCGATGTAACCGGATTGGCGCAAGGGGACTATTTGGGGATGGGTGAAAGGTGCGGATTCTTCGATTCGAATTGCAAGCCGGAGCCCCAATACGCGGAAAACCATTTCCGGACCCTCGGGATTCCCATCCAGGGACAATGGATCGGCCATTCGCGTTTCATCGGATTCGGCCTCAGTTTCGACGCCGACCTGAACCTGGAAATGCCGCTGTTCGGAGTCACCTTGAATCTGCCCTTCGGCTATTTGCCCTTTTAGCTCCCTTCCGGGTATTCAAACTTCATTTCTCATCCCCCGCCCGAACAAAGTGCGCATACCAACCGAGACAGAATTTGTCCCTGATTTACCTTCCAGCAAAGCTATTATTCCTACGGCCACCCCCGATTAACGGGCCGGCCGTGGAACGGCATGTCGGCAAAACTGTATTTCAGCAATTCCCCCGCCGTCCTCTTGGACAAGTTGTCCCAAAACCTGGAATGGACCGACCCCTTCCGCCCTCCGCATATCGCCACCCCGACCCCGGCCATGAAACGCTGGGTCCAGATGGGCCTGGCCGATAAGCGCGGCATCATCGCCAATGTGGACTTCATGCAATTGGAGCGGACCCTCTGGCAGCGCCTGGAAGGCTTGGATCTGGAGCATGTGGTGGCCTTCCGCAAACCGGCCCGGCTTCTGGACGAGCAGGGCTTGCAACTCCTGATCCTGGCCATGCTGCGGCGGAATCCGCCGCCGGAAGCGCGTGAATATTTGGATTCCCAAAACCTGGGGAAGGCCTCGGGGGCCGGTCGCGGGGATTTGTACGCCCGGCGTCTGTGCCAATTGTCGCGCAAGCTGGCGGGCTTCTTCCGCGAGTACGAATACAGCCGCGTCCACGAGCATGGCCGCAAAGGCCTGGCCTACCTGTGGAAGCATGATGAACCCTGCTTCGAGGATTACCTGGGCAAATCCGCCGCCAAGGCCTTGCGCAAACAGGTGACGCTCCTGGAAACCTGGCAGAAGTCCATCTATCACGATCTGTTCAAGCCGGACGGGCTGCGCGATGCCTTGGGTGAAAGCCTGGGGCAGTACCAGTACACCCTGCCGCAATATGCCGAGATGGTCCTGGCCCAGCCCCGCCAGCCCGTGCCGGTCGCATCGGGCCGCACGCCCCATAGCTACCATCTTTTCGGGCTCTCGCAGATATCACCCTTCCATCGTTCCCTGATCACGCGTCTGGAGGATGGCGAAGCGCTGGCGGGCCGTCATTCCAGCTTCCATATCTACTCGCTGAATCCGTGCGCGGAATACTGGGAGGACGTGCTCACGCCGCGCGAACGCAGGCTGCGGCAACAGGAGGATTTGTTCAAGAGCCGCAAGTTCGTGGACTGGCGGAAATTGGAGCCGGCGGAAAAAAGACTGCTCCGCCTCTCGGATGAGCGGATCCAGGATGAGGAATTGCACCTCGAAGAC
The DNA here is from genome assembly GCA_036732085.1 of Fibrobacterota bacterium. Classification (GTDB taxonomy): domain Bacteria; phylum Fibrobacterota; class Fibrobacteria; order UBA11236; family UBA11236; genus Chersky-265. The sequence goes on along the minus strand of DAINDC010000348.1, from coordinate 208 downwards.
AATGAGAATCCCCTGCTCAGCCAATGGGGCAAGCCCGGCCGCGAGAACATCCAACTTTGGTGCCAGGTCACCCAGTACGATTTCTTCGAGCACTTTCAGGAACGCCCCTCGGGGACCCTGCTGGCCACGATCCAGGACGCGCTGCTCCATCGCCGCGGCCGCCTGTCCGCGGAAGAACGCGTGCCCCAGGACGACTCGCTGCAAATCC
>DAINDC010000347.1:0-6002 GCA_036732085.1 Fibrobacterota bacterium | reverse complement strand
AGTATAGATGAATGGGTACGAGGAAGGTGGTGAGGTGAGCGAGGTAAGGGAGGATGACGAGGTGGTGGGGGCGGGATTTGGGAGGCGCGGGAACCATGTGTGGCGGGGATTTAAGGCGATGGGGCGCTGGCGGCGAGGGCGATGAGGTTATGGCGGCGGAAGGGCTTCGCTGACAGTAATCGGTTTCAATTTTGATAATCATTTTTCGGCCGGTTGGGGGTTGGTTTATGGCCTTAACGAACAGTTAGCACGCATAGTTTGATTACATTTACTTTCATCCAGACCGCCAGCCCTTGGGAGCCCTCTTGACCACCGATCTCGCCGAACAACAGTTTCTGAATGACCTTGATGACAAACTTTGGAAGGCCGCCGATAAGCTGCGAGCCAATCTGGACGCAGCCAATTACAAACACATCGTCCTGGGCTTGATTTTCCTCAAATACGTTTCCGATGCCTTTGAAGAGCGCCAATTGGAATTGAAGGACCTCTTCACCACGCCCTCCGACGGGTCCATCTACTACATGCCCCGCGCCGACTACGGTAGCGATGCCGAGTACCAACAAGCGGTGCAAGAGGAACTGGAAGTCCTCGATTATTACCAAGAGAAAAATGTCTTCTGGGTCCCCAAAGAAGCCCGCTGGACCACGCTCAAGGAATCGGCCGCCCTACCTATCGGCTCCGTCCTCTGGAACTCCCAGCCCCCAAATGAAATCAAGCTCCGCTCCATCTCCTGGCTCATCGACAATGCCCTGGACGCGATCGAATCGGCAAATATAAAGCTCAAAGGCATTCTCAATCGCGTCAGCCAATACCAATTGGACAATGACAAATTCATCGGCCTCATAAACAGTTTCTCCGATACCTCCTTCATTCAACCCGAATTCAACGGCAAGAAACTGAGCCTGCACAGCAAAGACATCTTGGGCCATGTCTATGAATACTTCCTCGGCCAATTCGCCTTGGCCGAAGGCAAGGCCGGCGGACAATACTATACCCCGAAAAGCATTGTCCGATTGATTGTCGAGATGCTTCAACCTTACAAGGGCCGAGTCTATGACCCTGCCATGGGCAGCGGCGGCTTCTTCGTCTCCAGCGAAAAATTCATCGAAGAGCATGCTAAGGAAAAGCACTACAATCCCGCCGATCAGAAAAAACACATTTCCGTGTACGGTCAGGAGAGCAATCCCACCACCTGGAAGCTCGCCGCCATGAACATGGCCATTCGCGGCATCGATTTCAACTTCGGCAAGAAAAACGCCGACACCTTTTTGGATGATCAACATCCCGATTTGCGCGCCGATTTCGTCATGGCCAATCCGCCCTTCAATATCAAAGATTGGTGGAGCCCCAAACTCGAGAACGACGTGCGCTGGAAATACGGCACCCCGCCCCAAGGCAACGCCAACTTCGGTTGGATGCAGCACATGATCCACCATCTCTCGCCCTCGGGAAGCATGGCTCTGCTCCTGGCCAATGGCTCCATGAGCTCCAATACCAATAACGAAGGCGAAATCAGAAAAGCTCTGGTGCAAGCCGACCTGATCGAATGCATGGTGGCCTTGCCCGGCCAGCTCTTTACCAATACCCAAATCCCCGCATGCATCTGGTTCCTGACCAAAAACAAAGGCGAGCAAAAAGGCGACATCAACGGCAAAGCCAACCGCCGCGGGAAAACGCTCTTCATCGATGCCCGCCAACTCGGCTTTATGAAGGACCGCGTACTCCGCGACTTTTCAGCCCAGGACATCGGGAAGATCACGGGTACCTTCCACGCCTGGCAAAAAGGCCAAGGATATGCTGATCAACCCGGATTCTGCTTTTCCGCCGACACCGAAAAGGACATCGCCAAGCATGACTTTGTCCTCACCCCCGGCCGCTACGTGGGCGCAGCCGAGCAGGAGGCCGATAGCGAACCCTTCGCCGAAAAAATGGCGCGCCTCACCGGACAATTGAAAACCCAATTCGCCGAAAGCGCCCGCCTGGAAAACGAGATCAAAAAGAATCTGCTCACCTTAGGGTACGAGATCTAACCGTGGCTAAAAAGAGCCTGCCGCCGGCGGATCCCTCCTACACAAAGTGGCTGGGCGAGCTGAAAGCCAAGGTGCGCCAAGTGCAACTCAAAGCCGCCTTGGCCGTCAATGAGCAATTGCTGCGGTTCTATTGGGACTTGGGCGCCGACATCGTCCACAAGCAGGCCGAAACCGCCTGGGGCGAAGGCCTCATCAATTCCCTGAGCCGGGACCTTTCCCAGGCTTTTCCCGATATGAAGGGCTTTTCCGCCTCCAATCTCCGCTATGCTCGGCAATGGTTTCTGTTCTATTCCGAGGCGGCCGCAATTCACCAACAGCCTGTTGGTGAATCAGGCGGCCCGATTATGGGCCAAATCACCAAAATTCCCTGGGGCCACAACCTGGCCATCTTGGCCAAATGCAAAAACCCGCAAGAGGCCCTCTATTACGTCGGGCAAACCTTGGCCCATAATTGGAGCCGCAGCGTCCTGGTGCACCAAATCGAGGGCGGCCTTTACCAGCGCGAGGGAAATGCCATCACCAACTTTTCCACAACCTTGCCCACGCCCCAATCTGACCTCGCCCGGCAAACCCTGAAAGACCCCTACATTTTCGACTTCTTATCCTTGAGCCAAGAGCATAACGAACGCGACCTGGAAAAAGGATTGCTCGCCCATATCACCCAATTCCTCCTGGAGCTCGGATCCGGATTCGCCTATGTCGGCAAGCAATTGCCCCTACAAGTGGGCGCCCGCGAATTCTTCCTGGACCTCCTGTTTTACCATACTCGCCTCCATTGCTATGTGGTGATCGAGCTCAAAACCGTCGACTTCGAGCCCGAACATGCCGGCAAAATGAACTTCTACATCAAGGCCGTGGACGAGCAATACCGGCAGGAAAAAGACGAGCCCACCATTGGGCTCTTGCTCTGCAAAGGCAAGGATAAACTGGTTGCCGAATACGCTTTGAGCGATATCCACAAACCCATCGGCGTCTCCGCCTATCAACTCACCCAATCCCTCCCGGATAATCTCAAGCCCAGCCTGCCGAGTATCGAAGAGATTGAAAACGAATTCGCCGGCGAATTGAAAAGTCATGAAGAATAAATCAAAGCCAGACATGGGAGGGGGAGGTTTCCCCCTCGCTTCAAACCGCAAGCCGTTTTCCGCTCCCCCCTCTGCGGGGGGCACCCCCGCAACGCCCCCGATAGGGTCACGTGGAATGGGACGGAGTGGTTTTACATCATGAATGTTGAATGGGAAATTGTCAGACTCAAAGATGTAACATCCATTCTTGGGGATGGCCTGCATGGAACACCAGTATATGATGAAGCTGGTACTTATTATTTCATAAATGGGAACAATCTCAATAAGGGGAAAATCGAATTAAATGAAAACACCAAAAAAACTACCAAGGCTGAGTATTTAAAACACAAAAAGGATCTTAATGAACGAACAATCCTTGTTTCCATCAATGGCACATTAGGAAATGTAGCGTTATATAACGGAGAACCTGTTATTCTTGGAAAAAGCGCTTGCTACTTCAATGTTCTTGAAAACGTTAATAAGATATTCGTCAGGTACGTTGTATCGAGTAACGTCTTTCAAACCTATTTAGAGTCGCTCGCTACGGGAACGACCATAAAAAACGTATCGCTTAAGCTCATGCGTGAATTCACATTTAAATTACCACCGCTTGAAATTCAAAATAAGATTGCTAGTGTATTAGCTTTTCTAGACGACAAAATCACCCTCAACACCCAAACCAACCAAACCCTCGAAGCCATTGTGCAGGCCATTTTCAAAAGCTGGTTCGTTGACTTTGATCCTGTTAAGGCCAAAATGGAAGTTTTGAATTCTGGTGGGAACGCCCAGCAGGCCGAACGTGCGGCCATGATAGTCATCAGCGGAAAGGACGACGCGGATCTGGCTGAAATGGAGTCACGGCTGCCGGTGGCCTTTGCGGAGCTTGCTGAAACGGCGGCGTTATTTCCGGCGGAGATGGTGGAGAGCGAGCTGGGGTTGATACCCTTGAATTGGAAGAAAGCCGAAATCATTGAGCTTGCCTACCTAAACAACAATATTTGGTCGAAAAAAAATGCACCTGAAGAAATCGAATATGTCGATTTAGCAAATACCAAATGGGGCGTAATCCAAACTATTGAAAAGATCCCTTACTCAATTGCTCCAAGCAGGGCGCGTAGAATATTGAAAAAAGGCGATACAATATTTGGAACTGTTCGGCCAGGTAATGGATCATTTGCTTTAATCGGAGAAGATGGATGCACAGGCAGCACGGGATTTGCTGTGCTCTCACCGAAGTCGGATTATTTCAGTGAATTTATTTATCTATGCATCACACAAGTTGAAAATATTAATAAGTTGGCGCGATTAGCTGATGGCGGAGCATATCCAGCTGTAAATCCTGATATTATTGCCTCAACAACATGCAAGCTGCCTTCGGATACTACAACTAGGATATCATTGTTGGAAAAATTTCATACTTCTGTTTTCGAATTATTCCATTACAGAGAATTTAATTTTGCAGGAAATAGATCGCTTTCAACTCTTCGAGACACGCTTCTACCCAAGCTTCTTTCCGGTGAAATGAGAGTACCAACAGAAGAGCTTTCTCCTTGCGATGGCGCTTCATGACGAACCCCGCCCCGAATGAAAACTATTGGGAAAAAATCCCGATTTGGAATTCCGATAATCCAGAAAAAAGTTTCGAAATCACATCCGATGTTATCAGTGGACGTATACCAGTCACCCGAATAGAGCACTGGCATCAATACTCTGAATTATTAGAAAGCCGTTTTTTCAACCGCACTCAAACCCAATATATTTTTAGGGGACATCGTCGCTATGACTGGGCGATGACACCCTCCTTGGGAAGATTAGGTGTAAATGGAATTGTGACTCAAAAATTAGCCGACCGCCAACTTAGGTTGTTTCGCAAAGCTATTCGCGGCCGAATTGACGACCACTCTTTGCTGGACGATGAAGACCTCAAGGAGGCGGATGAGCTTTGGTCTATAGGCCAGCATCACGGGCTCATGACGCCCCTTCTCGATTGGACATACTCTCCTTATGTAGCCCTGTTTTTCGCCTTTGCTAAACAAGACCAGAAAGATGAAAAGGATAACCCCTACCGAGCCATATACATACTCAACAAATCGTTCATTGAAAACGGAGATCCGGAGGGTGACATCAGGATATTCGAGCCACGAAAGGATGATCATGGTCGGTTGGTCAGTCAAGCCGGACTCTTCACGTTTTCACCCTATGATGCCACAATTGAAAACAAGCTAACCGATATTCTGTTCGGTGAGGACTTCCCGGACGAAAATCTAAAGCAGGCGACGGAATCGGATCAGCCGTCCATTTTGGCGAAGTACATTTGCAAAGTTTATGTGAAGAATGAAGACCAGCAGGCATGCTTAAGGCACCTTCGTAGGATGAATGTTCATCATGCCAGCCTTTTCCCGGATTTGATTGGCGCCGCTGATTACTGCAATACCTTTATTGCAGAGCTGACCGAAAATTCGGATTCCATGCAGACGCAGAATCTCCATGAAACCGCCGGAAGCACACAAAACGGGATGCAAGATTCCGCATCATCCCCTACTCCCTTTCCAAGCGCTACCGAGCCATCCCCACTGGACGCTCGCGAGCAACCGACGGAAAACATTCATCCCGTTGCGAAATTATTGCAAACACATCCTGATAGCAGGGGGATGGATAAAGAGCGCCTTCGAATACTGGTAGAAGAAATTTCTAGGGTTTTGGTTGAAGGGAAGCTCGTGGATTGGCAGGAACGAGATGCCCTTCAGGCTGAAATGAAAACCAAGACCCGCGTTCTCCTCCGTAAGTACGGCTATCCAGAAGGGGCTCGATCCTTTATCCTGGAACATATTCTCTCGATACCCGAAGCGTAGGGAGTTTTGCGTGACTGAAGACCAACTCGAACACCTCTGCCTCGACTGGTTCCGCG
>DAINDC010000346.1:0-6009 GCA_036732085.1 Fibrobacterota bacterium | reverse complement strand
GGCCAGTCCCGGCCCTCTCCCCTTGAGGCTTCCGAGCTTGTTCAATAGGAAAGAGCAGGAGATGCCGAACAGGATGCCCATGAAAATGAAAGCCGGCGTGAAGAAGTAGTCCCGATCGCGCACCTCGATATGCACGTTCTCGGGCCGTTGCGCCGGATTGAAATTCACCGATTTCCAATACTGGTAATCCCGCAGTTCCATCTGCGATCCGTCGGCGAAGTTCATATAAAAGAGCAGGAAATAACTGGAGAAGGCATAGAGCATCAGGACGAATATCCCCAAGGCCGGATTCTTCTTATACGCCAGATAGCCGCCATAGAGGAACGGGAACTGGAACAGGACGAAGAAGAAAAATTGGATCCGCGGCTTGGATCCGAGCAAGGTCCACAGGGTCTCGAACTTATGCGGGACCGGAAGTTTCCGCACCACGGGAGCATCCTCATCGGCGCGGGTCTCACCCACCTTCCACGGGAAATACTGGGCGAGCATATAACCGCCATAGCCCATATGGGGATGGACCAGGAGCTGGTTCTGGACTTCGGCGCGACGGTGGAAGGCGCGGGCGAGCATGGATTCGGATCCGTACTGCTTGCGTTCCAGGTAGTCCTTGAAGACCGACCAGCTCTTCGGCTCGTTCTCGTCGATGTTCACATTGGTATAGGAGCGGATGGGCACGTAGATGTAGGCGGAGAATCCGAGCAGGGCGCAGATGCAGATCCACATGGAGAAGGAGGCGCGGTTTTTCCAAAGCTGGGTGGAGCTCAGCAGTCTCGCCACCAGGCAGATGACGAGCATGACCGAGGTGATGATCGGGAAGTCCCCGATATCATAGATGGCGGAAAGCACCGCGAACCCGGTGAGGATGAGCAGGAAATCGCCGCGCTTGGTCTCGTCCGCGAAGATCACGAACAGCCCCACGACGGGAACGGCGATGATGCCGAAGTGATTAACGCCCATGCCCAGGAAGCCGAGGTAGACCAGGAGCAGCAGGGCCCGGGTCCCCTTGGGAGAATCCTTATGCTCGTACCAATAAAGCGCGAGCCAGGCGACGAGCATGATGACCAGGAAGGAAGTGCCGTAGGTTTCCGTTTCCACCGCGCTGAACCAGACCGTATCCGAGAAGGTCACGAGGAAGGATCCGATAATGGCGGAACAATAGCGGTTGAATCGGCTGATATCGCCCTTGAAGAGCAGGCCCAGGAACTTCTCGACGAACAGGAACGCCATCATGGACATCAAGGCGGTGCTCACTACGGAAAGCAGATTGGTCATGACGACCGGTTTGGTGAAGAAGCCGAGCAAAATGACGGCGCGGCCGAGGAGGAAATAAGTCGGATTGCCCGGCGGATGCGGGTTGCCGAGGATATTGGTGCAAGCGGCCAACTCACCGCAGTCCCAGAAGGATACGGTGGGGGCGATGGTGGCCAAGTAGAACCCCATGGCCACGGCGAAGACACCCAACGCCAGGATGATTTTCAGTTTCTTGTCGTTCAGCATTGTGCTAATCCTTCAGCTTGGATGGGAAAGTTGTTTGGCGATGGCGTCCAGGACGCCGTTCACGAACCGGCTGGACTCGCCGGTGGAGAATTTCTTGGCGATGTCGACCGCCTCGTTGATGGCCACCCCGGTGGGGATGTCCGGGAAGAACATGAGTTCGGCGGCGGCGCAGCTGATGACCAGTCGATCGATCACGGCGATCCGCTCGATATCCCAATGGCTGGCCGCATCCTTGATCTTGGCGTCGATCTCGCCTTGGTGCTCAAGCACCTTGCGGGCGAGGATGGAACCGTATTCCTTGGCGTCCAGGGGCAGATCGGGATCCACGGACATGGCTTTCAAGGCCACGGCGAAAGCCTCCTTGCCTACTTCGACCGCATACAGGAGCTGCATCGCGAATTCGCGGCCCCGTCTCTTGGATATCATTTCAATTGATCCCAGAGGCTGGCCATCTCGATGGCGGCGAGGGACGCATCCCAACCCTTGTTGCCGCCCTTGCTTCCAGCGCGTTCCAACGCCTGTTCCAAATTGTCCGTAGTGAGGACGCCGAAAATAACCGGCAGGCCCGAGCTCATGGCCACGTCGGCGACTCCGCGCGTGACCGTCGCGACCACCTGATCGAAATGGGGCGTGGCGCCCCGGATGACGGCGCCCAAGGTGACGATGGCCTTGTACTTGCCCGAATCGGCGAGCTTCTTGGCCACCTGCGGGATCTCGGCGGCGCCGGGAACCCAGACCACGGTGAGGTCCTTCTCCTGGCCGCCATGGCGGTAGAAGCAATCGCGCGCGCCTTCCAGCAATTGCGTCGTCACCAGGGAATTGAACCGCGAGGCCACGATCGCGAATTTCTGGTTGTGTACCGTGAGCTTGCCTTCAATAACCGCCATGTTACCTCCTCGACTATTTTTTCCCGGCCCGCTTCGGCGCAGCCTTGATCTTGATTGCCTTCGCGGGCTTTTTGCTACCGGAAGCTTTTTGGTTACCGGAAACCTTATGCCCCATCTCCGGCGCTTCAAACTCCGTCTCCCCGAAAGGCGACTGCTTGGTGATCTTGAGGCCGTAGCCTTCCAATCCCTGGATGCGCCGCGGAGAATTGGTGAGGAGGTGCAGATGCCTCACGCCGAGATCGAAAAGGATTTGCGCGCCTATTCCGTAGGTTCTCGCGTCCATGAAGAAACCATGGTGGGTCCCGCCCAGGTTGGCGCCTTCGGTGGAGGCGGGCTTTTCCCGGCTGCGCGCGGATTGCTTTTCCCTCTTCCTGGCCGCATCGGCTTCATCGTAGGCCTCCATCTTCCGGGCGAAATCGGCTTCCGGATCCACCTGGCGCATGTACAGGAAGACCCCGCCATGCTTGGCGATATGCTCGAGGGCGACATGCATGAGGTGGCCGCAGTTGCAGCGCAGGGATCCGAAGACATCGCCGATCAGGCATTCGGAATGCACGCGCACGGTGGCCGGATGCTTGGGGGAGATATCGCCCTTGACCAAGGCCAGATGCTTGCGGCCATGGATGACATCTTCGTAGACATAGGACTTGAAGGAACCGTAGCGGGTCGACATCTCGGGGGAGGCCACGAGGCGGATCAGCTTTTCCTGGGTGCGACGGTAGCCGATCAGATCCTGCACGGAAATGATCTTGAGCTTGTGCTTCTTTGCGAAGCGAAGGTTGTCCTTGAGGCGGGCCATGGTCCCGTTCTCATTCATGATCTCGCAGATGACACCGGCATCGCCCAGTCCGGCCATGTTCACCAGATCCACGGCGGCTTCGGTATGCCCGGCGCGCACCAGCACCCCGCCCTTCTTGGCCTTGAGGGGAAAGACATGCCCCGGCCGGATGAAATCCTCGTGGCCGAGATTCGCGTCCGCCAAGGCGCGCGAGGTGGCGCTGCGATCGGCGGCGGAGATGCCGGTGGTGGTGCCTTCGCGGACCTCCACGGAAACGGTGAAGGCGGTCTCATGCCGCGACAGGTTGTTCTCAGCCATGGGCGGAAGGCGCAGCTCATCGACGCGTTCGGAAGAGAGGGCCACGCAGATGAGTCCGCGGGCATACTTGGCCAGGAAGTTGATCTTGGCGGGCGTGGACTTGCAGGCGGCGAACACCACGTCGCCTTCATTCTCGCGATCCTTGTCGTCCACTACGACAACCAGGCGTCCCCGTTTGATATCGGCGATGGCTTCGGGTATGGTATTAAACTCCATAGCCCCATTTTTCCAGGCTGCCGGGATCCACGCCCTTGCGGCCTTTGCTGTCGGCCGCGCCCGCGAATCCGAGGAGCTTCTCCACGTATTTTCCCACCAGGTCCACTTCGAAATTGAGCCGCTTGCCGGGCCCGACATTCGCAAGATTCGTATGGGCCAAGGTATGCGGCACGATGGCGAATCGGAGGACGTCCTCCTCCACGGCGGCGATGGTCAGGCTGACGCCATGCAAGGCAAGGGATCCCTTGTCCACGCAATAACGCGTGAACGCCATCGGGATCCGAATGCTCAATTCCTTGCCGCCTCCGCCGGGCAGATCCCGCAAGCCGACCACCTCGGCCACGCCATCGACATGCCCCTGGACGATATGCCCACCCATCGGGGCGCCGGCCTTGATGGCAGCTTCCAGGTTCACGATATGGCCTTTTTCGATTTCTCCCAGTGCGGTTCGGGACAGGGTTTCGGGAACAGCCGTAGCCGTGAAACCCTCCGAAGTGACTTCTTCCGCGGTCAGGCAAACTCCGTTGCAAGCCACGCTATCTCCGATATGCAAACCATGAGCGGTCTTGACGGCGAGAAATCGGAAACGCATGGCCGGACCGACGGGAATCTTTTCCCGAACCACGCCGACTTCTTCCACGATTCCGGTGAACATAATCGCCCCGAGCTAGTAGCACGAATTAACCGTTGGATTCGGAATTCCCGAAATCCACCCAATAGTCTCTTCCGAAGGATGCAAAATTACGAAATTTGAGCGATTTTCCCCAGTCCTGGGCCAATTCAGCATCCCAACGTTCCCCTTCCGGCAAGACTATGGGTGCAGTCAGGATATACAGGCTGTCCCATAGTCCGGCATTCAGGAAAAGCGACCAGAGTTCCCGTCCCCCTTCGACCATCACCGAGTGATAGCCTCTATCCTTGAAAAGGGCCAAAAGCGTGGCGAGAACCCGATCCTTATCGCGAGTCTTGGAGGCGCTCTGGGACGTTTTCTCCTGAAGAGGTATCCGCCGTTTGGTTGAAGTGGGGCTCAGCAACACCCGATCGACCCACCTTGGCAAGTCCCGATCGGATTCGCAAACGACCACGGTTTTAGCGGGGCGACCTTTTGCGAACAAATGCGCGTTGGGGGGGAAAGGTCCGCGTCGGCTCAGGACCACGGCCTCGGGAACGGGACCGGCAACCTTGCGCGGGGTCAACTTCGGATCGTCCACCCGCAAAGTACGTCCCCCAATCAGCACGGCATCCACATGCGCCCGGAGCGCATGCACCCAGGCCTTCGATTCCTCACCGGTAATCGGCGTCTCTTCGCCCGGTCGCGCATTGATGCGGCCGTCCACGCTCTGCGCGATTTTGAGGAGGATAAGCGGTCGCCCATTTTGGATGCGGAAAAAGAATCCCCGGTAGAAAGCCGCAGCCTCCTCGGCCCGCAGCCCCAACCGGACTAGGATGCCGGCGCGACGTAAAGCCTGGATTCCCTTGCCTCCCACCACCGGATTGGCGTCCTTGGCCGCGATGACCACTTCCTTGACCCCGGCGGCGATGACGGCGAGGGTGCAGGGAGGCGTGCGACCGTGGTGGCAACAAGGCTCCAGGGTAACGTACAAGATACTGCCGCGGGCTTTCGCGCCGGCTTCGGACAGGGCCACCACCTCCGCATGGGATTGCCCGGCGGGCCGGGTGCCGCCCTTCCCCACCACCTTTCCAGCTTTCACCAGGACCGCGCCTACGGCCGGATTGGGCAAGGTCTTGCCTTTCACCTTGCGGGCTTCGGCGAAGGCGAGATCCATGAAGCGCAGATCGGATTTCGACCACGGGAATTTTTCGGCCATGCCCTTGCTCCCGAATTTGCGGTCGGCCACGCTGTGGAACTACAGGGCCGGCGGCATATCGGTAATCAAATTACCCAAAGTCAGGGGGAGTGTCAGGGCGGGTTAGAAGAAATAGGCGATCTTGGTCATCCAGTATCAGTCCTGGAAGGGTGGCCGGAGTGCCGGCGATTCCGAAGTGGCGGGAGTGGTCGTTGGCGACATGGCCGCTCACCTTGTAATGGCCCTGGATGGTCTTGGCCGCATGGACGGCCCATTTGAAATCGTCCCTCGAATAGTTTTCATCCCCCCGGAGTAGTCGAAGGGAATTGGAAAAACGGGCTTTGGCGATATAGGAATTGGCGGATAGGCATCCAATTAAACAACTCTATTACTTCATGATGGGAATAGTTGAAAGGAGTGAATGACGGGAACGATAAAACCGAGGGGCAATCGGTCGAGTAGGCGGCCCCGTCACCGGGACCACCTCTCACAGAACCGTGCTTGT
>DAINDC010000345.1:0-6057 GCA_036732085.1 Fibrobacterota bacterium | reverse complement strand
TTCGAGTGTTACGTTTCCTGAAGCCTCCAACTTTGCGCGACCGGCGGTCACGTGCACAGCTTCTCTCATCATCTCAATACTCATGTTGTCGAGCAAGACGCGCTGCACGCCCAATCCGATAGCCGCCTTAACGTCTTCAAGTGTTCTTGCTTCTACTTCGATATCCAGTTCTAGACCCGTCGCGCGGACCCTGCGGAGGGCTTCGGGCAAAGAACCCGCGTAATCTATGTGATTATCTTTGATCAGCACCATATCGTAGAGACCCATGCGGTGGTTGCTCCCGCCGCCGATCGCCACCGCATACTTGTCCAGGAGACGGTAACCCGGCAGGGTCTTGCGCGTATCCAGAACCTTGGTCCCGGAACCCTCCAGCGCCTTGGCATACTCATGCGCGGCCGTGGCGATGCCTGAAAGCCTTTGCAGGAAGTTGAGCAGGATGCGTTCGCAGACGAGCAAGGCGCGCAGCGGCCCTTCCAAGGTCATGACCTCGGTGCCGGCGGCCACAGCTTCGCCTTCCTTGCGATGCGCGGTCAGCTTAGGGGAAAATCCCCGATGGCGGAACACCCTTTCCACCAAGGGAAGGCCAGCCAGGATCCCGTCCTGCTTGCAGAGCAAAGTGGCGCGCCCGGCCGCCTTTGCGTCTATGGTGGCGAGGGAGGTAACATCTCCGGAACCCTCGTCCTCCTCGAAGGCCCATGGGAGCAGGCGATCGAAAGCCGCGGTCGGGAAAGGCGGCAAGGTGGGGACGGAAGGTTCGGTCATAGCGGGGTTAAGGTAAAATTAAGTTCGTCGGCCTTAAACGTCGCGGGAGCCGCCGGAATCCGAGTCCGGCTTCGCTTCCTCTTCCTCTTCCTCTTCCGCTTCGTCCTCCCCACGGCGCGGAAAGGCCTGCATGAGCACCCCGGCGGCCTTACCCAGCCTCGCGATCTCCTCGTCGAAGCCCAGGCCGAAGATGTCGTGCATGCGATAGATACGGCCCCCGCGGGTCTCGAATTCCACGAAGGGATAGTACTCGGGATAGGTGGTCAGGAAGCCCTTCCGGGTCTCCTTCTGCTCGACCCTGCGGATTTCCGCGACATCGGCCAGGCGCAATACCAGCGGAACCGTCTCGACCACGTTTTCCGAAAACCGGATCGAATCCTCCGTCAGTTCGATGCGCAGGTTCCAGCGCGGCGCGTAGTAGAAGATTACCGCCGCCAGCGCCAGGAAGGCCCCGCCGGCCAGCAGGTGCACGGTGGTGAGCAGGAGGCCGCAAGCCAGGAAGACGGAGCCCATCACATAGCGGGAAAAGTGGGTGCCCTTGAGAGGCCGATGGATCATGGCTTCAGCTTCTTAAGCTCCGTCTCGACCATTTCCCGGTTCTTGCGGACCTTCTGGCTCACGGAGAGCTCGGGGAAATAGAAAAGGCAGCTGTCGAGATCGGAGGCCGTGCGCTTGAGCAGGATGCGCTTCATCGAATCATCGGAGGCTTTCTTGAAGTCCTTGAAGGAGTTGGCGGCCGAGCGGCGCTTGTCCTCGCAGAAGCGATCGCCGATCCGGTTCTTCTTTTCCTTGACCCAGGGTTGGTCCCCGGCCTTGTCCAGGGACTTCAACGCCGCGACATACTTGCCTTGCGAGGTGAGGGTATCGGCCTCGGCGGCGACGGCGGCGGCTTCCGGGCTCATCGGGGCGGCGGCTTGGGTCGGCATTCCCGATCCGGCCGCGGCGGCGGGCGGCGTGACACCGGGCAAAGCCTTGACGGAATCGGCAACCGGCGGGAGATTCTCGGGCGGCAACGTCTGGACCACTTGGGGCGAGGTGAGGCGCCCGGCGCGCTTGTCCTTTTCCCAGGCGCGATTGGCCAGCTTCTTGAGCTCGCGCTGGAGCTTCACGTCCGGGATTGCTTCCAGCAGCACCTTGACCTGCTTGCCGATCTCCTCATGGTTCATGTCGGCCGCATAGCTCTCGTTCACTTCCTTGAGCCGCTTCTTGATCGAATCGGGCAGGGCCGATTGCAAAGCATCCGCCAAGGTCAGTCCCCACTGGGCCTCTTCCATGGTGAAGGTGACGGCGGTCTTGCTCTGCACGATCTCCTTCCAACGCGCCTTCGCCTTTTCCCAATCGCCGTCGCGCGCGTCCTTCTCGGCGGCCGCGGATGCGGATCGGATCACTTCCTGCAGGGAGAGCTTCTCCTCGTTGGTGACCGTATAGACGCGCTCCCCGCCGTCCTGGGACTGGGATTGCAACCCGCCATGGCGCAGGGCCGCTTCCAGCCGGTCATAGGCCTGACGGCTCTTCTTGAGGGTCTCCTTGTCCAGGGAGTTGGCATCCGGATTCTTGAGCAACAGCATGCGGTAGCCGAGCAGCAGGTTCAGGACCGCGGCATCGTCCTGGGTCTTGACCGCCTTGGAGAGCTCGGAGAGATCCGCAGCCTCGTCCACCTTGACCGCGGAAGGGCCGGATTTCCCGGATTTGGATTCCGCCGATTTCGTGCCCGCGCAGCCCTGGAAGAGGACGGCCGAGGCCGCCAGGCCCGCCCAGAGCCCAAAGGCGATCCACGTAACCCGCATGTTTCCCTGGGCAGCCCTCTGGGGTGCGCCGGTAACCGTCCGGGTTGCCCCGGTAACCTCCAGGTTCACGCTCCGTACCTTGCCAAGGCCCATGCCGCCTCCCGATGGTTTCCACATGATCATGCCCGCCCCGTCACTCTTCGCGGATGAGGACGGTAGTGACGGCCGCCGGATCCGCGCCCGCGTTCTCGCCCACCAATTCGTCCGAAAGGTCTTCCGTATAGGACTTGGTCTTGAGCGCTTCCTGATCCGCGCCCTGCAAGGCCAGGCCCGTGCGCTTGGAGACGAGGTAATGCACGTATTTTTCCTGCTGGAAGAGCGGGGCCTGACCCGTGGCCTGGATGTCCAGATCGAGCAGGTCGATGCGATCCGCGAAGGCGTCGATCTCGGCGATGGCATGGGCCTGCTGGATCCAGGCCGGGATGGCTACGGCGCTGCCCGTGCCCTTGAAGCCCTTGCGCAGCATGGACACGTTGTCGTCGAAACCCACGTAGTCGCCGATGCAGAAACCGCTCTGGGCGTCGAAGCCCTTGTTGACGCCCTTGGGCGCGGCCACGAAGCCCAGGAAGGCGCCGTTGCGATAATCGTTGGTGGTGCCGGTCTTTCCGTAGGCGGGCAGCGGCAGTTCCGGACCGCCCTTGTCCCCCGTCGGGATCTTGAGTTCGCGCCCGATCTGCTGGCCGGTGCCGCCCTTGACCACGGCGCCCAGGATGGCCTCGATGCCGAAACGGGTCCGCTCGGAAATGACCTTCTCGCGCTCCAGGTAATCCTCGTAGATGACCGTGCCGTCATGCAGGCAGATCTTCTCGATGAAGAGCTGGTGGTCGCCGAACTTGCTCTTGTAGGTATAGCCGTCCTTGAGAGCCTGGTACGCGTTCACGGCCTCGCCGAGGGTGATGACATTGACGCCCAGCGGGAAGGAGATCACCGGATCCAGCGGCGAAGTGATGCCCAGCTTGCGGCTGAACCAGACGATATAGCGCAGAGCGGCCAAGGCGCGGAAGTCCTGCGAGGCATATAGGTTCTCCTTGGTATAGCCCGGCGATTCGTCGCCGCCGCGCGCGTCCAGCTTGGCCTGCAGCCGCTTGATCGCGCCGATGCCCACTTCGCCTTCGACCAGGGCGGAATCGCTCGCCAACCATTGATCCGGTTCCGCGATCGGGGTCCAGGAACTGTCCGGCCGCGTGGCGAAGATGCCCACGGCGCCGCCCACGTTCTGGCGGGCCACGGTATAATGGACGCCGCTGGTGGCGCGATTCTCCCAGGCGCGGGCTTCCGCGAGGTAGGCCAGGAAGTTGCGGCCGAGGATGCGGACGCGGAGCTCGTCCTCCTTGTCGCTGGAGCCGACGTACTTCTGCTGCTCCTTGGCATAGCCGATCCCATAGGGCAAGGTCTTGAGCGCTTCGGACTCGGACACCTTGCCTTCGAAGGTGAGGTCGATTCCAAGATCGGAGGCCTCTTTCTGGTAGATAAGCTCGCGGGCGCGATCCTGGTTGAGCACCAGGCCCAGCGAATCGCGCACGAAGATTTCGAACTCGCCCTGCATGTTGAAGCTCTCGGGAGCCATGCCGATATCGCGGCCGATTTCCCAAAAGCGCGCGAACGGCGTCTTGTCGAAGAGATGGAAGAGCAGGTAGATGCTGGCGACGTTCTCGGAACGGCGGCCGGCCCAGGCCATGCTGACGGTATCCTCGGGAGCATGATCGGGCTTGGGGAAATAGAACACATTGCCCATGCGGAAGAGCTGGCGGAAGTTCAAAAGCGGGTCCAGGGGCTTCCAGCCGAGTTCCAAAGCCGCGGCATAGACGAGGGGCTTGAACCCGGAGCCGAACTGGCGTCGGGCCTGGTTGACTCGATCGTAACCGGTATTCTCGAACCCGCCCACATTGGCCAGGACCTTGCCGTCGCGGAGGATCTGCGCGCCTCCCTGGATTTCCGGGCGCTGGGCGATTTCGAGCTCGACGGGCATTTCCGGCACGGGATCGGCGGCCCCGCCGGCCTTTCCCTCGGGATGGTATTTGTAAGGCACGGCGCAGAGGACGGCCCGGCCCACGCCGAAGTCCTTGGCGATCACGCCGGCGCGCACGGAGGCGGGGGGTAACTCGGCGGATCCCGTCTCATGCAGGTTCCAGTTGCGGAGGAAGCGTTCCAGGGCCTCGGGAGTGATGGAGGCGCGGGCGGAACCGAAGGAGACCCCGATGGGCTGCAAGGTCCCGTCCTTCTTGGGCGCCGGCGAGGAGACGATGCGCCCCGTATAGAAGCCCCCGGGCGTAAAGGCGCTCACCAAAGACACGGCCGAATCCTTGGGCGGGTGGTAGCCGCGCAGGATGAGATCGAGGCGCGCGAGATTGGCATAGGTCGAGTACTCGGCCGCCCGCTGCATGTTCGCGTCCAGGGTCGTATAGACCTGCAGACCCTCCGTCATGAAATCGTCGACGTCGTTCTTTTCCAGCACGGCCTGCATGGCCGGCGATTCCAGGAGCTTCTTGGCCTTGACCATATTGGTCGAGAGCGTGAACCGGAAGGCGCCGCGATGGAATTCCAGCTTCTGGTGGGAGGCGTCCGCGTATTGCTGCTTGCTGATCTTGCCCTGCTGGTACAGCTGCTTGAGCACGTAGGCCACGCGGAGCTGGGCCCGATGGAGGGCCATGTCCTTCTTCTCCGCCGTCTCCTGGATGAAGGGATTGTACTGGTTGGGGCCCTTCACCGATCCGGCGATGAAAGCGCATTCCAACAGGTTGAGGCTGGACAGATCCTTGTTGAAGAAATACCGCGCCGCGATGCGCACGCCATGGCCGTTGCCGGAGACGAAGAATTGGTTGAGGTAGAATTCCAGGATTTCGTTCTTGGTGAAATTCCGCTCGAGCCGGTAGGCGTTGATGAGTTCCGTGAACTTGCCGGCGATGGTGCGGCCGCGGCGGTTGAAAAGGTTCTTGGCGGTCTGCTGGGTCAAGGTGCTTCCGCCTCGGCGGAAGCTTCCGGACTTGATATTGTCGAGCATGGCATAGGCCATCGCCTTGAGATCGATGCCGCCATGCGTGTAGAAGTTATGGTCCTCCGCGGCCACCAGGGACTGGACGATCAGGGGCGGGATGGAATCGAAGGGGACGTAATCGCGGTGCTGGCCTTCGAAAAAGGTCCCCACCTTGGTCTTCCCATCGGAATAGTACACCGTGCTTTCCTTGGATAGGATTTGCATGATGCCGTCGCGGGTGAAGGTATTGTTGGGATTCTGATGGGTGGCGATCGTGAACGCGCCGAAGCCGCCCAGGGCCAGCGCGACCCCTGCGGTCCCGACCCCTAAAATCGTCCATTTCAGTTTTCCGAAGACGCCCATTCGATGCCACAAATAGCAATTTTATTTATACTTAGCACCTTTGCAGCTTTGCGGAGCCGCTTACGCCGGCCTATGGTTCTCGTTTCTCGAAAACGGGGTTTCCGTCGGAAGGAGGGGTGGCCGAGTGGCTTAAGGCGACGGTTTGCTAAATCGTTGTACTGTTACAGGTAC
>DAINDC010000344.1:2144-6059 GCA_036732085.1 Fibrobacterota bacterium | reverse complement strand
TTAGGAAAATTGCAAGCCGCAGCAAGCTGCGGGGAATTGACCCAAGTGATTAAAATCGGATCGGCAAGCCAAGCGCCGTCCTATCCAGCTGGAAATGGCCGGCTAGGTTGGCCTATATCACCGTATATGCTTCCAGGCCTGCAAACCCATGAAGAGTCCAAGGCAAATAACCACGGCGATGGAAATATACGGAGCCTTTTCGACAAGTCCGGAAAATCTCCGGAATCGTTTCGTAGCATGACGCATCCCCCAGGCTGCCAGGACTCCGGAAGCCACCATGGTTGCCGCCAATCCGGTGCTGAAGCCCATGACCAGTAAAAAGCCCAGCAGGGCCCTGTGGGTTTGCAGACATAATAAAAGCACGGTGATGGCCGCGGTACAAGGGATCAATCCGCCGGTCAACCCGAAGAGAACGATCTGCCCCGTGGTCACGTTTTGATTGGTGAAACGCTTCCTGATATCTTCGGCATGCGCTTGCGCATGGGCGTCCTTAAAATCCGCTGATCCAACTTCAAGACCTTCGTGGCTGTGGTGGTGATCCTCCGTGAATTGCTTGCGAAAAGAGTGGCTATGGCCGCCATGGCTTATTGTCAACTCAGCCATGAATTCATGTGGCTCCGGGATATCCGTGGTGGATTCCAGGAACTCGCCCTTACGCGTGAAAGAAAATTTCTGGCGTACATCGCCTGAGCGGACGGTAACGATTTCTAATTCGGTCGGATTCCCGGGAGGCGGGCCCTGTATGCCATGGTCGAAAAAGTAAAGGCGAAAGTGCGGGGGCATGCCAGTCTCATAAACCGAGATCTCTACGTCCTCGTGCCCCGTCTGGATCATCATGCCGTCATGGGGACCTTCTTCGCCATGGTCATGTCCGGCCTGAGGTCGTCTTCCCCGGTAGATGGTCCATAGCATCCAAAAAGCGATGAGCAGGATAAGCGCCGCCGAAGCCAATTGGAAATACGGCTCGGTAGCCTCGGTGTTCCAATGGCTGCCGAAGGAAATCCCGACGCCGGCCAGAATCCATACGATTAACGAATGCGAAAAGGCGGCGCAGAGGCCGAGAAGGATGGCTTGGCGCACGGTTCCGCGCACAGCGACGATGAAGGACGTCATGACGGTCTTGGAATGCCCGGGCTCCAAACCGTGCAAGGCGCCGAGCACCACGGCCGTGGGGAAGAATAACCAAGTGCTGGCGCCGCTTTGCATCAACTCGGACAGGGATCGCATTGGGATGTCCTCACAGGTACTTGGTGATTTCCTTGAACTCGCGGAGGTCGCTTTTTTTGGAAGCGGATTTGCTCTCCAGGGCGTGTTCAAGACAGTGATCGATATGATCGTGGATGAAGGTTTTTTTGGCGTTGTCCAAGGCGCAGAGGACGGCGTGCATCTGCTGGGCCACGTCCAGGCATTCCCTTCGGGATTCCATCATTTCGATGATCTTGCCTAAATGACCTTGGGCCCTTTTAAGGCGTTTCAGGATGGCGTCGTGGGATTCATGAATTGACATTTATTATCCTATCCAGGGGGATAGGATAATGTAGAACAAAACTCGGGGGAATAGGTAAGATGGAGGCTTAACGATATATATGCTGGTAGGGGGCGATAATGAAGGCGGCTTCGGTCGAAAGTAAAATGTTTAGACACCTCTGAAACATTCGCCACCCTCGATGCCAAAATGGCAGCCATCGATGCATAAGTGATTGGACCAGCCCTTGAAATACCGAAGGATGTCAATACTATCAAGGTATTCGCCTAATAAGTGGATGTTATTTTGAATTTAAGCACGAGTTCGCTGACAAAATGTCTAGGGAACGGACTTTGAAAGTGGTGCGTTTAAATTGAGAGATTTTTGGCCGTTACGGCACCTATTTTTCTCCTGCTAAAGGCCTGGCCGGAATCGATATCGCCGGCCGGGTCGTGCCGATTTACGCAAGGATTCAAGTTTGCATGCTTATAGCCAGGGATGCACCCCAATTGCGGGTGGCTCCATTGCGCAACCGAAGGCCAAGACCTGGCTTGGCAATTGCTTGTAGTAAACGGGTGCGGAGGTGTGTATATGAGATTTCTCCCCAATCTTCGGATTTCCCTACGCGCTAAGCTGCTCGGCGCGTTTCTAGGGATGACCGCGCTTGCACTGGTGCTGCTCACTTACGGTCTCATTACCGCCAGTCGCTGCATAGGCGAGCGGACCGTTCGACAGCTTGAGGTGAATGCGAGTTCCGAAGCCTTCGAGATTCGCACATCTATGGAACGGCTTCTTTTTGACGTCGTTGCGATGAGCGACTTTCCTTCAATGATACAGTACACGGCGCTTGGCGCATCCGGGACGGAAAACGGGCTGCGTGAGCGCATGGTCGGAGAGTTGCTTATCATGGCCCGGGCGAAGAAATGCTATCAGCCGGTACGCCTGATCCTTTCCGACGAAACCGGCCGCGAATTCTTGCGTCTCGAGGATCAAGGGAGGGGCCTGGAATACGTTCGCTCAACACCGCTGCCCGTTGTGGATGCGGCATTCCAAGCTGCGGCTGGTCTGGAAGCCGGTCATGTTTATATTTCCCAAATCGCCAGGGCAGGTTCCGAAAAGGTACCGGGCGTGGGAGGCGGAACGCAGGTTGAGTATGCAACGCCATTGATCACGGAAGATGGGCTGCACCGCGGCGTACTCAGCATCCGGGTAAGGCTTGATTATCTGTTGGCACACATAGGGCCGCGGCCCCCGGACGGCATGGCATTCCTTGCAACGCAAGAGGGGAAATATCTTGCGTACGACCTTCCCCAAGCGTCCAATGGGGGATCGATCCGGCGCATCCCCGTCGATGTGATCCGTGACTTCGGGGGCGAAAATGCATCCCGCATTCTCCAAGGGCGTCCGGGTAGCCTTGTTTCCAAGTCTGGAATCGTTGCCGCCTTTGTGCCCATTCCGGTTGGGAGCCCGAGCGACGGGCGTAATTGGATTTTCGGCTTATCAGTACCAACAGCCACGTTCCTCACGCCGGTCAATGGTTTCCTTAGGATTTCCCTGGTCCTGATCCTGGTCTCTGCACTTGGTTTTGCCGGCTTGTCGGTGCTGGTAACACGGCACTTCACGGTCCCCTTACGAGTGCTTCACGAGGGAACGGAGATCATTGCAGCCGGTAATCTTTCCCATCGCATCCACGTGCATACAGGCGACGAGATGGAGGTGCTTGCGGAAAAGTTCAACGTGATGACCGAATACCTCGCAAGATCGCACGATGAGCTGGAATCATGGAATTTGAGATTACAAAATCGGGTTGAAGAGCGCACGCGGGATCTCCAAAAAGCCGAGGCGTCGGTGCGGGCTGAAAAACAGAAGCTGGATGATATTGTGAGTTCCATGGGGGGAGAACTCTGCCTGATCGACAGTAACATGCGTATCCTCTGGGCCAACCGTGTGCTCGCGAAGGAGCATGGAGGAACCGACAACGTTATCGGACATCCATGTTACGAAATGCTGCGGGGCGAACCTCGTCCATGCCAGAATTGCCACTGGGATCATGTCCGCAAGTCAGGCCGGCCGTATCGGGAATTGGTCCGTTGTCGAAACTCGGAAGGGAAGGAAAGATTTTATCAGGTCGTTTCCACTCCCGTGAAAGACACTGAGGGCAATGTGGTCGAGATGCTGCGCCTTTCCGTGGACGTCACCGAGTCGGTGCAACGAGAACAGGCAACGCGTCTCCAACTGGCGCAGACCGAAAGACTCGTCGCAACCGGGCGTCTTGCCGCCGGCATTGTTCATGACGTCGCCAACCCACTGGCTGCTATAAAGACGACATTGCAGGTTATGGAGGAGGATGTCGTTGGCGACCCCAGGATTACCCGCTATGTCGCGCGAATAATCGGTGAAATCGATCGGTTGTCCGAGTTCCTAAAAAGGTTTTCCGCTTTTGCCAAACC
>DAINDC010000344.1:0-2134 GCA_036732085.1 Fibrobacterota bacterium | reverse complement strand
AAACCAACCTCACCGAGGCTGGAACGTCGCGACTTGAATGCTTTGGTTAAAGAGGCCCTGATGTTGTTCGAAACGCACGCTCACCGGCAAGGCGTCACGCTCCAGGTCGGGCTCTTCTCCGAGCCATGTTGGGCTGTCGTCGATGTCGTGAAGGTCCGCGAGTCGGTTATCAACCTCGTAATCAATGCCATCGAGGCGACGGGGAAAGGAGGCAACATCATGGTCGAAGTGTTCACCGACAATTCATCCACGGATAAAGCAAACGAAAGAAAGAGCATATGCATTGCGGTTACCGACACGGGAGCCGGCATTTCGGAGGACAAGATTGGGCATATCTTCGATCCTTTCTTCACCACGAAAACCACCGGCACCGGACTCGGACTGGCAATCATTTATCAAATCATGAAGGAGCACGGTGGAGACGTCCGCGTCGAGTCGGTCCTGGGGGTCGGGAGCCGATTCGTACTTCGGTTCACCAAGGACGGTCCGCAGAAATCGGATAAGGAAAGGGTCGAAGTGGAAATGACTGATTCTGACCGCATCCGCATTGGAAGTTTCGCATGAAGCTGGCCGTACTGGTTGTTGAAGATGATACGGGCATGCGGGAGTCGCTCTCCGATTTCTTTTCCCACAATGGATGTCGCGTCTTTTCCGCGGCTCTGGGGGTGGAAGCGCGCGAGATTTTCAATAGGAATAAAGTCAACTTCGTGGTACTCGATTTGGGGCTTCCGGACGCCTCCGGCCTGGATCTTCTCCGGGAGTTCCGTCAGAGCGACGAAGATGCGACTATCGCGGTAATCACCGCGAGCCTGGACGCCCGAACGGCGGTGCAGGCGATGAAGTTCGGAGCCTATGACTATCTCATCAAACCTTTTGAAATCGAGGAGATGAGGAATATCCTTCGCCGCGTTTCCGATCTTCACAATCTGCGTTCCGAGGTACGGGCCTTTCATCATCAACATCAGAAGGAAACGCATGGATTGCTCGGAGAGAGCGCGCCGATGAGGGCCCTGCGTTCCTTGATATTGCGCGCTGCGGAGGCGCCTCAGACCGCCGTTCTTATCACCGGCGAGACCGGCACCGGGAAAGAATTGGTGGCCGCGGCGATTCATGAACTCTCGCGACGAAGCACGAAACCGCTCACCAAGCTCAACTGTGGCGCCATACCGGGCAATCTGGTTGAAAGCGAACTGTTCGGCCACGAGCGGGGCGCCTTTACGGATGCCAAGACCGCCAAGCCAGGTCTATTCGAGCTTGCCGATGGCGGCACCATTTTTCTGGACGAGATCGGTGAAATCGAACTGGGCGTGCAACCAAAGTTGCTACGAGTCCTGGAAGGACAACCCATCCGGCGGGTAGGCGGGAACCGTGAAATTCGACCTGATGTGCGAGTGGTGGCCGCGACGAATCGCGATTTGAGTGCACTCGTTAAAGCGGGCCGGTTTCGGGAGGATCTTTTCTATCGCATTAATGTTTTCAGCATCCAAACGCCGCCCTTGCGTGAGCGAGGAGGAGATGTGCTTTTGCTTGCGGACGAATTTGTCCGACGAGTGGCGGCGGATTTGAAGCGACGTCCCAAAAGTTTTTCGGAAGAAGCGAGGCAGGTATTGCTTCAGTATTCGTGGCCGGGCAACGTACGCGAACTTCGCAACGTTATCGAGCGGGCGTTGATTCTCACGGACAGCGACGTGATCGGCCTCGACCATTTGCCACGGGAACTCTTGGAGGTGTCGATGGCCCTCGGCCATCGAAACAAGTTAGCCCCTACAGATGGATTCTCGCTCGAAGCGATGACTCGGGCGCATATCCTCTATGTCCTGAAGCAGACGGATTGGAACAAATCCGAAGCGGCGCGGCGGCTCGGGATTTCACGGAATACCTTGAAGGCAAAACTTCGGGAGTACGGTGTCGCGGACGAATTCGATACGGTTGAGTCGGAGCGAGACGCCTAGCAGACTCTTTTCGGTTATAGCGGGCCTGGTCAACCGCTTCCCACCCCCTGGTCAGTTCCTTACCACCCTCCATTTCTCCACACCACGCGTACCTATGGCCCGTTTCCACCAAAGGTTCCCGCACACATGGGCAGAACCTGACCATGAACTCCTCGGCCGGCAAGTTGCGGGATTCCAAGCTC